>DATDVS010000028.1:0-64376 GCA_036517535.1 Minisyncoccota bacterium
TCCCTCTTAAGGATAAGGTCGAAGGTTCGATCCCTTTATGGCTAGTGCGCCCTGAAGGGATCGAACCTTCGACCTTATCCTTAAGAGGGATCTGCTCTACCAGCTGAGCTAAGGGCGCAAATTATTTAGCTGTGGTGCCCGGGGTGGGACTCGAACCCACATGACCTTGCGGTCGGGAAATTTTAAGTCTCCTGCGGCTACCAATTACGCCACCCGGGCAATTATAGTTTAAAAACATTTTGTTTTCAAACTATGGAGACCACGGTGGGATTTGCACCCACGTATGGCGGTTTTGCAGACCGCTGTGTTAGCTACTTCACCACGTGGTCTTGTTTATGGTAAGACAATATCCTTTTAATCTTTAAATTAATCATTTGTGGCCGTAATTTAAAGTATTCTTTGAATATGTTGAATTTTCGCATAAAAAACGAATTAATGCCAGTTTTATGGTACATTAGCTGGAATATCTTAATAGAATCACTCGTAGGGTATTTTAATTGAAAAGCCCTTTGATTATAGTAAATTCTTCCATTCTTCAGCCCTCTTTCCGCCAAATAAACAGACATATCTTCTAGAAATTTTTTACTTCCACTTGTAAATATTGTACGGATTCTTTTTACAACTAATTGCTCTTTTGAGCCTTTTCTTTTTTCAAAGTAAATACAACCATCACCGTCAAAATATCCTCTTATAAAATGACCTAGATATTTTTTCGGAATTTTGGGAAAATTTACTGTGAGAGATTTATTTGGGTATAAGCCAAACCCAAATAGATCATTATATATTTTATGACTGCCTATTCTCAGAATAAAACAGATTTTCCCTCCAATAAAATTTGATTTTTTACGAGTTATTTTATGTTCTGAGTTCAGCCATTTTTTTATTCTTTGTATAGAATCTTCATCTATGCTGGTTATTTGTATATATTTGCCACGCATGTAGGGGGAGTCATTTAAACTTCCATCTGCGTAAATATACCCCAAAACATATGCCATATCCGGAGACCATTTTTCAAAGAACTTCTCGTTAACCTTGTGTTTTATACCCACTACTATATTATAAGTGGTAAATACTTATACTGCAAATTTATCTCAATAGTTCGTCAATTCTTTGGCGATGCTTTTCGCCCCGATCAATCTCGACGTGAAGGAACGGAATATTTTTTGTTTCCATGTGGCTTTTCAGATAACCTCGAATGCCACCTAATTGCCGCTCCACGAAGTGGAGCGCGGTGGCCTCTTTATCATCCGGCAGGACGGTGATGAATATAGTGGCGCGCTTGAGGTCCGGGGAACAGGTGGCATTCGTCACGGTGATGAGCGAGGTATGGTTGGCCTCGCGCCCCAGGAACTCCGCTGAGAGTTCCTTGATGAAATTCGCTACTTTTTCGTTTCTGTTAGGCATTACTTCTGCGATACGCTGAACGACTCGATGACATCGCCCGGTACCACTTCAATCTTAGACTCGAGCATCATGCCGAATTCCGACCCGGCTTCAACTTCTCTCGTTTTCACTTTTGACTTTTCGAGGCTCACTATTTTCCCGCGGCCTATTTCGAACTCTCGACGCATTATTTTTACCGGGCCGTCCATAGAGATGCGGCCGTTGACCACTTTACCCCCCAATATCTGGCGCTCCTTGGTGCGGCTGAAAGCTTTCAGGATTTTAGCTTGACCCACAGTTTCTGTTGTTTCTATTTTAGGTCGGAGCTCCTCCATTTTTTCGGTCAGCCACTCGGCCATCTTGTAAATGATGTCGAAGAAGGAGATCACAATTCCGTTCTTCTCGGCCACGTCGATCGCGTTCTTGTCCGCCTTGACATTAAAGCCGATCACGATGGCATTGGTGCCCGTCCCGATATTCTTTACATCTCCTTCGGACACCGGGCCGACGCCCTTCTGCACTATCTTGAATTCCGCGCTGTCGCTTCCAATTTTCCCTATTTCTTTTTCGATGGCTTCGACAGAGCCCCAGACGTCGGCCTTGAGGACTATCGGGATTATTTTTTTATCGGAAGGCGGGACAAGGTCGGACCTTTTTGAATTCCCAAGGTCCGACCTTAAGGAGCCGAAACTCTTGGCATATTCCAGCGCCTCTTCTTTTTTATTGAATGACTTGAATTCGGCTCCAATCTGCGGGATCTTGTCGAAGCCCACCAACCGGATAGGGGAAGAAAAGGATGCTTCATTTATTATTTTACCCAGGAAATTTTCCATAATGCGGGTAGAGCAAATGGAATCTTCCACTGCCACCGTCATTCCTTTCCGGAGTGTGCCGTTCTTGATGACGAGCGACGCTTCGATGCCGCGCTTCGGGTCGAGGTTTGCTTCGATCACCAGGCCCGAGGCATTTTCATCCGGATTGCCGGTGAAGTTTTCCATTTCAGCCAGGATGTTGATTAGAGAAAGCAGATTATCCACGCCCACGCCAGTCTTTGCGGAAATTTCCGCGAAGGGAACCTTGCCTCCGTAGTTTTCAAGGTATATTTCATTCTCGGCGAGCTCTGCTTTCGTTTTCTCCACGTTGGCTCCCGGCTTGTCGATCTTGTTTATAGCCACGACGTATGGGATTTTCGCTTCCATGATCGTCTTATACGCCTCGATCGTCTGGGGCTTTACGCCGTCTTCGGCGGAGACTATGAGGATGGCTATATCGGCTACTTTTGCCCCCCGCGTTCTCATTTTAGAAAATGCCTCATGGCCGGGAGTGTCCAGGAAAGTAATTTTTTTATCCTTACCCGCTTCATCCTTGTGGATCACTTCATATGCGGAAATGCGCTGAGTGATGCCGCCCGCTTCTTTATCCACCATATTGGTCTTGCGGATGTAATCCAGAAGCGTGGATTTGCCATGGTCGATGTGGCCCATCACTACCACGACTGGCGGTCGTTCAATTAAATTTTCTTTTTTTTCTGGCATTATATTAAACTTTCGCTTTCTTTAGGACGTCTTTTTCTTCACTGGAGAGCTCGTATTCCGATTTGCCGCCTTTGATCGGCTTGGCAAACACACTCATCCTCTCCCGCGAATACAAACTTGATATCACAACGCCGTCCTCTTCTTCATTCAATATGCCGATGGCGAAGCTCTGGTTTGAGCCCTGGTCGGAAAAAGGGTTGAAGCGGATGGTCTCTATTTTTACTTTTCTGGATTTCAATTCCGCAATCTCTTTTTCAAGCGCAGTAATGGTATCTTCCAAGTCCTTGCCTTTTTTGCCCAGGAAAAATCTTTTCAATCGCTTCTCGGTAGAGAATATCCAGAAAGCGCCGATAAGTATGGCGAGGCCGGTCACGCTAAAAACAATTATCTCAAGACTTGTATACATGTTTTCTTAATATATACTACTTTTATGGCTAAATCAATTTATCTGGACTACGCATCAAGCGCCCGCATAAATGAGGCGAACCCCGGCGCAATCCACGAATTGGGGCTCAAGGAGAAGCAAAAATTAGAGAAGGCCCGGAAAACCGTCGCCGGCATTTTAGGTGCGCACGCGGATGAAATTATTTTCACTTCCGGAGCGACGGAGTCGAATAATTTAGCGATTCTGGGGGCTCCGCGGGGGCATATTATCACAACAAACATAGAACATGCATCGGTGTTAGAGGCATGCAGGCATCGCGGGCACGCGACCTTCGTTGAAGTGGAGCAAAGCGGTATCGTCGACCCGAAGAAAATAAAAAAAGCGCTAAGGCCCGACACCGTCTTGGTTTCGGTCATGTATGCCAACAATGAAATAGGCACTATTCAGCCCATACGTGAAATTGCGAAAGAAATTCGGCACTACAATAAGCTTAAAAGGCCAGACCTTAAAAATTCCCCAAGGTCTGGCCTTGGTGGGCGGGTTATTTTTCACACCGATGCGACTCAGGCTATGAATTACTTGCCGATAAACGTGGAGAAGCTCGGGGTGGACCTGATGTCTTTCAATGCGGCGAAAATTTATGGACCGAAAGGGGTGGGCGTCCTCTACAAGAGGCGCAAGGTAAAACTGAGTCCGATTATGTGCGGCGGGAATCAGGAATTTGGTCTTCGACCAGGTACGGAGAATGTAGCCGGTGCGCAAGCTCTGGCAAAAGCACTTGTTGAAGCGGAAAAAATAAAAAATAAAGAAGTAAAAAGACTAACTAAGTTAAGAGATTATTTTATTCGTTGTCTAATTCGCGCGAATAGTACAATAGAAATTAACGGAGATCTTACGAATAGACTTCCAAACAACATAAACATTACCACTCCGAACATCCCGAGCGATCTATTAGTTATAGAGCTATCCGCTAGGGGAATAATGGCCTCAGCCAAGAGTGCCTGCAAGGCAGGAGATGGTAAGGCTTCCCACGTGATAAAAGCAATAAATCCGGGTCTAAAAGAAGAGGATGGATCCGTAAGATTTTCCCTCGGCCGGGGAACCACCAAGAAGGATATGGATGACACCCTAAAAGCTCTGACAAGAATTTTGACTAAATTAAAAAAGTGGTATTATTAGCCTATGGACATCAAGGATTTAAATAAACCGCAGCTTATATTGCTAGGGTTGCTTGTTTCCTTTGTTACGTCTCTTGCCACCGGCATAGTGACGGTTACCCTGATGCAGCAGGCGCCCCCATCCCTGATCGCTCCTGTTAATCGCGTCATCCAGCAGACGGTGGAGAAGATCCAGCAAGTCGAGGGCAAGACCACGGTGCAGACCGTGGTGGTCAAGGAAGAGGATCTGGTAGTGGACGCGATCTCTAAAAACCAATCCGCGGTATTTACGGTGACCCGGGAAACTTTTGATTTGGAAAATAAATTAATCGAAGTTTCGGCCGGCAGGGGGTTTGCGGTTTCCACTTCGGGCCTGATCGCCGTTGACGGGGAATTGGTTTCGGATCCGACCGGAATATATTATATGAAAAATGATAGCGGCAAGTTCAAAGCCACTTTTGAGGGCGAGGACAAGTCCGGATTTGCACTGCTTAAGGCGGGTGCGCCGCTTGACCCGAAAAGCAAACTTGCTTACACTGTGCCGGCCTTTGGAGATCTAAGTAAGATGAAAGCCGGGCAGAAGATCATACTCTTGAGCAATGCGATATCTTCTTTCATATACGAAGGCAGCAAAGACCTGAGGCTAAGTGTTGCCAAATCCAGTGCCGGCGGCCTTGTACTCAATATCGACGGTGAGGCGCTCGGTATTATGCTCTCTGGGGATTTGACATCTTTCGCTCCAATAAATACAATAGCCGACGCTATCAAAGACGAGAAACCGGTAGCTCCAGCCACTGACCCGAAAACTCCGTAGTTTCTATTTGTTTTGTTTTTGTAAATTAAAAATTGTAAATTGATAATTTAGAATTTTTGACATATAATTCTCATATATGCCACCATTGAACAAATTTACAACTAAAGCAAAGGACGCAATCAAGAAAGCCCATGAGCTCGCCATTGAGCGCGGGGTTAACCACGTTTCGTCCCTGCATCTTCTCGCGGCATTGCTCCTCCAGGATGAGAGCATGGTCAATTCGATTTTGGACAAGCTGGAGATCGACACGATGCTCCTGACGGATTCGGTAATCGAAATGATCGAGCTACCGGAGTCGCACAGTACTCTCTCGCCGGCCTACCAGATATACCTCAACCCCGACCTGGCGCAGGTGATTGAGCAGTCTGCCAAGCTCGCGGAAGCGCTGAAAGATGATTTCGTTTCAACCGAGCACCTGTTTATCGCGATCCTCGAAGTTGTCGGAGAGGCGCGGGAAGTTTTAGCTCGTTTCCGCATAACCAAAGAAGGCGTGATGAAGGTTCTGGAGGAACTTCGTAATCAAAACATTACTGATGTTTCCGAGCCGAAGAAATTTAAACTGCTCCTGAAGTTCACCCGCAACTTAACCAAGCTCGCCAAGGAAGACAAGCTCGACCCGGTGATTGGACGCGATAATGAAATAATGCGCATCATGCAGATCCTTTCTCGCCGCACGAAAAACAATCCGATCCTGATTGGGGAGGCGGGTACGGGCAAGACCGCCGTGGTGGAGGGCCTCGCCCAGAGGATCGCCAAGGGCAACATTCCTGAATCCTTGAAGGAAAAAGAATTAGTGTCGCTTGACTTAGGCTCGCTGATTGCCGGCACGAAGTACCGTGGAGAATTCGAAGAGCGATTGAAAGGCATAATGAAGGAAATCGAACGCTCCGACGGCAAGATCATTCTTTTCATTGATGAGATACACACTATAGTGGGCGCAGGCGGTGCGGAAGGTACGCTCGATGCCTCGAATATGCTCAAGCCCGCTTTATCCCGCGGAGAGCTCCGGGCGATAGGCGCAACCACGCTTAAGGAATACCAAAAGCACATCGAAAAGGACCCGGCTCTGGCCCGGCGCTTTCAGCCTGTCTACATAGACGAGCCGGGAGTCGAGGATGCCATCGCAATTCTGCGCGGACTCAAAGAAAGGTACGAGCTTTTCCACGGAGTGCGGATTACGGATGACGCTATCGTTTCCGCTGTGAACCTATCGGCGCGGTATATTACGAACAGATTTCTGCCGGACAAAGCGGTGGACTTGATCGACGAGGCGTCCTCGTCGCTGAAGATCATGCTGGAGAACAAGCCGCCGGCCTTGGAAGATGCGCATGGGAAAATAATGAAGCTCGAGATCGAAAAGGAAGCGCTGAAAAAAGAAGTTTCAGTTCTGGGTTCGGGGGCGGCTGATAAAGCTACCGGCAAGGAAATAAAAGGCAGGATCAAGGAGATCGATAACGAGATAGGCAATCTCTACGAAAAAACAAAGGAGCTCGAACTCAAGTGGCAGAATGAAAAATCAACGGTGACGGAAATCCGCGCGATCAAAAAGGAACTCGAGGCTCTGCGCCTGGAGGCGGAGAACGCGGAAATGAAGTCCGACCTCACCCGAGCGGCGGAAATCCGCTATGGGAAAATCCCAATGCTCAAAAAAGAACTTGAAACCAAACTTTTGCGCCTCAAAAAATTACAGAAATCGCGCCGGATACTTAAAGAAGAAATTACCGCTGAAGACATCGCGGAGGTGGTCGCTCGCTGGACGGGTATACCGCTTACTAAGATGCTCGAGGAGGAGCGCGCCAAACTCGAAAGAATGGAGGCGGAACTTCGCAAGAGGGTCGTGGGTCAGGATGAGGCCATCAAGCGGGTGGCGGACGTCATCCGTCGATCACGCGCGGGGATTTCCGACCCGAACAGGCCGATCGGATCATTCATTTTCCTTGGGCCGACAGGAGTAGGCAAGACGGAGCTTACCAAGGCCCTGGGGCAGTTCATGTTCAACGACGACCGCGCGATTATCCGGGTGGATATGTCCGAGTACATGGAGCGGCACTCGGTATCCAAGCTCATCGGCTCGCCTCCGGGCTATGTGGGCTACGACGAGGCAGGCCAGCTGACCGAGGCTGTGCGCCACAGACCCTATGCGGTGATACTTTTCGACGAGGTCGAAAAGGCCCACCCGGAAGTGTTCAACATGCTGCTACAGGTTATCGACGAAGGCCGGCTGACGGATGGCAAAGGGAGGGCGGTGAACTTCAAGAACACTATAATCATCCTGACCTCGAACATCGGTTCACAATTCGTGGAGAAGATGGAGTCCATAGGATTTTCCAACAATTCCGATATCCAAGATTACACCCAGATGAAGAACAAAGTGCTTGAAGCGCTAAAAGATCATTTCCGTCCGGAATTCCTGAACCGCCTCGACGAGATCATCGTCTTCGACATCCTCTCGCGCGAGGCGGTGAAAGAAATAGTCAACTTGAGGGTGCAAGTGGTGCGGGAGCGCCTTGCGGGGAAGGGCATCGCCTTTGAAATAACGGATGAAGCGCTCTCTTACCTGGCCAACGAGGGCTATGATCCGCATTATGGCGCCCGCCCGCTCAACCGGCTCATCCAGAATAAAATCTTAAATCCCGTAGCTTCTTATATCATTTCAAACGGAGTCAAGAAAGGGGATACGATCTATGTGAATGTGAAACCTGCCCGCCCTCACGATGGTTCGGGAGCAGGCGGGGACAAGGAGCTCGTGATTGAAACCAAGAAGGGCAAGGTAAAAAGCAATATCAGTCTGCGCCATAAATCTTCAGTTTAACTTTGTGCGTCGGGCAGGATTCGAACCTGCGTAGCCCGAAGGCGACAGATTTACAGTCTGTTGTAATTGACCACTCTACCACCGACGCGTGCATACAAAATATAACTAGATACAATATTTTAACATCTCTCGGACGGCATAGGCGAGATTACTCTCCCATCCGCTCCTCGCTTGTTAAAATAACACAAAAGTTGCTTTTTTGCTATACTTTCGGCATGAAGGACCGGATTGTAATCCCAAAGCAAATAGTGATGTTAACGGCGCTGGCCGTAGGGCTCAACATTGTCAGGCTCGTCTGGTCCGACTCGCTTTATTTCATATATCTACTCTGGAATATATTTCTGGCGTTTTTGCCTTTTGCGGTTAGTTCGCTTTTACTCTGGTACAGAAGGCACCAGCAGATGCCAGCGATATTTTTCGTTGTTTTCGGCGCGGTCTGGCTTTTCCTTTTCCCCAATGCGCCATATCTAGTGACCGACATCATTCACTTGAGCCCGTACTCACTCGTGCCGATGTGGTACGATGCACTCCTTCTTTTCAGCACCGCCTGGGTGGGCATGCTCTTGGCTTTTCACTCACTTTCGCATATGGAGGAATTAATTCTCACAAAATATTCGAAAAAAGTTTCTTCTGTTCTCGTTCTTCTTATAATTTTCTGCGCGAGCTACGGCATCTACATCGGCCGGTTCCTGCGCTGGAACAGCTGGGACCTAGTTTTCCGCCCCCATCTCTTAGGCGGCGATGTTTGGCAGGTGCTTTTGCATCCGGTCCTAAACGTCGAAGCCTACGCCTTCACAATTTTCTTTTTTATTTTTATCGGCATCTCTTACCGGGCGTGGAAGGCAAGCTAGGTGAAATATCCGTCGGTTCTGCTATATTGTAGGGATGTGCGGAATAGTGGGATACATAGGAAAAAGAGAAGCCTGGCCGATACTTATCAAAGGACTTGAACGTCTGGAGTATCGAGGCTATGACTCGGCCGGAGTCGCACTCCTCCAGAAAGGAGAACTTTCAGTTTATAAAAAAGTCGGCAAGGTCAAAGAGCTTAAAAACTTCGTAAAAAATAAAAGTTTACATGAAACACTCGGCATTGCCCATACCCGCTGGGCAACCCATGGAGAGCCTTCGGACCGCAATGCTCACCCCCAAGTGTCCAATTCCGGAGATATTGCAATAGTCCACAATGGCATCATTGAAAATTATCTTGCTATAAAAAATGTACTCCTTCAAAAGGGTTACCAATTCCAGAGTGATACGGATACTGAAGTTTTATGCAACCTGATCGAAGAGGTCAAAAAAAGCGCGAAAGTTCCTGTTGATGAAGCCGTGCGACTGGCCTTGGGCAAGGTGGTGGGAGCTTATGCCATTGCCGTCATTTCCAAAGACGAGCCGAGGACTCTCATCATCGCAAGGAAAGGGTCGCCAGCGGTGGTGGGTATCGGCAAGGGTGAATTTTTTGTAGGATCAGATGCCACCCCGATCATCGAATATACAAAAAAAGTCGTGTATCTCGAGGATGGTGAGATAGCGAGAATAAAAAATGGCAAGCTTACGGTCAAAACAATAGATAACAAAATAAAAAATCCTAAAATTAAAATTCTCGATATCAAGGTCGACGAACTGGAAAAAGGCGGGTTCCCTCATTTTATGTTGAAGGAGATATTCGAACAGCCCAGATCTATCAAGGACAGCATGCGTGGCCGCATAAACAAAACCGGCTCGAGTGTAAAGTTGGGAGGAATCGAGGACCAGGAAACAAAAATTCTCAAAGCCAAGCGCATCATCATCCTCGCCTGCGGCACAAGCTTCCACGCCGGCCTGGAAGCGAAGTATTTTTTTGAAGAATTGGCGAAAATTCCCACCGATGTAGAATATGCCTCCGAATGGAGATATCGGGAGCCCGTAGTTTACAAAGATGATCTGGTACTAGTCATCTCTCAGTCGGGGGAGACAGCGGACACCTTGGCGGCTCTGGAGCTTGCAAAAAAGGAAGGGGCCACAGTGCTCGGAGTGTGCAATGTAGTCGGATCTTCCATTTCTCGCGCGACTCATGCTGGCATTTATACTCATGCGGGCCCGGAGATAGGAGTGGCCTCAACGAAAGCTTTCACCGCGCAGATCACCGTGCTTTTCCTTCTGTGCCTGTGGGTGGCCGCAAAAAAAGAAATATTAAATCAAAAGGAAATTAAGAAATACTTAACCGAGATTCAGAATATTCCAAACAAAGTCGAACAAGCGCTTTCAGGAAGCGAGGCAATAAAGAAAATCGCAAAGAAATTAAAAGGCCATAAAAATTTTGTCTTCCTCGGCCGCGGCTATGGATTCCCCCTAGCACTCGAAGGAGCTCTCAAGCTCAAAGAAATTTCTTACATTCATGCCGAAGGTTATGCTGCCGGGGAAATGAAGCATGGGCCGATCGCATTGGTAGATAAAGATATGCCCGTGTTATTTATTGCAACTAAGGGCAGATCATATGAGAAGGTCATCAGCAACATGATGGAGGTAAAAGCGAGAAAGGGAATAATCGTTGCCATTATAACTGCCGGGGATAATCATGCCCGCACGCTCGCGGACTATGCCATCGAAATCCCGGAAACTCCCGATATTCTGGTACCCCTGGTTGCCTCTGTGTCGCTCCAACTCCTCGCTTATCACATGGCCTTCATACTGGGCAAAGACGTCGATAAGCCCCGCAATTTAGCTAAAAGCGTAACGGTGGAGTAATTATTGTTTAATGTTATAGTAAATCTATGGAAGAATTTAAATCGCCCGAACAAGTTTCCATAACTACTAGAGCAGCCATACTCGAAGATTTACCAATTTTGGGGAAGTTTTTAGAAAGACCGGAGATAGATTCGCTTTTTGTGCCACCTTTATCAGACCCCACCCGCGGAATAACTATCAAGGACCGAGTGGGTAAAAAGATGGAACACGGAATGTGGATTATTGCTTTGCGGGAAGGCAAGGTAGTGGGGTGTATGGCGGTAGTGCCGGCTAAAATGGAGAAAGAACCTCATGCGCCAAAAGAAGCCAAGCATATATCATTAGGAATTTTCCTGGAGGGTTGGGATAAAGCAAAGCTTTGGGAGCTCTCGACAGTGGTAGTGGATAAAGAACTTACGAAGAGTCTTAGAGTTAAAGGTATAGGTAAATCCCTTTTCGAAATGGCAAAAAAATGGGTGCGTGACAAAGGAGGACAACAGGGCCTTATCACTGATTCCTGGATTGGAGGAGAGATGGGTGGCTTTGTTATGGCAATGAATCGAAAAGATTACCATTTGCATCATCCAGAAAAAAAAACTGCACCGGATACTTTAATGAGAATATTTTCCGATCCTGCCAAAAGAGGAGAGGATGGCCCGCCTTCTGTTATATATGGAATTCCTTTAGACGATATTGATTGGCAATATTTTGAGGCCCGTCAATCATCTATAAGTGATCTAAGGCATGAATACGAGCGTTTAGAAAATGAACATAGTAAGTAAACCAATTAGCGTATCTATACCGCTAAAATTATACAACTCTGTACATATTGCGGATGCCACATCGAGAGACGGGGAGGTTTTTTATATTTTTTTAGGCCTTAATAAGGAAATGGTTACACAACTCAAAGAATATTCTTTAGATAAAAGCGACACGGATCTACAGAATAATACTTCCGACCGTAAACGTTTTGGAGAAGGGAAGTATGAAGACTGGTATAGAAAAGAAAGAACACCCTTTGCTCTAGTCCACAAGGAAACTAATAAGCTTGCGGCTTTAGTCTGGTTCGGTCCGAAACCCCTACTTTCAGATGGAAACAACTGGCAAGCCACTGCATGGCGAGCATACCCGCTTTTTCGAGGAAAAGGAATAATGAAAAACTTTACCGCCTTTGCCATGGATTTTTATAGGGAAAAGATTTCGGGCGTGAAATTTTGGGCTGTCTTAAAAAAAGAAAATACGGGTAGCGCGGGACTTGCCTCTAGTCTCGGATTTCAAATTCTTCCCGAAAAATCCGACGATGCGTCTATTGTAATGATTAAATAGCCGTTGCTTTAAACGTTTTTCTGTACTACCATCAAGGTAAATCCTATGAAAAAAATCGTAACGATCGGGGGCGGGACAGGTAGCTTCACTATTTTGTCCGGATTAAAGACTCTAGGGGACGTATCTATTTCGGCGATCGTTTCCATGGCGGACGATGGTGGGTCGACGGGGGTATTACGCGATGAATTGGGCGTCCTTCCTTCCGGAGATGTCAGGCAGTGTCTTGTGGCGTTATCTTTTCACACAGACACCGTGCGTGAACTCATAAACTATCGGTTTGGGGCGGGTGGTTTGGCGGGGCATAGTTTTGGCAATTTATTTCTTGCGGCTCTAGAGAAGGTGACGGGGAATTTCGTCAAAGGTGTAGAGGTAGCTTCGGATATCTTAAAAGTAAGCGGCAGGGTTATACCGGTTACTGAAAATTCCGCCAAGCTCATCATCGAGCTCAAGGACGGCTCCATAATAAAGGGGGAGAATAAAATCAATCATGCGGATTTTGCTCAACGTGGAATAAAGAAAATTTATTATAAACCCGATGTCCTGCTTAATGGAAGCGCCCGAAAAGCGATCCTGGAAGCCGACTACATTATTTTAGGTCCAGGAAATTACTACTGCTCGGTAATTCCTAATTTGATTGTTAATGGTTTTAAGAATACCCTCAAAAAAAGCAGGGCAAAAATAATCTTTCCCGTCAACTTGACTAATAAGC
This sequence comes from Minisyncoccota bacterium, assembly GCA_036517535.1. Lineage (GTDB taxonomy): Bacteria > Patescibacteriota > Minisyncoccia > Phycocordibacterales > UBA9973 > UBA9973. Next base: position 12,825 of record DATDVS010000028.1, read on the forward strand.
ATGGGCACAACAAAGGCTGGACGGTAAGTCGTTATGTGGAGAATATTGAAGGATATCTGGGCAGAAAGGTGGATATAATTTTAATTAATAGTAAAAAACCAAACAAAGAGCAGATGGAAGCCTATGAGCTGGAAGAAGGAGAGGGTGTAGTGATATCCGACGATACGAAGGACAAGAGAATAATCCGGGCGGATATAATTTCCAGTAAAGTCTACAAAAGAAAGAAAGCAGATAAATTTTCTGTCGTGAGGGGTTTTATCCGTCATGACCCAAAAAAACTAGCGGATCTAATAGCTAAAATCATTAAATAAGGCGAAATTAGCCCAATTGGTATTTTTAGAAATATATGTTATTATGATAATGACATTTTAAAAGGCCGCAAGGGCTTTTTTCGTCTGTAAAGAAGAAATACATATGGAAATCAGAAACATAGCAATTATAGCGCACGTGGACCACGGCAAGACGACCTTGACCGATGCGCTCATGAAGCAAAATGGAGGACTCCAGGATGAGGGGCTATCCATGGACTCAAACGCTCTGGAGAAAGAGCGGGGTATTACCATTTACTCCAAAAACACGTCGATCACCTACAAGGGCACAAAGATAAACATCGTGGATACTCCAGGGCACGCGGACTTCGGCTCCGAGGTGGAGCGGGTGCTCCGAGCCATCGATTCAGTGCTTCTACTTGTGGACGCAGTGGAGGGGCCGATGCCGCAGACGCGTTTCGTGCTGAAAAAGTCCCTCGAGCTGGGCCTGAAGCCCATCGTAGTGATAAACAAGATCGACAAGCCGGCGGCGGATCCAGAGCGGGTGCATGATGAGGTACTGACATTATTTTTTGAACTCGGGGCAAGCGAGGAACAGGCCAATTTCGATACAGTGTATGCCATCGGCCGCGAAGGGAAGGCCTTCAAGCATCTGGGCGACGACTCCAAGGATCTGTCCCCGCTCCTCGACCTGATTTTAGAAAAAGTAAAAAATGCCGACGTGGACGAAGGCGGCAAAATGTCCGCCCAAGTATTCAATTTAGCCTATGACAATTTCCTTGGCCGCATGGCTATAGCCCGTATTTACTCTGGGAAAGTAACAAGCGGTTCGCAAGTACTGGTGAAGGGCCGAGAGGGCAACCGTACCGGTAAAATTACTAAACTTTTTACCTTCGAAGGCATTACTCGTAAAGAAGTCGCGGAGGCCACTTCCGGCGATATCGTGCTGCTCGCCGGAATTCCCGACATCTATATCGGCGAAACTCTCTGCGCGGATGAATCCGTGCCGGCTCTGCCTGCCATCGCCATCGACGAGCCGACCCTTTCCCTCCATTTTCTGGTCAATGATTCTCCATATGCCGGCAAAGAAGGTAAATTTGTCACTTCACGACAAATTAAGGAACGATTGGAAAAGGAACTTGAAATAAATGTAGGCCTCAAAGTGGATTTTTCTCCCGACCAGGGTGTAAATAAGTCCGGCCCCAGCTTTTTTAAAGTTTACGGCCGGGGCGAGCTCCACGTCGCAATCCTACTTGAGAACATGCGGCGCGAGGGGTTCGAGATGCAGGTATCCCAGCCGGAAGTAATCATCAAGGAGGAAGGGGGAATCAAAGTAGAGCCGTATGAAGAGCTGGTGATCGACGTGCCGATGGAATCATCCGGGGCCGTGATCGAGAAGATCGGCAAGCGCCGCGGCATCATGAAGGATATGCTGGAGAAGAAGGGGATCGCCCGAATCATTTTCGACATTCCCACCCGGGGACTCTTGGGTTACCGGGGAGAATTTATAGTGGATACAAAGGGTGAGGGCATCATGTCTTCCCGGGTTACCGGCTTTCGGGATTTTGCCGGTGAGATTAAAAAAAGGGAATACGGCTCAATGACCTCAATGATCTCCGGCAAGGCAGTGGCTTTCGCCCTTGCAAATTTACAAGAACGTGGTATATTATATATAGGACACGGAACGGAAGTTTATGAGGGGATGGTCATCGGCAATGTGCTCAAGGGCGAGGATATGGTGGTGAACCCCACAAAAGGGAAACAGCTCACCAATATGCGCGCTTCCGGTACGGATGAAGCCATTTATCTGAATCCTCCTTTCACCCTGTCCATCGAGCGAGGCCTCGAGGTCATGAATGGGGATGAATACCTGGAAATTACACCGCAATCGGTCCGGCTGCGCAAAAAATATCTGACAGAAGTTGATCGCTCAAGGGCGAAGAGGAGCTAGAGATCAATTACCAGGGCCTTTAATTTGACAACAGTTTCAAAAAATGTACAATTAGAACTAATTTTATGCCGACGATATCATTTAAACCAAAACAAGTCACAAAGAAAATAACTTCGCATCTCCATGAACGCGCAAGCGATGTTATCATGAGCCGTTTTGGATTGAATGCAGACGGAAAAAAGAAAACTCTGGAAGAGATAGGTAAAAAATACGGCATCACCCGCGAGCGAGTGCGCCAGGTGGAGGATGCGGCCATTCACTCGATCAAAAAGTCCGAGGCCTACAAGCGCGAACACGCGGTTTTCGAAGAGTTGAAGCAGTTGATACATTCTCTCGGTGCGATCGTGGCCGAGTACCAGCTTCTCGCGCATGTTTCCAAAGACAAGGCGACCCAGAATCACATTCATTTCTATCTTGAATTGGGTGATGCTTTTAAAAAGCACCGTGAAGACGAGCATTTTCATGCGCGCTACAGCGTGGATGATGGGGTGGCGGATAAAATCCACGACTCGCTGCGCAAGCTCTATGCCAGCCTAAGCGACGAAGACTTGATACCGGAAACGGAAATGATCAAAAAGTTTTTTGACCAGATGAAGGACGTGGCCGAAAAGTATCGCAATGAGGAGATGGCCAAGCGCTGGCTCTCTATGTCGAAGATCATAGGCAAGAATGCTCTCGGTGAATGGGGCAAAGCCACTTCGCCGAATATACACACCCGCGGGGTGAAGGATTACGCGTTCCTGGTGATGAGGAAGCACGGATCCCCGATGCATTTCCGGGAAGTGGCCGACTCCATAACTAAAACTTTCAGCAAGAAGACTCACTATGCCACCTGCCACAATGAATTGATTAAAGACCCGAGGTTCATCCTGGTCGGCCGCGGCATGTACGCGCTCGCTGAATGGGGCTACAAGGCGGGGATTGCCCGTTCCGTGATCAAAGATATTCTAAAAAAGGAAGGTCCGCTTTCAAAAGAGGATGTGGTCAACCGCGTCATGAAGGAGCGGTATTTCAAAAAGAATACTATTCTGGTAAACCTGGCTAATCCTAAATATTTCAAAAAGAACAAGAATGGCCTATATACCGCCGCCTAGGTGGTGTATAATGTTTCCATGGAAGAAAGAGAAGGCATAACAGCGTTTGAAAAAATACTGGCGGTAATCCTCATTATTCTCGGCCTGACTGTCATTTTCCCCGGCCTTGTTAATGTCCGCAATTTCGATCCGATAATTTATTTTTTCTACAAGATCCTAATCGGCCTCTTGCCCATACTCGGCACCATCGTCCTGGGCCGCATCGCCTGGAAGATGTGGGTGCACTACATACGCCAGGATTTCATTTCCGGGATCGAATTCGTCCTACTTGAAATCATACCTCCGCGCGAGGTGGAACGCAGTCCAAAAGCGATGGAGCTTTTTATAACCAATGCACTTTTTCACTGGAGTATGAAAGGAGGCAGGGAGGAATACTGGCAGGGAGCGGTGTGGTTCTGGTTTTCGCTCGAGATAGCCTCGATCGAGGGCCAGGTTCATTTCTATATTCGTACCCCTTCGCGCATCAGGGGGCTCATCGAGACGCAAATGTACGCGCAGTACCCGCAGGCACAGGTCAGGCTGGTCGAGGATTACACCCTGGCGGTGGATGAGATAACACCACAGGGCGCCTGGAATGGATGGGGCTGTGAATTCCGACTCAATAAACCGGAAGCATATCCGCTCAAAACTTATGTAGACTTCGGACTCGACGAAGACCCGAAAGAAGAATACAAAGTTGATCCCATCTCGCCGGTGGTAGAATTTTTCGGCTCTTTAAGTAAGGGCGAGCAGGCCTGGATGCAGATCGTTGTTACGCCATCTAAAAAGACCTGGAAAACGAAAGGCACTTGGTTTGGTAAGCACGACTGGATAAAAGAATCAGAAGTGCAAATAAGAAGGATGCTCGAACCCTACACTCGTCTGCACGTTCGCGCCCCAGACGGACCCAAGCTGGCTGGAGGTGCTTATTCGCTGGAAATCCGCGCACCAGACTTCCTCAAAAATGTGCAAGCCGCCATGAGCGCCAAGAGCGCCAAGCTCGGATTCGAAACGGGCATTCGCGTGATGTATGTCGCCAAAAAGGAGGTATTTCATGTGGGGCGCAGAACCAATAGTTCCCGTGATATACGCCTTATTTTCCGCCAATATGCCAAGCCTGATTGTAATGAGCTTATGCGTTTTAATTCTGCGCAGGGGGATGCACTGGGCAGCTCCATATTGGGATTATCGAAAGAGCAGGTGATGATACTCGCAAATAGAATGCTCCATGAATACCGTGAGCGGGCTTTTTATCATTTACCCCTGCGCCATCATCTTTTCCATGAACACACTTTCCTCCTAGCTTCGCACTGGACCCGCGCCTGGTATATGTTCGTGGTGAAAAAGTTCTTTCTGCCTTACATCCATCATCAAACGTATGTGCTCAATGTCGAAGAGTTGGCGACTCTCTGGCACTTCCCGGGCCAGATACTCAAAGTTCCTACACTCGAGCGCATCGAGTCCAAGGAAGCTTCGCCGCCTACCAACTTGCCTACATAAATATTATGGAAGATGTTCCACCGCTAAAAAAGAAAAAGGTTGTCTTTCGTATTGCGAGCATCGTAGTCTTTTTCCTCTTGGTGCACCTCCTATTCCTCGCCGCGCCTAAAACCTTTCCTCTAAACAAGATCATCAGTATTGATCAGGGGGCCGGCCTAAGAAGCGTTTCTCTGAAATTAAAAAGCGAGCGGGTGATCCGGTCGCGGATCGCATTTGAAACGTTTGTGATGTTCTACGGAGGCGAGGGCCACATAATAGCGACCGATTATCTGTTCGAAAATAGGGAGCCGGTATACATCGTTGCCCGCCGCATTGCCAGGGGCGAGTCAAATTTGGCGCCGATGAAGATCACCATCCCGGAGGGTTTCAACACAGAGGATATCGCAAACATTTTTGCATCGCGCCTGATGAATTTCAACAAAGAAGAATTTTTATTTGAAGCGAGAAGCAAAGAGGGGTACCTCTTTCCGGACACTTATTTTTTCCTCACCACCGCCACCGAGGGGGATGTAATAAGGGTGCTCAGTGAAAACTTTGAGAAGAAATTCGCTCCGCTTCGGCCTAAAATCGCAAGTCTCAAAAAAACGGAAAAAGATATCATCATTATGGCCTCACTTCTCGAGCGGGAGGCGGAGGGCGACACCGACCGCGAATTCATTTCCGGAATTTTATGGAAAAGAGTAATGCTCGGCATGCCGCTCCAGGTGGACGCGGCGCTGGAAACTTACAAAACGAAAGGACTGCCAAAAAATCCCATTTCCAATCCCGGCCTCAAAGCTATCAATGCCGCAATTTACCCGAAAAGTTCCAACTACCTTTATTATCTCCACGACAAGGACGGCGTGGTGCATTACGCGAAGAATTTCGCCGAACACCGGGCTAATGTGGAGAAATATTTAAAGTAAAAATACCATGCGCGACCACAATCTAGCCTTCATCGACATAGAAGCTACCGGACTCGATGTTATCCGGCATGAAATAATCGAGATAGGCTGCGTGATTACCACGCCCGGCTTTAAAGTCATCGAAGAATTTGAGATTAAAATAAAGCCGGAGCGCATCGAGGATGCCGACCCGACCGCACTTAAGGTAAACGGCTATGATCCGGAGAATTGGACGAAAGCCGCTGTGCTGCCTAAAGCAATCAAAAAATTTTCCGAAAAAGTCAAAGGTTGCATCATGGTCGGGCACAATGTCGCCTTCGACGCGGCCTTCCTGGAGCATGCTTTTGCTAAGCTTGGAATGAAAAACACCCTGCATTACCACCGGCTGGATACCGTTTCCATAGCCTGGGCCAAGCTCCACCGGGCGCCGGACCTGGAGCATTTTTCGCTGCGCGAACTTTGCGTCCGCTTTGGGATAAGCAATCCGCGGGCGCATACCGCCCTTTCCGATGCGCGGGCGACCTTCGAGCTTTACAAAAAGTTGATGAGTCTGTAAATTGATTTCATGAAGAAGACTGTGTTTGTGGGTATCTCGGGAGGGGTAGATAGTGCCGTATCTGCGGCACTGCTTCAAAAAGACGGCTATGATGTCGTCGGTGTTTTTATTCGAACCTGGCACCCGGAATTTTTAAAATGCAATGAGGAAGAGGAGCGGCGGGATGCCATGCGCGTGGCGGCCCATTTGGACATCCCCTTTCTTACTTTTGATTTGGAAGATGTGTACAAGAGGGAAGTCGGAGACTATATGATAAGAGAATACAAGTCCGGCCGTACGCCAAATCCGGACGTAATGTGCAACAAAGAAGTGAAATTTGGTGCTTTTCTCAAAAAGGCTCTGGCCATGGGCGCGGACTACATAGCAACTGGTCATTATGCTCAGAATTTCGGGTGTTGGACACCCGCGATTCGGGTGTCCAACACCCGAAAAGAGGATTTTCAATTAACTAGGGGCAAGGACTCTTCTAAAGACCAGAGTTATTTCTTGTGGACTTTAACTCAAAAACAATTAGCTAAAATTTTATTTCCCATCGGCCACTTGCGGAAGCAAGGCGTTCGCAAGTTAGCGAAGAAGTTCAAGTTGCCGGTGGCGGAAAAGAAGGACAGCCAGGGCATCTGCTTCCTGGGGCCGGTGGATTTGAAGGAATTTTTGAGGCACTACATAAAAGAAAAAAAAGGCAAAGTGGTGAACGAGCGCGGTGAAGTAATCGGGCACCATAACGGAGTAGAGTTTAGTACGCTAGGGGAGCGAGGCGGGTTTACGATTACTAAAAAGACTCCGACGGATAAACCTTATTATGTAGTGGAAAAAGATATGAAGAAAAATATTTTAACAGTTTCTATTAGGCAAGACCTAGCTAAAAGTCATTCCAAAGTTCTAACGAACAGTAGAATAGAAAAAACAAATTGGATTTTTGAAATTCCAAAACTCAATAAAATTTATACGGCACAGATCCGTTACCATGGCGAACTACTCAAGTGTAAAGTGGAGGGGATAAAGTCTAAAACCGCGGAGATTATTTTCGAGAAGCCTGTCTTAGTCGCACCGGGGCAATCAATTGTTCTTTACGAAAGGGACGTTTGCGTGGGGGGAGGAGTGGTGTATAATTAATGTAATTTATGCCTGAACCCAAAGGACCAGGATCAAAGACAGGGAAAAGTCCTCGGGATTTATTTGAACAGGCTAAAAAGGAATTTTCTCGACCTGTGCCACAGGCATATCGTCCACTGATTGCTATTGATAAAGGAGATGGAATTAAGATTGGCAAAGAACTTTTTACTCGAAGAATTTTTAAAAACATCTCAGGAGGAACAGGATTCTCTTATATGGATCTTTTTCATTATGTCTTACCAGACAATGCACCAGAACACGACCCCAAACAAGAAATTAGAAAACTAGTCGCTAGCTTAATCAAAGGAAGAGATTTTATAGATCTGGGTTCTGGATATGATGAGCGAGGCGATACTATAGGATTTGAAACCGCCAAAAAATTTGGTGCACGGCGCTATATAGGTGTAGATTTGCAAGTTCAGGAGACTTTTCGAAATGAAAGTATTCCCCAGGTATTTTTTAAAAGTGAAGTTTTAGAATTTATCTCCAAAGTTTCGGATCCTAGAAAAGATACACCAAGTAAATTTATTGCGATTTCAGGACTAGATCCCGACTTCCCCAGCGCGCCTCAGGCAGACCAATATTTTAAAGCTTTTTCGGATGAATTAAGAAGGATTACTAAAAAGGGGGATGTGGTATATATTGGACCCTTCTCTGAAGTATTGGAGGATATTCTTGAGCTTAAAAAAATAGGCTTTGTACGTGGCAGGGAACATTTATGGACCCAAAATTCTTAAATGTTTATTATTAATAAATAATAGTATATAATTGTTCTATGATTCACTTTTTTGCGCAAAACAGCGAAATCATTATTCGTCTTTTAGTAGCGGTGGGCCTCGGGATGGTGGTCGGCGTGGAGCGTGCGCTGGTGCGTAAGGAAGCCGGCATGAAGACGCACGCGCTGGTATCCTTGGGATCGGCGCTCTTTATAATCATCTCCGAATTGATTGCGATCAAATATTCGAGTATTGGCGGTTTTGACCCTACTCGTATCGCTTCCCAGGTCATCGTCGGCATCGGCTTCCTCGGTGCTGGCTCGATTATTCTCCAGGGCAACAGGCTCCTCGGCCTCACCACCGCCGGCGGACTGTGGGTCACGGCCGGCATCGGTATGGCTGCCGGATTCGGTTTCTACGCACTGGCTGGGATTGTCACCACACTGACTGTCCTCATACTTGTAACGGTCAATATTTTCGAAAAGCCGATACGCAAAATCTCCGGCGAGATGGAACCACCCCAAAATTAGATGATATGGACTCAAATGAAATCCGGCAGAAATTTCTAAAATTTTTCGAGCAAGAGTCTCATGGAGGACACAAAATACTCCCTTCTTCTTCACTGGTGCCGGAAAATGATCCTTCCGTACTTTTTACTTCTGCTGGCATGCAGCAGTTCAAGCCGTACTATACTGCTCCGGAAAATGCAGTAAAAGATTTTGAAAATAGGAATATTGTTACGGTGCAGAAATGTATTCGCACCGGTGACATTGACGAGGTGGGGGATGACACCCATCTGACATTCTTTGAAATGCTCGGCAATTTTTCCTTTGGCGGATACGGCAGGCGCGAAGCTATCACTTATGCGCATGAATTCATCACTAAAGAATTGGGACTCGAGATTTCTTACGTGACTTTTTATAAAGGCGAGGGTGTAGTTGATCGAGACGAGGAGTCCAAAGACATCTGGGCGCTACTCGGCGTCAAAGACATCCGCGCCGAAGGCGCGGATGTCTTCTGGGGGCCGACCGGGGACTCGGGGCCTTGCGGGCCAACGACAGAAATATATTGTAAGAATGCCAACGGCGACGATGTGGAAATTTGGAATATAGTTTTCAACGAATATTTTTGCAACGGGTCCCGTGAACAGCTCGACCGTGGCGAAGCAAAATTAAAAAAGCTTGAGACACTAGGCGTAGATACGGGAATGGGTTTCGAGAGATTACTCGCTACTGTACAAAAGAAGAAAAGTGTTTACGAGACGGATGTATTCTCTTTACTCATGGGGAATATTAAAGAACGGTCTCCAAATTTCAATGATAGAAATGCACGGGTAGTGGTAGATCATTTACGCGGCGCTATGTTTATAATGTTTGACGGTGTTACACCTTCAAACACGGGTCGAGGCTATATACTTCGCCGCTTGCTACGCAGAGCCTTCACTAGAGCATCTCTAATAGAATTGCAAAATGACTTTTACGAAGAACTTATAGGTCTTATATCAAAAATTTATTCTGTAACCTATCCGGAAATACAGGGAAAATTAGATCAAATCTACTCAGTTATATCGGAAGAACAAAAAGCATTTGAAAAACCGCTGGATGGAATTGAAACCTACCGCCTTGATTTAGAGGCAGCTAGGCTAGGTGTCAATAAAAAAATGGGCGATGAGTTTATTTTGAAAGATAAAAATACCGCATCAGGAAGATATATTTACACCAGTTTTGAAACCTTCGGAAATCCTATTGACCTTAGTATCGCTGCTGCCAAACAATTAGGATACGAAGTAGATGAGGCCGCGATAGAACAGGCCAAAAAAGAGCATCAAGAAAAATCTCGCACTGCTTCTGCCGGTATGTTTAAAGGCGGATTAGCCAATTACGATCCGAAAACGATCAAACTTCACACCGCACACCATTTACTCTTGGCTGGTCTTCAAGCGATTTTAGGTAAAAGCGTAAAACAAAAAGGCAGCAATATAAATGAAGAGAGGTTGCGCATTGATTTTCTTTTTGACAGGAAAATGACCGATGAGGAAAGGAAAAAAGTGGAAGATTGGGTAAATAATAAAATAAAACAGGAATTAGAGGTGACAAAGAGAGAATTACCGCTTCATTTGGCTGAAAAAATAGGCGCCGAAATGGAATTTGGCGCTAAATATCCCGAAACAGTATCAGTTTATTTTATTGGTCCCGGTAACGCTCCGTACGAGGCTATATCCAAGGAATTCTGTGGGGGGCCGCATGCGTCCAACACCCGTGAACTCGGGGTGTTTAAGATTCAGAAAGAAGAAGCAGTAGCGCAAGGTATTAGACGCATCAAGGCTTTACTTACATAAAATGGAAAAAACCCCTGGAAAAGCATTAGACCCATTGGATTTAGATAAGGTTGCACAAGAAATCAAGACAATTGATCCTAATGTGGAGGAATTAAAAAGCCTAGTTGACACTCCAGAATTTCAAGCCAATTTTTTAGTGGTCCAAACTAGGGCAGAAATTGCGAACAGAAACAAGTTATTAAATACGCCGAAAAGAAGAGGTAGCACAGCAAAATTAACTGAGGCTGAAGAAGCCATTGCTCGAGCGACAGCGTTCCAAACGCAAAAATTAAACCAATTAAAAGAAGAATTAAAGCACCCTAATCCAAAACTAGTGGAAGCTTTAAATGCTTGGGGGAGGTCAAGAAACCTTAAAAAAGAATCAGGTCCGGAACGAAAAGGTTTTAACGCTGGGATAGTTCATTACTTTGAATATCGAACACATCTTCGTAAAAATAAAAAGCGTTATAAAACAGAACACACAGTAAGTATAGACGGATTTATAATATACACTGAAAGATATAGTAGCTTTATCAAAAATCAGAACCCCATAACTAATCCTGAAATTGAAACAGCTAGGTTGTTTGAAGATCCTAACGGAAATCGTCGTTTGTATGTGTTAACAAAAGAAAAAGAGTTCGTTGTGGGTTTCCAGAGAGCTGGACAAGAAATGAAAATTCTTTCGGTTTATTTAGGGCAAAATGAAACTATGCTAAATAGAACCGCAGATGCAGAATTAAACTCTACAGAACAAGCAAGAGCTAGATTTAATCATTTAGAAAGTCCTGTAAAAGAAATTGCACTGAGTGGTGGTATCGAAGGACAAGCTTCATATGAATTGGTGTCAAATTCGGACTATTTAGGTTTTCAGAACGTTGAGGTGACAGAGGTTGACGAAACCAAGCCTTGGAAACTTGCAACCAAAGTTAAAGTAACCAAAAAAGATGGAAAAGTTGTAGAAATTGATGCTCAAACTCCGTTCTTTATCCTCCGAAATAGAGATGGAAAAGAACTGTCGGTGTCAGCTGTAGTAGCTGGGCATATCGATAGTTTACATATTAAAGGAACTGATGCGGGAAGTCTTTTTAATGAACCTTCACTTCAAGCCCTCATGGAAGATGCAGCCAGAAAAATTCCTAATGATGTGCCGTCAATACCTGGAATTTCTTTATTTGATATGGAAATGGGAAAGAATATGGGCAAAGAAGGTATAGCCAGCCTAAAAGAATTGCAAGAATCAGGAGTACTTTCAGCCGAAGACGTGCAAAAGGCATTATCTTTTAAAGAGGAGGCAGTAAAACTTAATCGATCTGGGACAAAACTCGAAAAAGAAGCCTTTATAAAAACTCACTCCGATGAAAAAGTTAACTTTAGACTAATACGAGGTGAGATACTTGTTCCCGTCGTCGATACACCCAAAAGACCCACTACAAAATTGTTTATGGTTTTTGAACCGGTTGAGGGCGACACTAGAAAAACATTATATACAGCTGCACCTGGGCGCAAAATGCCCTTACACCCCAATCCTACATACCATATTAGAGATGGCATGGTTGATGAAATTGCTTTCAGGGAATCCGCAGAGGCTTGGTTCGATACTGTTATGCTGGCCGGGGCATAAATTCTCTTGTATGTTATAATTCAAGCATGGTATCGTTTTTTTCACGGCCAAAGCGTATAGACGAGCTAGCTCTGGTTTTCGACATAGGTTCTTCCTCGGTCGGTGGAGCCATTTTTCTAACTCGGCCGAAAGCCCCACCAAAGATAATCTGCTCTTTCCGCGAGCCGATCTTGGCGGAAAAAAAGCTCAGCTTCGATCGGTTCTTTGCCCTGACTTTGAAATCACTCGACACCGTGGCGCTCGAGATCCTCAAAATGGGCCGTGGAGCGCCTGCGCGCATTTTCTGTGTTCTGTCATCTCCATGGTATATATCCCAACCGCGGACCATACGGCTGGAGAAAAATACTCCTTTTGTATTTAATTCCAAACTTGCTGACGGCCTGATTCAGAAGGAGATCGCCCTCTTTAGGGAAGAGCACGCGCAAATGAATCAGGGTTCGGAAGAAAAATGGAAGCCGATCGAGTTTAAGAATTTGAAAACAGTGCTGAACGGATATCCGACTGCGAATCCGTATAATCAGAAAACCAAAGAGCTCGAAATGACGATGTTCATCTCCATGAGCCCGGAGGCTGTGTTGAAAAAAATAGAAGAGACCATCGCCAAGCATTTTCATTTCAAGGAAATAAGATTTTCTTCATTTGTGATCGCTTCCTTCGCGGTGGTGCGGGATATGTTCGTCCACCAAGAAGAGTTCTTGTTGATCGACATAGGCGGAGAAGTGACCGACATATCTTTGGTAAAGGAGAATACTTTAGGCCAGTCGATTTCTTTCCCGTTGGGCCCGAATTTTTTGCTACGCTCTCTCGCGGAGGAAACGGGGTGCACGCTAAGCGAGGCCGCTTCGATAATATCTCTGTATAAAGACGGCCACGCCGAAAGCGGAAGCTTAAAGAAACTCGACCCGATGATGAATAAATTAAAGACCCGCTGGCTTTCCAAGTTCCAGGAGTCGCTCGCCAACCTCTCCAGTGATATTTCTATCCCCTCCACCATTTTTATTGCGGTCGATAAAGAATTTGCGAGTTTTTTTAGGGAGATTATTCAGAGTGAACAGTTTAACCAGTACACCCTGACCCAGTCGAAGTTCCAGATAATTTTTCTAGACGCGGGGGTCTTTCATAACGCGGCGTTTTTTAACGAAGAGGCGGTACGCGATCCGTTCCTTATTATCGAGGCGATTTATATTAATAGATTTTTATACTAAATATGCCCAAAATAGTACAAGATATGATAAAAACAAGGCCCACTCCGGAGGAGTTCTTCGAGCGCGCCCGCCAGCGGAAGGAAGAGCGGCTCGGTCCTAAAATTCCGCCGAATATAAAGAGACCAAAGGACCCGGCGGCAACAAAACGCCGTGGCCGCAGATGGGGGCTTTGGTTTATTGCGGTAGCCGCTATAATATTTTTCCTTTTTGCCCTGTCCTTTCTTTTTTCCAAGGCGGTCATCACTATAACGCCTAAATCAGTCGAGGTGGTTTTAAATGAAAATTTATCCGCAAACAAGGATACGAGTTCCGGACCCCTGTCTTTTGACCTGGCGGTGATTTCCGGAGAGGAAGTCAAAGAAATAGACGCGGCGCTCGAAAAAGAAGTTTCCACAAAAGCGACCGGCCGGGTGATAATTTATAATGCTTTCAGCGCCGCGTCGCAAATCCTCTCTATCGACACTCGGCTCGAAGGTTCAAACGGCAAAATTTACAAAACCGATAAGCGCATAATCGTGCCGGGCATGGCCAAAAATGGAACACCCGGGAAAATCGAGGTTGGAATATATGGCAGTGTGGGGGGGACGGAGTACAACAGCGCTCCCCTTGATTTTAAAATTTTAGGCTTCAAAGGCACAGCCAAATACGAGAAGATCTACGCCCGCTCCAAGGGGGAAATTACCGGGGGGTTTAAGGGCTTTGTCGCGGAAGTGTCGGAGGAAGAGAAGTCCGGCACAATAAGCGCCCTTAAAACCGCCCTAAAAGCCAAGCTCCTAAAAAAGATAACAGATCAGACGCCCGGCGGGTTCATTTTGTTCAAGGACGCCGTATTTCTGGAGAGCGATGAAGGGTCGGTCGGCGCTTCCAGTGGCGGCAAGGCCCCGATAACCGTGAAGGGAACGCTCTACGCGCTCCTCTTCGACGAAGCCAAGCTCGCCAAGAAAATTGCCACAATCAAAATCGCGGACTACGACGGTAGTGATGTATTCCTGCCCCACATGCAGGACCTCAAATTTATCCTGGCTAACAAGGAAAATATTTCCTTTGCCGAGGCCAAAAGCATAGATTTCAATTTATCGGGAAAAGATAAAATAGTTTATAAATTCGACCGGGATAAATTCATCGCGGAGATAGCGGGTAAACAAAAGAAAGATTTTAACATGACTTTATCAAAATATAAAAACGTGCAATCGGCAAGCTCGGTGATCCGGCCATTCTGGCGGGCGTCTTTCCCGAGCAAAATTGAAAATATCGAAGTTGTCGTTAATTACCCGCAGTAATATGATCCTTCCCTTGACGCACTCTCTCATGTTTGTTATATTTATTTCATACAAATGAGCGGCTCCAACAAAGAAATATTACCGATTGCCAGAGGTGTAGTGACCGAGGCGCTTCCGTCTACATTATTTAGAGTCAAACTCGAGGACCAAGGAGACGATCAGCCAGAAATACTCGCGTACCTGGGGGGCAAGATGCGGATGCACCGGATCAAAGTTTTAATAGGGGACAAGGTCGAAGTCGTACTCGATCCCTACGGAGGAAAGGGAAGGATAGTTAAAAGGTCGTAAAAGGGTTGTAATTTTATTTGGAATAGTGTATCATTGTAAGTGCGGTTAGTAAAAGTGAAAAGACATTGAAAAATAAGGGTTTTTCCCTTGTTTTTGTCTTACTTTGGGCAACTTGTAAAATTTTATGAAAATCAAAGCATCGGTGAAAAAAATTTGTGATAATTGCAAGCTAGTAAGGCGAGCTAGGCATCTGCGGGTGATTTGTTCCAATCCTAAGCACAAACAAAAACAATAATTATGAGAATTCTTGGAATTACGGTCCCAAATGAAAAGCGGCTGGAGATTGGCTTGACCTGTTTTTATGGTATTGGCATCTCCAGTGCTCAGAGAATCTTAGACCAGGTAAGCATCGACAGGGGCAAAAAAGCCAAGGACCTGACAGCAGACGAAGAAAATAAAATCCGCGCTATTATCGAGGCGATGACCATCGAAGGAAACTTGAAAAGAGAGATCTCAGCCAACATCAAGAGGCTGAAGGATATCAAAACTTACCGGGGCATCCGCCACATCAAGAGGCTGCCAGTTCGTGGACAGCGTACAAAAACGAACTCGAGGACGGTACGCGGAAATGTCCGCAAGACCATGGCCTCCGGTAAACGTAAGGAATCCAAGACCTAGCAGAGTGAAAAGTAGAAAGTTATAAAGTTATAAAGAAAATACAAATACTTTAAAAACTTTATGAACTAAATTTATGGTAAAATCAAAAATTACAACCGAAGAGAAAGTGGTCCCGACCGAAGTCGGGATCCCGACAGAGGTCGGGAAAGAAAAAGAAGCTGGCCCCAAAATTCCGAAAAAGAAAATTACTTCCGGCGTTGTCCACGTTGAGGCCACTTTCAACAACACAAAAGTTCTTTTCTCCGACAAGGCAGGCAACACGCTCTTCTGGTCCACAGCCGGAGCACTTGGTTTTCGCGGGGCGAAAAAAGGTACGCCGTTTGCGGCCTCGAAAGTGGGGGATATCATCGGCGGCAAGGCTTCCGCGCTCGGAGTAAAGGATTCGGATGTGGTCGTCTTAGGCGTGGGTTCAGGCCGCGAGCCGGCTATCCGGGCATTTATGGCACACGGCATAGAGATCACTTCGATCAAGGATGCTACACCGGTACCGCACAACGGGCCGAAGGCGAAGAAGCCAAGACGAGTGTAAAGTAGAAAGTTATAAAGTTCATAAAGTAAAAACAAAATGCTTTCAAAACCAAAATTTAAAATTTGCCGAAGATTAGGATCAGGGGTCTATGACAAATGTCAGACCACCAAGTTTTCGACTTCCAGTAAAGGCGGCATGGCCTCTGGCAAGCGCCCAAAGGCTCCGAGCGAATACGGAGCCCAGCTTATCGAGAAGCAGAAAATCCGATTTTCATACGGTATCAGCGAGCGACAGCTTTCCAATTACGTGAAGAAAGCCTCACATATAAAGGGCGCGGGTACGGCGGAGAAATTTTATGAAGAGCTTGAATCCCGTCTCGATAACGCCGTTTACCGGATGGGCCTCGCTTCCAGCCGCCGCGGAGCTCGGCAGATGGTTTCCCACGGCCACTTCACAGTAAACGACCATAAAGTCACCATTCCATCCTATGAGCTCAAAGTCGGGGACATCATCAAGATCCGCGAAGGGTCCAAGAGCAAGAAACTTTTCGACAATTTGGGGGAGCGGCTGAAAGATTACAATCCTCCCGCATGGCTGCGCTTCGATGCCGGCCGGATGGAAGGCAAAATGGAGGATAAGCCGAAAAACATCGAAACCTTCCTGGACCTGAACGCCGTGCTCGAATTTTATAGCCGTTAATTTTATAACTTTATAAACATTATTAACTTTATAACTTAAATAAATTATGCCCGAATATAAAATCATCATGCCTTCCAAGCCTCGCATCGTGCTAGAGGAAGGGAACAAAGGAGTATTTGAAATAGACGGCCTTTACCCCGGGTACGGCCATACTCTCGGCAACAGCCTCCGCCGAATTATCCTGTCATCCTTGCCGGGCGCCAGCATCACCTCTATCAAGATAGACGGCATTTCCCACGAGTTCTCCACTATGGAAGGTATAAAGGAAGACGTGATTGTGATAATCCTCAATTTAAAAAAGGTGCGCTTTAAAATGCTCTCTGATGAACCGCAGACAGTCACCCTTTCCGTCAAGGGCCCGAAAGAAGTTCTGGCATCGGAGATCAAGACTGGCGGCCAGGTAGAGATCCTAAACGGCGACCAGCATATAGTGGAAGTCACCGGCAAGGTCAATT
Organism: Minisyncoccota bacterium; assembly: GCA_036517535.1. GTDB lineage: Bacteria > Patescibacteriota > Minisyncoccia > Phycocordibacterales > UBA9973 > UBA9973. Next base: position 29,839 of record DATDVS010000028.1, read on the forward strand.
TAAATATCGAAATGAATATTGAGAAGGGCCTGGGTTTTATTCCCAAGGAGATGCACCAGAAGGAGAAAGTCGACATCGGCACTATCGCGGTCGACGCCATCTTCACCCCTATCCGCCGGGTCTCTTACGAAGTGGAGAACATGCGGGTCGGCGACAAGACCAACCACAACCGCCTACGCATTTCGATCGAAACCGACGGCACGCTCTCTCCCCGCGAAGCGCTCTCGCAATCTATCGAAATAATGATCAATCAGCTGAAAGCGATAATCGACTTCAAGGAGCCCGAGGAAGAGGTTCGACCAGAGTCGGACTCCGACACTGGGTCGGAGAAAAAGGCGGAAGATAAAGACATCAAGAGGGCCGATGATTTTACCGATGTGCTGAAGACCCGTACCGATAGCCTCGACCTTTCCACCCGGACCTTGAACGCTCTGACCGCGGCCAATATCCGAACCTTGGGCGGTCTGGCCCGCAAGAAAAGGGAAGATCTGCTCGAAGTAGAGGGCATCGGCGAGAAGGGAATTTCCGAGATCAAGAAAGTGCTCGGCAAGTTCGGACTTAATCTTAAAGAATAACTTTATAACTTAAATGCGCCACCACAATACAAAAAGAAAATTCGGCAGAACAAAAAATCAACGCAACGCGCTGATGAATTCCCTAGCGCTCAATTTGATCGTGCGTGAGAAGATCCAGACGACCGAACCCAAGGCTAAAGAACTCCGCCCTTTTATCGAAAAACTCGTGACAACTGCCAAGAAAAATAATGTCGCTACTCGTAAACTTATTACCGCCAGGCTTGTAAACAGAAGGAAAGAGGTTAAAAAGCTTTTTGACGTGATCGCTCCGAAATACGCCGATCGTTCCGGAGGGTATACGCGAGTTTTGAAACTGGGTGCGCGAAAGTCGGATGGTGCTAAAATGGCCATAATCGAGTTTATAAAGTAGAAAGTTGAAAGTTATAAAGTAATGAAAAAATCACAGATTAAAAGAGAAGAGACCAGAGAAACTAAAATGGTGGATGCATCCGGCCGGACCTTGGGGCGGGTGGCAAGCGAGGTCGCGACGAAGCTCATGGGCAAGACCAGCGCTTCTTTTGAGCGCCACACCTACTCCGGATTCCCAGTCAAGGTGGTCAATGCTTCGAAGATCCGAATAACGCCGAAGAAGCTCGCGGAGATCTATCATACCCGATACTCCGGTATCCCAGGAGGCTTGAGGATCATCCACGGTACGGAAACGAAGAAAAAGGAGGGCATGAGTGAGCTGGTTCGCTTGGCGACGTACCAGATGCTCCCATCCAACAAACTGCGCCGAGAAATGATGAAGAATTTAACAGTAATAGAATAATCTGCGAAGAATAATACCAATGACTGAAACAAAAACAAAAAAATATACTGAAGCAGTAGGGCGAAGGAAAACTTCAACCGCCCGGGTGCGCATACATGAAGCTGCCAAAGTGTCATTCATAGTGAACGGCAAGGATGCTCGCGAATATTTCCAAACAGAAGAATCCCGCCGGCTCGTCTTGGGACCCACCGTAAATTTAGGAACTACCACCAAGTGGCACATTGAGGCTAAAGTTTCCGGCGGCGGCCCTCATTCGCAAGCGGAGGCCGTGCGTCACGGGCTCGCTCGTGCGCTCTCCGCGAACAACATTGAATTCCGGCCAAAAATGAAATCCTTGGGTTACCTCAGGCGCGACCCTCGCGCCAAAGAGCGCCGCAAATTCGGACTCAAAAAAGCCCGCAAGGCACCGCAATGGAGTAAAAGATAACTGCTTATCTTTTACTCCGGTTGCGTGCAAGAGCAAATTTCCGTTGCGAGCTTGCGAGCCGGAAATAGGAGGGGATACGTTCACTGACCTAGACCAGACTTGGAAGAAAGAGCCCTTGAAAAAGGGGCTTTTTATGTTAAAATCGGATTATGTCTGACGAGGAAGCTAAAAAAGAAGTCCGACCAGAGTCGGACCCCGACACGGAGGTCGGGGACGACGTTGTCGAGTTCGAATTCAATGAAGACGGCGAGGAGGACCTAAAAAAGACCTTAAAGAAGCTACGGGCTGACCTAAAGGCTGCAAAAGCGGAAAAGGAGGAATACCTGACCGGCTGGCAGAAGGAGCGAGCGGATTTCGCCAATTATAAAAAAGAGGAAGAAAATCGAAAGGCAATGTTTTCCGAGGCCGTGCGGGAGCGGATCTTGACCCGCTTTTTAACCGTGCTTGATAGTTTCAACTTGGCTTTTGCGAACAGGGAAGCCTGGGAGAAGGTGGATCCGAACTGGCGCAAGGGCGTGGAATACATCTATTCGCAGATGAACGATATTTTCAAGGAATATGGTGTTATGCCAGTGGGCGAAGTAGGGGAGAGTTTTGATCCGAACATTCATCAATCCATAGACATGGTGGCCACAAACAAGAGGGAGCAAGATCACAAAATTGCCGTTGTGGTGCAGAGGGGCTACAAGCTGGGCGGGCGCATCATCCGCCCGGCACGAGTGAATGTTTGGGAGTATAAGACCTTTCCCTAACCCTCTCCTTGCCAAGGAGAGGGGAAAAGCAAAGGGGTGAGGTGAATTTATGAATTCTATCACTAAAATCTGTGCTGATTGCAGACAAGAATTCATAATAGATGAGGGGGATTTAAAGTTATACGAAAAAATCGGACTCAAGCTTCCGACTAAATGTTTTGACTGCCGAATGAAGCAGTATTTTATATTTTCTATTTTTGGAAAGTTCCGCAAAGGGGTGTCTGACTTATCAGGAGAGAGTTTGATTACTGTGCTGCCAAACAAGCCCAGATTCCCGATTTATCATTCTCATGAGTGGTGGGGTGATAGCTGGGATTCCATGTCCTACGGCCAAGATTATGATCCTGGGCGCTCATTTTTTGACCAGCTGAAAGAACTTCAAGAGAAAGTGCCTCGCCCGCACCAGATAGGACAAAATAATTTAAATTGTGATTGGTGTGATGATGCCTGGAACTGTAAAAATTGCTACCTTTCTCGCTCAATGGATAAATGTGAGAATTTGAGCTATGCCTACCGGGCAATTGATAGCAAGGACTCATTTGACATATTTTATAGCTTTAACCTCCAGAATTCTTATGACTGCTTGTTTTGTCACGACTCTTTCAATCTAAATTTTTCAGAAAATTCTCGGGATTGTATAGATTCATATTTCCTCTTTGACTGCCGTAACTGTCAGAATTGCTTTATGAGCTGGAATTTAAGGAATAAACATTATTGCATAAGGAATAAACAATACACAAAAGAAGAATATGAAAAAGAATTAAATAAAATCAAACTTGACTCGTACGAGAATATAAAAAAATTAAGAACTGAATTTGAAGAAATATTGAGAAAAGAGGGAGTGCATAGGGAGAATTTCAACATCCGGTCGACTGGTTCCGTGGGGAACTATATGACTGATTGCGATAAATGCGTAAATGTTTTCTCATGGGAGGAATCACAAAATTGTCGCAACTGTATGCGCGGACTACGCTCGAAAGATTGCATTGATATGGGATTTTCCTGGAACCTGGAACTCTCCGGCAACAACGGTGTGGTGGATGGCGGCTATCAGATCAAGCATTCGGGCGGGTCTTCTACTGGCAGATTCTCTGAATATGTGGATTTGTGTAAAGAAGTCGAGTATTGCTTTGGCTGTATCGGCCTTCGCAAAAAGAAATATTGTATTTTAAATAAAGAATACACGAAAGAAGAATATGAGAAACTAAAAGTACAAATCATAGCTGATATGGAGAAGCGAGGAGAGTATGGCGAGTATCTCCCGTATTCGATGGGCACAGGGGATTATAATTTATCAAATGGGATAGTTTATTTCCCCAATATGACCAGAGAGGAAGTTTTAAGAAATGGTGGATACTGGTCTGACGAGGATTTGTCGCAGACAGACGGCGTTCCGTCTTCAGAATTACCTGATAGTATTTTAGATACCACCCCCGAAGTTTCTTCCAAGGCACTTATTTGTCCGGAAAGTCATTATAGATTCAACATTGCTCAGACAGAATACGAATTTCATAAAAGGAAAAATTTTGCTTTACCACGGATTCACTTCGATAAAAGAATTATGGATAGAATGCGCAAAATGTCCATTATGAAAAACTACCCCTACCAATGTTTTTACTGTAAAGCTGATATAATGGCTTATTATCCGCCGGAATGGGGATACCAGAAGATTGCCTGCGAGGAATGTTATAAGCAGAACATAGCATGACCTCTCCCTAGCCCTCTCCTTGGCAAGGAGAGGGGAAAAGCAAGGGGTGAGGTGAATTTTATGAATCCACAAACCAAAAATTGTCCGAATTGTAAAAAGGACTTTACTATAGAAAGTGAAGATTTTAATTTCTATGAGAAAGTAAAAGTCCCTCCGCCGACTTGGTGCCCGCTGTGCCGCCAGCAAAGGCGCTATGCCTGGCGCAACGAGCGCACGCTGTACCGCAGAAATTGCGATCTATGCGGCAAATCGACGGTGACCATTTACTCTCCGAATAAACCACACAAGATGTATTGCCAATCCTGCTGGTGGGGTGACGGCTGGGATCCGGCTTCTTTCGGAGTTGATTTTGACTTTTCCCGCCCATTTTTTGACCAATTTCATGAACTCCAGCTCCGGGTGCCGCGCATGGCCCTTTTGAGTAAAAACAGCGTAAATTCTGAATACACCAATCACTCCGGAGACGACAAAAATGTTTATCTTTCCTTCGCGGCCTGGTCGGCGGAAGATGTCCTATACAGCACCTGGGTTATGAAGTCTCGGGATTGCATGGATTGCAGTTTCATATACGACAAGGGCGAACGCTTGTATGAAGTAATCGACTCCCGCACTTCTTACGAATGCCAATACAGTATTTTCCTGAAGGACTGCTCTTCTTGTTATTACTGCTATGATTGCCACGGCTGCAATGAATGCTTTATGTCCTACAATTTACGCAATAAAAGTTATGTCTGGCGAGGTCAGCAACTAAGCCGGGAAGAATATATGAAAAAGAAGAAAGAGCTTGAGATGACTTCTTTTACAGAACGCCAAGGGCTTTTACAAGAGTTCCAAGATACGATAGAGCAAAGTGCCATTCATCGATATGTGGTCTCCGAGCGCAATGTAAACTCTGTCGGCTCTCTTATTTTTGATTGCAAAAATGTCAAACAATCCTTTGAGGTGAACGGTGCCGAGGATTGTAAATATATTTACGGGGGCCTGGATATGAAAGATTGCATGGATATATACCATGTCGGCTGGCATACTACCGAGCTTTGCTATGAACTGCATGGCTGTACACGGGTAGCCAATTGTAAATTCTGCCATCTTTGTTATGACAACAACAGTGTGTCCTACTCTGACAGTTGCCAGAACAGCCAGAATCTTTTCGGTTGCGTGAGCATTAAAAAAGGCGAATATATGATTTTCAATAAAAAATACAGCAAGGAAGATTACCTGGCGCTCAAGGAGAAAATTATCGAGCATATGAAGAAAACCGGGGAATACGGGGAATTCTTCCCGCCTGCCATTGCGCCGGTATACTACAACGAAACGCAGGGTATTCTGTATGATCCATTGACTAAAGAGGAAGTTCTGTCCAAAGGCTGGCATTGGGAGGATAATGTGCCGGGGACAAAAGGCAAAGAAACGATCAGCAATAAAGACATCCCGGATAAGATTGAAGATGTGCCCGATACATTCTTGAAAGAAGTTTTTGCCTGCGATGCTTGCTCGAAGAATTACAACATCACCCAAAACGAGCTTCTGTTTTACCAAAAAGAAAAAATTCCTTTGCCGCGCAAATGCCCGAACTGCAGATACAAAAGGCGTTTTGATCTGCGCCCGCTCCGCAAGCTCTGGCACAGGGGGTGTATGTGTGACAAATCCGGCCATGACCACGCGGGAATCTGTAAAAATGAATTTGAGACTTCCTACGCTCCGGAGAGGAAAGAGAAAGTCTACTGCGAGTCCTGCTATAACAAAGAAGTGTATTAATAAGTTATAAAGTAGAAAGTTCATAAAGTTATAAAGTAAATAAAATGAACTCTGAAACTAAAACACATTCGAATATCTCAGTGTCTACGACTTGCCAGAATTGTAAAAAAGATTTCACCATCGAGCCAGATGATTTCTCTTTTTACGAGAAAATAAAGGTCCCGCCACCGACCTTCTGTCCGGAATGCCGAAGGCAGAGACGGCTTGTTTGGCGGAACGAGCGAACGCTCTATAAAAGGAAGTGCGATTTATGCCAGAAAAACGTCATTGCGATGTACCATGAATCTGTACCATTTCCGGTGTATTGCCGGGAATGCTGGTATGGCGACGGCTGGGATCCAAAATCATACGCCCGGGAGTACAACATGAATAAATCGTTTTTCGAACAATATCACGAATTATCTAATGTTGTCCCTAAACTCGCCCTTTGGCAGAGAAACTCCATAAACTCCGATTACTCGAACTATGTTGGTGAGTCCAAAAATGTTTATCTCTCGGCTTCGGTGGTAAAAAATTCGGAAAACATTTTTTATTCAAAATCCATAGATGGATGCAGAGATATTGTAGATTGCTTTAATATTATCAATGGTTCAGAAAGTTTGTATGAAAATGTTGAAGCGCAAGGGAATTATGATTCGCAATATCTCCTGCTTTGCCGAAGTTGCCTAGATTCTTATTATTCGGTTGATTGTATAAATTGCAGCAATTGTTTTCTATCTCATAATTTACGCAATAAGAAATTTTGTATCCGCAATAAACAATACACCAAAGAAGATTATTTTAAAGAACTGGAAAAATTTAATTTAAAGAGTCGGACTTCGCGTCAAATTTTACTAAAAGAATTTGAAAAAATAAAAAAGCAGGCCATTTATCGTTTCGGTAACATAACCAAATGCGTGAATGTTACCGGAAATAATTTGTTAAATGTAAAGAATTCAAAAGATTGTTTTGAAATATACGATACTGAAAATTCTAAGTATGGCTACAGAGCCTTTTCACTGAAGGATTGTATGGATTTTGATTACGGGGGTTGGTCCGAGCTTCTTTATGAATACACGACAGGCGCGCTCAATCACTACAATGTTCATTTTACTTATTCTGCTATGGAGTCGGTCAGAAATGCCGACTATACGGAGTGGTGCAGAAATTGTAGCAATATTTTCGGTTGCATTTCGCTTAACAATGCCAAGTATATGATTTTAAACAAAGTTTATCCGAAAGAAGAATACATGAAATTAAGAGAACAAATTATCAAACAAATGAGCGCCACTCTTTTTAAGGATAAAAAAGGGAGGGTTTATAAGTATGGTGAATTTTTCCCGATTGAGCTCTCTCCCTGGGCATACAATGAAACCTTGGCGCAGGAATTTCACCCCACAACGAAACAGAAGGCGGAAGAAAACGGTTATTCATGGCGAGAGCCAAGTAAAAAAAATTTTGAAATCACAACCCCAGCGGATAAAATCCCAGACGACATAGATGATGTAGCTGAAGAAATTATGAGCAAAGTGCTGGGCTGCGCTCACTCGGGAAATTGCAATCATCAATGCACTTCCGCTTTCCGTATCACGGATTATGAATTGAAATTCTACAAGAAACATGATATTCCCTTGCCGGATAAATGCCCAAATTGCAGATACTATGAAAGAGTGGCAGTTATGCCTGGATTAAAGTTGTACAAAAGGGTTTGCATGAAATGCAAAGTAGTAGAATTTGAAACTGCGTATGCTCCAGACCGGCCAGAAAAGATTTACTGTGAATCTTGTTATAATAAAGAAATATACTGATTAGTTATAAAGTAGAAAGTTCATAAAGTTATAAAGTAAATAAAATGAACTCTGAAACTAAAAAATGTGAAAGCTGCAGTAAAGATTTCGTCATCGAACCAGACGATTTTGGGTTCTATGAGCAGATGAAGGTTCCGCCGCCAGTATGGTGTCCAGACTGTCGGAGACTGCGCCGCATGGCTTGGTACGGTTATAGAATTTTATACAAGCGCAAGTGCGATTTTACCGGAGAAAATATAATCACATTTTATCATCCGGATTTGCCTTATAAAGTTTACAAGCAGGACGTCTGGTGGAGTGATAAATGGGACCCAAAAAGCTATGGGAGGGAGTATGATTTTTCTCGGCCATTTTTCGAGCAATATAAAGAATTAATGGATGAAGTGCCCAAAGCATCACTCCACACGGAATATACCACTATGATCAATAGTGAATATTGCAATGCGGCCAGCTTTCAGAAAAACGGGTATCTTTGCTTTAAACATATTAAAGGCGAAGACGCTGCATATACCAATGTTGTTTTGAATATAACAAATTGTTTAGACGTGGCGTACTCGGTTGATCTAGATCTTTGTTATGAAACGGTTGATGTAGGACATTGTTTCCAATCTTTTTTCGTGCAAGATTGTCATACCTCTCAAAATCTTTATTTTTGCCGAGATTTGGTGAATTGTAGTAATTGTATAGGTTGTACTTCTTTGCGTAATAAAAGTTATTGTATTTTTAATGAGCAGTTCACTAAAGAAGAATATGAAAAGAAAATGAAGGAATTCGATTTTGGGTCCATGGCAAATTTACAGAAATTCAAAACAAAAGCATACGAGTTTTCTTTAAAATTTCCGCGGCGAGCGTTAAGGGGCGTAAATAATGTAAATACTTCCGGTGAATATGTATATAATTCAAAAAATACGCGTGATGTATACTATGTTTCCGATTCCGAGAATGTGCGGTATGCCCAATTGTTTATTAAAGGCGGGGCTCATAATTGCCATGATTTTACCGCCTTTGGAACGAGCTCAGAGTGGGTGTATGAAGCAACATGGACTGGATACAATACTTCAAATGTGAAATTTAGCGTCTGGAATTATCGCAACCACGACACCGAATATACTTTTGGCTGCCACGGTTCTGAATACTTATTTGGCTGCGTCGGATTAAACAAGGGTTCCTATTGTATTTTCAATAAGCAATACACCAAGGAGGAATATTTCCCTATGGTAGAAAAAATAAAAAAACAAATGGCTGAAATGCCGTTCGTAGACAGGAGGGGACTGAAGCACGGCTACGGCAGTCAAATCCCCATTGACTTATGCCCTTGGGCTTATAATGAAACTACCGCTTATGAATTTTTCCCGATAACTAAGGCAGAAGCCCTCTCCAAAGGCTTTACTTGGCGCGATGCAGACGAAAAAGAATATCTGCCTGCTAGTATGCTAGTACCAGATCATATCAAAGACGTGACGGACGAGGTACTGAAAGCCGTTTTGAAATGCGAGGCTTGCGGCAAAAATTATCAGATTATCCAAAAAGAACTACAATTCTTACGCCGGTCTAATCTGCCTATCCCGCGACATTGCCCGCTCTGCCGCGACCGTGCCCGCATCAAGCAAATGAATCCGATGGAGATGTATGACCGCAATTGTGATAAATGCAAAGCCAAAATTCAAACTTCTTACGCCCCGGACCGCCCGGAGATTGTGTATTGCGAAGATTGCTATAAACAGGAAGTGTACTAGATCAAGGTGTATAACTTTCTAGCATATGCTGAAATCTTATACACCTAGACCTTCATCGCTTTCAGAAACGAAAATTTTGTCTCTTCGTCGAGTTTGTCGGTAACGATGATCATGAGCTCGGTGGCGAGGCCGAGGTCTTTTTTGATATTAATGAAAAGGTTCTCATAAGGGAGAGGGGAGATCCAGACGGTATTTTTTATACAGACAAAATTTGCTTTCTTCAGGAGGTAGCGCAGGCTCTCACGCTCGGCTTTGCGCTCTTCCGGCAGATCCAAAATAATTATTCGCCACTGGCCGTCCCAAGAAGTATTTACGAGAGTGGTGTCGTTATCTAACTGCAAACTATGCACTTTTTTCCTACCTTCTTTCGTCAGTCGAGCATACTGATTTTGTGTCGTGGAAATTTGTTCAATGAGCCCTGCTTCCCGCAGGCCTTTTAGAGAGCGAGTTACTGCGTATTTGTCATTCAATACAGAGGCAACGCCTCCGTATAGCTCCGGCAGGGAAATAGCTTTTTTTTGGTCTAGAATCTTTAATATTTTTCTAGAATAGTCCTTTTTGCTTGACATACTTATAGCCTATCATATATACTGATTTATACAAGTTTTTCGCGACCGCGAAATGCATGTAAAACAGGTCTAACTTTATAAACTTTATAACTTTTAACTTTATAACATGAGTAAGATAATTGGTATAGATTTGGGGACAACAAACTCGGCAATAGCTGTCATTGAAGGTGGTGCACCGAAGATTATTGAAAATTCAGAAGGTGCCCGCACCACGCCTTCAGTCGTGGCTGTGGCGAAAAATGGCGACCGCCTGGTGGGCTTGCTCGCCAAGAGGCAGGCAGTCACTAATCCGGAGAATACTATTTACGGCATCAAGCGCTTCATGGGTCACAATTTTGACGATCCGGAAGTGCAGAAGGATTTAAAGACTGCATCTTTCAAGGTGCAAAAAGCAGCGAATGGCGGAGTAGAAGTAAAGATTGGCGATAAATGGATGCGCCCGGAAGAAATTTCCGCGATGATCCTGTCTAAAATAAAAGCAGATGTGGAAGCCAAGCTGGGAGAAAAGATTACCGAAGCGGTCATCACCGTGCCGGCATATTTCAACGATGCGCAAAGAAAAGCGACAAAGGACGCGGGGCAGATCGCGGGCCTGGATGTAAAGCGAATTATCAACGAGCCGACAGCTGCCGCTTTGGCATACGGATTTAATAAAAAGAAAAATGAAAAGATTGTGGTCTACGATTTCGGTGGTGGAACTTTCGATGTGTCCGTGCTCGAGATAGGGGATGATGTCATCGAGGTGAAGTCTACAGATGGCGACAGCCACTTGGGCGGACGCGATATCGACCAGAAGATCATGAACTGGATCGCCGAGGAATACAAGAAGACTTCCGGGGTGGATGTGCGTTCCGATAAATTGGCCCTCCAGCGCTTGGATGAGGCGGCTGAGAAAGCCAAAATAGAGCTCTCTACCGCGGTAGAGACAGAGATCAATATTCCATTTATTACCTCTACAGCCGAGGGCCCTCAGCACCTCCTGCTAAAAATGACCCGCGCTCAATTGGAATCACTGGCAGATGAGTACATTACTCGCTCCATAGACATCGCCAAGCGCGCGATGGCGGCCTCCGGTTTCAAAATCGAAGATATGCATGAGGTTGTGATGGTGGGCGGACAGACGCGCATGCCGAAGATTGTGGAGGAAGTGAAGAAGTTTTTTGGCAAGACTCCGAACTTGAGTATTAATCCAGATGAAGTGGTAGCTCTCGGCGCTGCGGTGCAGGCCGGAGTATTGCAGGGGGACGTACGCGACGTATTACTCCTCGACGTTATCCCGCTTTCGCTCGGTATCGAGACCTTGGGCGGGGTGGCTACTAAATTGATCGAGAGAAACACGACTATCCCTTCTAACAAATCCCAAGTATTCTCTACTGCGGCGGACAATCAAACCTCGGTGGAAATTCATATCGTCCAGGGTGAGCGCCCGATGGCCTCCGACAATAAGTCTCTGGGCCGATTTATCCTCGACGGCATCCCACCATCACCGCGTGGTATGCCCCAGGTGGAAGTGTCCTTCGATGTGGATGCCAATGGGATACTCAACGTGACAGCGAAAGATAAAGCTTCCGGCAAGACTCAATCCATCAAGATTGAAGCAAGCTCGGGCCTCAAAGAAGATGAAATAAAGAAAATGCAGCAAGATGCGGAAATTCACGCGGAGGAAGATAAAAAAAAGAAGGATACAGTTGAAGTTAGAAATACTGCTGAAATGATAATTTATACGGCTGAAAAGGGGCTCAAAGACGCGGGTGATAAAGTCCCGGCCGAGGTGAAGAGCGGAGTGGAAGCGAAAATTTCCGCCCTTAGAGCTCTAAAGGACGGCACGGATGTGGACGCGATCAAAAAAGCAACCGAGGAACTCTCAAACGAAATGTCGAAAATTGGGGAGGCGATGAGTAAGGCCGGTCCTTCGTCGAGCTCAGGATCTACGACGCCCGAAGAGCAGCCTGCGGAAGTTACAGACGTAGAACACGAAGAAAAGCCAAAAGAGAAAGGAGAGGAGGAGAAATAATTTTCCACAGGTTTGCTTGTGAGCGAATTAAAATAATATTAAGATTGATAGATGGCCGATATTAGTAATTAATAATTATTATAATTATGGATAACAATAATTCTTCAGGTACAAACACCATCCTTATCGTAGTTGTTCTCGTCATCATTGTTGGTTTGGCAGTCTGGTGGTTTACTGCTAGAAACAATACTAATGACACATCAGGCGTCGATGTAAATGTTACCCTGCCAACAGGAGATGATTCTTCTGGAGGCGCAACTCAGTAGAATTTGAATTAAATAGAAAATAAGCAAAAAAGCCCTTGCAATATAGGGCTTTTTTGCTTGACTTTTACATAAAAATGTGATACACTTGCATTGTTATCAGGATTGAACCCCTGGTAATCTCTACGAAAAGTTTCGTGGAGTTTGTACATCGAAGGAAGCCACATGGAAGTCAAGCGACAGGGTGAAATCGCCTTCTTGCTTTTGAAACATCGCATTCGAAGGGAAGGAGCGACGATCTCGCAGAACGACGCGCGAGAGCTGGGAGACACCGCAAAAGCAATTGGTGTTCCATTAGAGGAGCTCAAAGAGTTCGTCAGGCCCCTGCTGCACGACCTCGTCGATGAGTTCCTGTCCACCAAGAAGTAATCTTGGAAAACTAGGGTGGAGCTTCGGCTCCCTAAAAGGGTAATTGCATCCCTCGCTTCGGCGAACAGATGCAGAACAAGAACCTAACCCCGTTTTCCAAAACACACCGGACTGGTTCAGCGCTTGCGCTGGGCCGGTCCGTTTCTACTTTTACTTCAAAAATTTATAAATAAATGATACAATACTACAAATATGGAGCTCCCGGCATTGCCTATAAATAGGGATATTACTTACCTCGGTTTTACCACTTACCGCGACAAGAACCAGCTTTTCGGCATAAAGCGCAAGGATAGGCGCCAGCATGTTTATATTCTCGGAAAGTCCGGTACCGGTAAATCCGTCCTGATGTTCAACATGATTATCCAGAATATCCTGAACGGCGAGGGCGTGTGCGTGGTGGACCCGCACGGCGAGCTCGTCGAGGGCGTGCTCTCTGCTATCCCGCCGCATCGCATGAAGGACGTGATTTATTTCAATCCAGCCGATACGGAATACCACATCGGCTTTAACGTCCTCGAATTGATCGACCCGAAGTACAAGCACCTGGTGGCCTCGGGGCTCATGGGCATATTTACGAAAATTTGGGCCAACGCCTGGTCGGCCCGTATGGAATATATTTTAAATAACTGCATTCTCGCCCTCCTCGACACCCCAGGCACCACGCTCCTCGGCATCCCCCGCATGCTGGTGGACAAGGATTACCGCCAGAAAATAATTTCTAATTTAAAAGACCCGGTGATCAAGGCTTTCTGGGTCCACGAGTACGAGGCCTGGCAGGATAAATTCAGAAACGAAGCCATCGCGCCGATTCAAAACAAGGTCGGGCAATTCCTTTCTACCTCAATCATCCGCAACGTCGTTGGCCAGTCGAAAAGCACCATCAACATTTTTGACATAATGAACGAGGGCAAGATTTTCCTCATAAACGTTTCCAAAGGACGCATCGGCGAGGACAACTCGGCCCTACTCGGAGGCATGATCATTACCAAGATCCAGCTTGCCGCCATGGAGCGCGTGCGCATACCGGAGGAGGACCGTCGGGACTTTTATTTATACGTCGACGAATTCCAAAACTTCGTTACCGATGCCTTCGCTGGCATCCTCTCGGAGGCCCGAAAATATCGCCTGAACCTCACCGTGGCGCACCAGTATACTGCTCAGCTTGTCTCGGACAAGAGCTCGGCCGTGCGCGATGCCGTATTCGGCAACGTGGGTACGATGATCGTTTTTCGCGTAGGCGCGGACGACGCTGATTTCCTAGAAAAAGAATTTGAACCGGAGTTTACTCCGCAGGACATCGTGAACCTGCCGAACTACAAGATATACCTGAAGCTCATGATCGACGGAGTGACCTCGCGGCCTTTTTCCGCCAAGACTTTGCCGCCGATACTAAAGCCGAACGAAAAACACATCGAAGAAGAAGTCATCCGTTCTTCTCGGGCGCTCTACTGTAAATCCAAAGAAGTAGCCGAGCGGGAGATCAACGACTGGAGCGGGATGTCGCTCGGCGAGGATAATGCCGTCGGCAATATTGAGAGATTCGATGCGATATGTTCGGTTTGCCGCAAGCCGACCACGGTGCCTTTCAAGCCCGAGCCCGGCCGGCCGGTGTATTGCAAGGACTGCATAGCCAAGATGAAGTCCGGCGAGATAAAGCCGATAGAAGGCTCCATGAATCAAATCAAGCGCGATGAAACTAAATTTTACAAGCCGCTTGCCGATCTGGGCATCGAATTTCAGCAAAAAGCGCCGGAGAGGGAAGGCGAGAATAGAAAGGCTTTCAAGCCCAGAGAAAACAGAGAGAATTTCGCCTTAAAAGAAGTTCTCAAAAAAACTCTCGGCACGGCCTCTGTTCCCGTGGAGCCAGTTGCCCCCACCCCGCCTCCCGCAATTTCACTTGATTCGCTTAAATCTAAAATGAATCCTTCGCAAAGCTCAGGACCAAAGGACCGCGGAGCCAGCCATGCGGACATGGATAAGCTGAAGAATTTTATTGAAGAGAAAGTTATCGAACCCGAGAAAGCTACGCCGGAGCAGCAAAATTCCTCGCGCTTTACCCGTCAAAATCCGCCGGGCTCCGACGCGACTCAGAATTCTGCTGCTCCGGCTCCGCGACCCGATTCACCACCCAAGCCTAACCCTTCGACAGACTCAGGGTCTTCGGCTAATAAGCCTCGGGAAGTTCCGGAGGACGTGCTAAGAAAAATTCTAGAATAAAATGCAGTCCGAAACTAAAATCTGCCAAAATTGCAAGAAAGATTTTACGATAGACTCGGAGGATTTTAATTTCTATGAAAAGATCAAGGTCCCTCCACCGACTTTTTGTAATCTTTGCCGAGCGCAGAGGCGGCTATCATTCAGAAATGAAAGAAAACTTTTCAAAATAAAGGACGCCTTAACAGGCAAGGAAATTTTTTCTACCTATCCAGCTGAAAGCGGCAGGAAGATAATTACTCGCGATGCGTGGCTCAGTGACAATTGGGATCCCATGGATTATGAACAGGATTATGATTTCTCTCGCTCGTTTTGGGAGCAACAGCAAGAGCTCGAGAAGAAAGTTTACATGTACAACTTTAATGTCATAAGGATGGTAAATAGTCCTTATGCATTTAATGCCACAGCGCTTAAAAACAGCTACCTAGTCGTTAATTCAAGCTATTCCGAGGATTGTATGTACGGCAATGCGATTGATCGCTCTAAGGACTGCGTAGACAATTCGCATATCAATGAATCTGAACGCTGCTATGAATGCTTCTGGTTGCGTAAATGCTACCAATGCTATTTCACTATAATGTCAGCTGATTGTCGCAATATGTGGTTTTCTAGGGATTGCCTGGGTTGCAATGACTGCTTTGGTTGTGTCAATTTGCGTAAAAAATCATATTGTATTTTCAATAAGCAATACACTAAAGGTGAGTATGAAAAGGAAATTTATAGAATGAAGCTCCATACAAATTCTGGGTTAAAAGAAGCCAGGGAAAAAGCCAGAGAATTTTGGGCGACGCAAATCACCCGGCACCAACAAGGCGTAAGAAATTTAAATTCAACTGGGTCTTATGTTACTGACTGCAAAAATGTGAATGATAGTTATTTAATTAGGGAAAGTGAGAACATGCGCTACTGTCAGTATTTGCAGGTGCCCGGGAACAAAGACAATTATGATGTCAGTAATTGGGGTGAAGATACGGAGCTGTGTTATGAATGCATAGAATGCGGTCAGAGTTCGTATAACAATAAATTTTCTAGGAACTGCTGGCCAGCGTGCCGGAATCTAGAATATTGCGTGCATCTTTTTAGCTCCTCTGACTGCTTTGGTTGTGTTGGGCTCAAAAAAGCCCAATATTGCATTTTTAACAAGCAATACACAAAAGAAGAATATAAGAAGTTGGTAGAAAAAATTAAAAAACACATGGATGAGATGCCCCATATAGATTCCCAAGGATTAGTCTATAAATACGGAGAGCTTTTCCCCATGGAATTTTCACCATTCGGATACAATAATACTTTAGCCGCACAGCATTTTCTTTTGTCCAAAGCAGAAGCGGAAGCAAAAAATTACCAGTGGATAGAAACCGAGAGAGGGGAGTATAAAACCACCATAAAGGCCGGAGAGTTGCCCGAAGAAATAGAAAATACCGCCAATAATATTTTGAAAGAAGTGATAGAGTGCGAATCCTGCAATAACCCTTACCGGATCTTAGAAAACGAGTTAATTTTCTTAAAACGGGAAAAGATCCCTGTTCCCCGTATCTGCAGTGAATGCAGGCATGAACGCAGAATAAATGATCGACTGAAACTATTTCTATATGAACGTACATGTAAATGTGCCGGGGTTTCCGACGAAACAGGGAAATATAAAAATACGGTAGCTCATCATCACAAAGATGCTCCATGTGGAGAGGTTTTTAAAACCGGCTACTCACCCGACTCACCGCAGATAGTCTATTGCGAAAAGTGTTATCAGGCGGAAGTATACTAGGTATAACAGATTTGAACGGCCGTCTAAAAGTGTTATGAATCAAGAAACTAAAAACTGCCAGAATTGCAAAAAGGATTTCACGATCGAGCCGGAGGATTTTAATTTCTATGAAAAGATCAAAGTTCCACCGCCGACGTTTTGTCCGGAATGTCGGGCGATTCGGCGATTGATTTGGCGTAATGAAAGATCGTTATATCATAATATCTGTGCTTTTTCGGGTAAGAAAATAATCTCAATGTTCTCTCCGGAAACAAATCTAGTAGTATACGACCGTGATATCTGGTGGAGCGATAAATGGGACCCCACATCCTATGGCCAGGAGTATGATTTTTCCAAACCATTTTTCACGCAATTTCAAGAATTGATGTCGAAAGTCCCTCTTGCTAATTTAGGTAATACCAACAGCCCAAAAAGTGAATATGGCAACCATAATGCAGACTGCAAAAATTGTTATTTGGTATATGCATCGTTTAGCAACGAAAACTGCTCTTATTCGAATGGCTTGGTCAATACAAAAGATTCATTAGACTTATACAAAGTTACTAAATCCGAGCAATGCTACAACAGCACTCTGTGTGCAAGCTGCTACAACACTCATTTTTCCTATGACAGCGATGAATGCATCGATTCGATGTTTTTGACGTCGTGTCTAGGATTGCATAATTGCCTAGGATGCATTAATTTACGCCATAAACGCTATTGTATTTTCAATGAGCAATATACCCAAGAAGAATACGAAAGAAGGGCGGCCAGCTATAATCTGGGTAGTTATGAAGGCCTAAAAAGATTTGAGGAAGAATATAAGAATTTCATAAAAGATCAGTTCCGGCGCTTTGCATTTATTTTTAAATCTATAAATGTCACAGGGGATAATATTATGTTCGCTAAAAATAGTAGAATGCTTTTCGACAGCTATGGAGATGTGGAAAACTGCAGTTATATTACCCACGCAGTCAATATTAAAGACAGCCAGGATGCTTATGGTACCGGCGCTAAAATGGAATTGTTGTACGAAGGCGTGGATTGCGGGATTAATGCTTACAATATGCATTTCTGCGTTTTAGCTCATAGTTGTGTCGATGTGGATTATACATATATGTGTTTTGGTTCAAGCAAGCTATTTGGCTGTATCGGCTTGCGCAATCAGGAATATTGTATTTTAAACAAGAAATATTCAAAAGAAGAGTATGAAAAATTACGAGCAAAGATCATCAAACACATGAATACTATGCCGTATGTAGACAAACAGAGCAGAGTATATAAATACGGAGAATTCTTTCCGGCCGAACTCTCGCCCTTTGCATACAGTGAAACTATCGTGGAAGAGTATTATCCTCTCAATAAGAAAAAAGCTTTAGATTATGGGCTCAAAATAAAAGAAAAAGTGTCCAGAGACTATAAAATAGATTTAGCAACAGAAGAATTACCCGACCATATAAAAGATACCAATGAGAGCATAGCAGGAAAGGTAGTTGAATGCATGCATAAAGGTACTTGCAAGGAACAATGCACTGAGGCATTTAAGATTACTGCCGAAGAATTACAATTTTATAAAAAAATAAATATAGCCCTACCTCGGCTATGCCCGAACTGCCGGCACTTCCAGAGGCTTGCGAAACGCAATCCCCTGAAGCTCTGGCACAGGGCGTGTATGTGTGAGAAGGAAGGCCATGACCATGACAAGGTTAAACCTTGTCCAAATGAATTTGAAACCAGCTATGCGCCGGAGAGGCCGGAGATAATTTACTGTGAGAAATGCTATCAGAAGGAAGTTTACTGACCTCTCCCTAACCCTCTCCTTGGCAAGGAGAGGGGAAAGAAAGGGGTGAGGTGAATTAAAGAGAATTTACGGCTAGATAAGTCCCCACAATGGCGGCGGTTTCACCGCGGAGAGTAAGGTCGCCGAGCGAGGCACCTACGTAAAGGCCGGTGCGAGCTTCGTCGATTTCTCGCTCGGTGAAACCGCCTTCGGGGCCGACAAAAATGCTTACTGACTTTGCAGTTTTCTTAGGAGAATAAATAATATGACCGGGGTGAAAAATAATTTTTTCTTCTGCGGCGGAGCCGAAGGCGAGGGCGGGAGAGAAGTTTAAAATAGGGGAGAGTACAGGCAGAAAGCTCCGGCCGGATTGCTCAGTGGCCTCTTTAATGATTTTATTCAAACGCGCTACGTTAAGCCCGGTTTTAATTGTTCTCTCTGTTATAACCGGTGTAATGCTGGTCACCCCGCATTCGACTGCTTTCTGTACGGCTAGCTCGAAATTTTCTTTCTTTAGGATCGCAAGGTATAGATGCACTTTGCGATCTGCACCCACAGGCTCCAGAGTTTTGATGGCCTCAAAACCTCCATCAGTGATTTCATAGAGAGTATCGTGGCCGTTGCCGTCTCCAAAAATTACCTGTTCCCCAGGGATTAATTTGAGTACTTTATGGATCTGTTTAGTTATTTCCGGGTCCTCCGGGCGCCCGATAAAACGATGAATTTTCATGGTATCTATGATATAATCAAACCATAAATATTCCAAATGCCCAAGCCTAATCGAGTGCAGATAATCAAATACGGGCCGCCGCCGCCGGAACTGCCTGTCTTCGGTAAGGTAAAGCCGGAAGACGCGTCTTTCATTGGGCGTACCAACTATGTGGCCGCTCTTGAAGAGAAGAAATTTATTTTCGGCATCAAGCGCGTCGATCGTCGCCGGCACCTGTACATCATCGGCAAGTCGGGGGTAGGGAAGTCCAAGCTGCTCGAGCTCCTCATCCGGCAGGATATCCAGTATGGGCATGGGCTGTGCCTGATCGACCCGCACGGCGATGAATTCAAAAATATTCTGGATTTTGTACCCAAGGAGCGTATTGAGGATGTCTGTGTTATTGATCCGACCGATGTGGACTTTCCGGCCTCTTTTAATCCTCTGGCCAATGTGGACCCGGCATTTAAATTTATCTTGACCCAGGGGCTAATCGAAGTTTTCCAGAAACAGTTCGGAGCAAATTGGACGCCGCGCCTCGAGCACGTTTTCAGATTTACCTGTTTGGCGCTCCTGGACTATCCGCATGCCACCATGCGCGGGATGATCTCGATGCTGACCGACCGAAATTACAGGCAGAAAGTGGTGGAGTATATTACCGACGACATGGTCAAACGCTTCTTCGCTATCGAATTCGCCGACTGGTCGGAGAAATTTGACACTGATGCCATCATCCCGCTGGTCAACAAGCTCGGCCAGTTTCTCTCCGATCCGCTTCTGCGCAATATCTTCGGCCAGAAAGAAAACAAAATAGATGTCAGTAAACTCATGAATGAGAAGAAGATAATTCTCATCAATATCTCCAAGGGGCGACTCGGTGAAGAAAACTCCTCATTTCTAGGATCCATCTTTCTGACTAAAATCAAACAGGCGGGGATGGAGCGCGCTGGCATGCCGGAGAGCGCCCGGACCGACTTTTACCTATACGTGGACGAGTTCCAGAACGTGGTGACCCAAACATTTGAAAATATTTTATCGGAAGCGAGAAAGTATGCCCTTAACTTAACCATAGCTCATCAATATGTGGGCCAGATCATCACTAAAGTACATCAGGCTGTGCTCGGTAACTGCGGATCGATTATTACCTTCCGTATCGGCGGCGAGGATGCGGTGAAAATGAAGCCGGAATTCGCTCCACTTTTCGATGTGAAAGATATGATCAACCTGGCGATGACGGAGTTTTATATCAAGATGACCATCGACGGGGAGTCCTACGATCCGTTTTCCGCCGAGACTCTGAGAGTTCTGCCGCCTACCCACCCTTCCTATCAAGAGGAAATAATCGCCGCTTCGCACCGGAAATATACGATACCGAAAGATGCCGCGGCAAAACTTATCGCCGAAGAGGAGGCGACCATCATTCGCAGTGCGGAAGAAAAAGCCATAATAGAGGGTCGGGCAAAACGCCTATCTAAAGGGCGGGGCGAAGGCGAAGAGGCAAAATCTTCACAAGAAGCGGAACCTATGATATAGTGCAGAAAAATTATCAATTTTCAATTTAAAATTTAAAAAAATGTCAAAAGACTACTACAATATATTGGGCGTAGATAAAAAGGCCTCCAAAGACGAAATAAAAAAGGCGTTCTATAAAATGGCGCACAAGTATCACCCTGATAAAAAAGAAGGGGACGAGGCTAAGTTCAAGGAGGTGAACGAAGCTTATCAGGTGCTCTCAGATGACTCAAAGAGAAACCAGTATGATCAATTTGGCAGCGCCTATGCCGGGGGCAACGGCTATTCGCAGCAGGGCGGATTCGAAGGCTTCGACTTCAGTAATATGGGAGGTTTTCAGAACGGCGCAGAATTCGACTTCGGAAACCTTAATGATATTTTCAGCGACTTTTTCGGTGGAGGTATGGGGGGCAGAGCCCAGGCTCGCCGCGGGCGCGATATCTCGACCGAAATTCAGATTTCCTTCGCCGATGCCGTTTTCGGCGTAAGCAGAAAAATTTTAATTACTAAAACTTCAAACTGCCTCACTTGCAAAGGCAGTGGCGCCAAAGCGGGCACTAAAATGGAAACTTGCAAGAAATGCAACGGGCAGGGCAAGATCAGAGAGGCTAAGAGAACAATACTGGGGACAATTTCAAGCACAAAAATATGCGAGACCTGCCTAGGCGCAGGCGAAGTGCCAAAAGAAGTTTGCGAGACCTGTAAAGGCAAAGGCGTACTTCGCCGCGAGGAAGAAATATCCATTGCAGTGCCGGCCGGCATTCGTGACGGCGAGATGATCCGCATGACTAGCATGGGCGAAGCTGCCGCCCGCGGCACTCCGGGCGATCTGTATATAAAAATAAACGTGACCTCGCATCCGGTCTTTAAGCGCGACGGCAACGACCTGGTGATGACGCTTAATCTCAAACTCTCCGACGCGCTCCTCGGCCTGAAGCACCCGATCGAAACCCTTGATGGAGAGATAGAGGTTACCATTCCGGAAGGCGTATCCGTAAATGAAATTCTTAGAGTCAAAGGCAAGGGCGTGCCCCTAGGAAGTCAGACCAAAGGCAAGCGGGGCGATCTATTGATCAAGCTCAACATTAAGCTCCCGCACAAACTCTCGCGCAAATCCCGCGAGCTCATTGAAAAGCTCAAAGAAGAGGGAATATAAATGAAAATAATTGATCTCACTCATAGATTGTTGCCTGAAATCCCTACTTGGGATGGAAATGTTGGATTTGAATTATCCACTGAAGTGGATTATAAAGATTGTACTCCTCCTGATTTATTTCGTATCCAAAAAATAAAATGCGGTCTAAGTATGGGTACTCACATAGATGCACCGTCTCATGTTATACCAGAAGGAAGAACGATAGATAAATTAAGTCTGGAGGAATTAATGACTGACTGTGTTGTGATAGATGTTAGTGCTGAAGCGGATGCAAAATACATAATTATGCCATCGGTCATAGAAAATTTTGAAAAAGTATACGGAGAAATACAATCTCATAGTTTTATTATTTTTTATACCGGGTGGGATAAGCGCTGGGGAAACAGGGATAAATATCATAATAACCATAAGTTTCCAAGTGTGCATGAAAATACAGCTAAACTTTTATTACAACGAAACATAACTGGTATAGGAATAGATACGTTTTCTGCAGACACTGGGGCTGAAGGCTATCCAGTGCACAAGGCTATTCTTGGTGCAGACAAGTATTTAGTTGAAAATATTGTAAATGCAAAAAAGCTTCCAGCTAAAGGAGCAAAAGTTTTTATCTTGCCTATAAAAATAAAAAATGGAACCGAGGCCCCAGTAAGAATGGTGGCGCTAGTTTAATTTTTTAGAAAACTTATTCGCAATGATAGTGTAGGCTAGCTGGGCGGCGCTGTATTCAGTGATGACTGTTTCTTTTTGCGGGGAGACTTCCACGATGTCCGCGGAAATTAGCTCGCTTTTGGCTATCGCTCGCTCGATGAGGTCTACTCCGTAATACCAGGAGAGCCCGCCCGGCACCGGCGTGCCGGTGCCGGGCATGTATGCGGGATCAAAACCATCTACATCGATGGTGATGTAGAGGTATTTGGTTTTAATCGATTCTATTATTTTCTCTACCGGTACTGCATCTTTATTCCATTCGAAAACTGTCACGTTATTTTTCGGGTCGTTAAAGTAATTATATTCGTCGGTAGAGAAGCTTCTGATCCCTACTTGCGCCAGGTTATATCCGAGCTCGCTTGCATGGCGCATCACCGTAGAATGGGCGAGGTTTGAAGGCTTCTCGTTGTAATCGCTGTCATCGCGTCGTAGGTCGCAATGCGCGTCGATTTGGAGGATTGTGACATCTTTAGGGCTATATTTTTTAGCCAGTGCCTGGAACAGGCCGATAGAAACAGAGTGTTCACCGCCCAAAAGGAATACAAATTTATTCTGGGCCACCAACTTCTCGCAGTTTTCGCGTATTGTTTTCAAATTATCTTCCGGGGGAAGGTTTTGCACGTCGAGTTGCACATGCGCTGTCTTTACAAAATCAATCACTTCCTTTTTAAATTTACGATCAAAAAACTCAATTTGATTCTCGAGCATGTCGACTACCTTCGCGGGTCCCGCGGCGGTGCCTTTGTGGGAAGAGGCTGTTTTCTCATATGGCGCAG
The DNA here is from genome assembly GCA_036517535.1 of Minisyncoccota bacterium. Taxonomy (GTDB): domain Bacteria; phylum Patescibacteriota; class Minisyncoccia; order Phycocordibacterales; family UBA9973; genus UBA9973. Next base: position 53,168 of record DATDVS010000028.1, read on the forward strand.
AAACTATTACCACATCCGCTTCTGCAGTATTTTCGGCATTAATGATACTTTTTATCATATATAACAGAGTATCATTTTAAATAAAAAATGCTATACTGGCTTTAATTTATGATTAAGACATGTGAATTTGTAAGTCCCGGGCATCCAGACAAAGTGTGCGACTTCATAGCTGACTCAATTTTAGATGCTTACCTCGCAGGAGATAAAGCGAGCCGAGTGGCAGTAGAGGTTATGGGGGGACACAATTTAATTAGCATCAATGGCGAGGTTACAAGCAAGAGTCATCCGGACATTGAATCTATTGTCAAAAAAATCGTGGGACAGGATTTCAATGTGGCAGTGAATTTAAGTAAGCAAAGTCCGAGCATTGCCGCCGGGGTAGACACTGGCGGGGCGGGGGATCAAGGCATAATGAAGGGCTACGCCACGGCGGATACCGCAAGCCTGATGCCGCGGGAATATGAATTGGCTCGAGATTTATGTAAAAAAGTTTACGAGAAATACCCATACGACGGGAAAGTACAGGTGACCACAGAAGTTGAAAGTGGAAAGTTAAAAGTGAAAAGTGTGGTTGCTAGCTTTCAGAATTCTAAAAACTCAGACCTTCTGCCACTTGTAAAAAGTATTATCGAGGCAGAAGAATATTTAATCAATCCTGCAGGCGAGTGGACTCTTGGTGGGTTTGATGCGGACACAGGCCTCTCGGGCCGCAAACTTGTGATAGATAACTACGGTCCTGAAATACCGATAGGTGGAGGATCTTTCTCTGGGAAGGACTACACAAAAGTGGATCGGAGTGGTGCATATATCGCGCGTAAGATTGCCGTGGATTTTGTGAAATCCAGCAAGGCCAAAGAAGTTTTTGTGAAGCTTGCGTATGCCATAGGCAAGCCCGAGCCGGTGATGGCGGTGGCCGCACTAGATGGCAAAGAGGTAAAAATAGAAGGGTATGATTTAACTCCAGCTGGAATAAAAAAGCTGCTTAATCTAGAAAATGTAAAATTCGCCGACACCGCCCAATGGGGCCACTTCGGCCGAGCAGAGTTTCCCTGGGAGAATTAAATGGTAATATAATTATATGGATGAAGGAAGATTAGGAAGAATGCCTCAAATTCCAGAGTTTCCACCTCTAAAACAAGAGGACATGAAAGAAATTTTTAATTTATATATTTCATTAATGGGAAAATTTTCTGTGGAAACAATAAAAGCTACCGCTCCAGGGTTTAAAGCATACACAGGAATAGACGAAGATGTGGGTAATGATTGGAATAAAGAAGTGCCATTTTATAACACTGGCATAACTTTTTCACAACTTTTATACACTTTAGCTATGACTAGGCATCCTTTAGTTAAAGGAATTACTGATTCCGAGTTTGATGATTCGAAGTTTGACGCAAAGGAATTAATCGAACAGAAAATTATGAAGGGAATGAAAATTTTAGATTTAGGATCTGGCCCAAGACCAGTTTTTGCCAGATGTTGTCGCGCTATGGGAGCTGACGTCTGGACTGTTGATAAGCCACCAAGATTATTCGGTACTTATGAGTTTAGGACAAACAGAAAACTTCTTAGTAAGGAGCAATGTGAATTAGAAGATAAGAGGCACATAGAAATTGACTTAACAAGTAAAAAAGCCACAGATGTTATTAAAGAAAAATCTCGTGGGGAATTTAACCTAGTGACTGAAGCTAATCTTATAGGTCCTGGATTGCATACAGATGAACAAAAGAGGAGTGTTGCTATGCCTCTACTAAAGAAAGGAGGAGTTTATTATAGTGTAAGTAATTTCAGACCAGAATTAAAAGAATAAACTAAAGCCTTGAAACCTTTTGGCCTTCGGGGACGTCTTTGACTTCGTAGCCGAGAGTGTTTATTTTCTCTCGTAGCTCGTCTGACTTTTCAAAATTTTTATCTTTACGGGCGCGCTCGCGCTCTTTCAAAAGCTCGATAATTTCTTCCGGTAGTATTTCCTCCTTTATATGTTCGAAACCAAGGCCAAGGACTTTGTCGAAGTCGAGCAGGGTGGCTTTCTTGTCTGCGTTACTCATATTCTCGTCCTTAATCATGTCCCAAACCAAGGAGAGCGCCCGCGGGGTGTCCAGGTCGTCATTTAAGTACTGCTGGAACTTATTTCTGTATTCTTCGTGTACTTCACCCACCTCCTCGCCAAGGTCCAAATAGAGCCTATATAGGCGTTTTAGGGCCGTTTCCGAGCCCTCCAGGGCTTCCCAGACGAAGTTTACTCTGGTACGGTAGTTGGCCATCAGGAGCCAGAATCGGTAGGAGAGGGGGTTGATGCCTTTGGCAATTATATCCCGCAAGGTATAAAAATTATTGAAAGACTTTGACATCTTTTTCTGATCCACGAGCACCCATTCATTGTGTAGCCAGTATTTCACAAAGTGCTTACCAGTAGCACCTTCGGATTGCGCTATTTCGTTTTCGTGGTGAGGGAAGATGTTGTCTACTCCGCCTGTATGTATATCGAGCTCTTCACCGAGGCTCTTCATTGACATGGCTGAGCATTCTATGTGCCAGCCGGGACGGCCTTTGCCCAAGGAGGTATCCCAGAATACATCCCCATCCTTTTCATCCCAAGCCTTCCAAAGAGCGAAGTCCTGTGCGTTGTCTTTGTCATATTCATCCGTCTTGATTCGCCCCGAAGCATTTTCTTTCTGATTTTCTATTATTAAATGTGAGAGCTTGCCGTAATTTTTAAATTTTCTAATATCATAGTATACGCTCCCATCCGGGCTCTTGTAAGCGAGCCCCTTTTCGAGAAGCTTCTCGATTATTTTTACCATCTCATCTATATAATCCGTGGCCTTGATGAATTTAGCGGGGGGTAGAATATTTAAAGACTTTATATCTTTATAAAATTCTTCCGTATAAAATTCGGTGAAGTCTTTTAGAGTTTTGCTTTTTTTTTGTGATTCGCGAATAGTTTTATCGTCAATATCGGTGAGGTTCATGATGTGCTTGACCTTGTAGCCGTTGTAGAGGAGTACTCGCTTCAAAACATCGGCGAAAACATATGCACGGTAATTGCCAATGTGTGCGTAGTTGTATACCGTCGGCCCACAGGAATACATGCGCACCTCCTTCGGGTTTATGGGTATGAATTCTTCTTTCTCCCGCGAGAGGGTATTATGCAGTAATATTTTTTTGTGAGTTTTCACTGAATTCATTTCTATAAATCGAGACAAGAGTATAAAGGAGGCTGACGCACAAGGGTCCGATCAGGAGCCCCACCGGACCCAGGAATGATATTCCGCCGAGTACCGCAAAGAGAATGAGTAGAGGGGGAATTTTAATCGAACGGCCTATCACCATCGGACTCAAGAAATTATCGATCATGCCTACCGCTACCACTGACCAAACGAGAAGCCCGATCGAGGCCGGTATGTGGCCTGTCGCGTAGAGGAATATGATCGCCGGTACGGACACTAGCGCTGTGCCGATGGTGGGCAGGAGGGAGGCTACTGCCGCTACCACTCCCCAGAGCGCCGGGTTGGGAACATGAAAGATCCAAAGCCCGACACCCATCAATATTCCCTGGATTAAGGCTATCAGGAGCGATCCTTTTATCACGGTGTTTACGGATTGGGCCAGCCGGCCTATTATTTTCTCATCGTGAATATCTGAAAGCGGGGAAAGCACGACGACGGCATTCCGCCACCGCTCCCCGTCCTTAAGGAAGTAAAAAATAATTAAAAGCATTAACAGGAATGAAAAGAAGGCGGAGATGACAGAGGTAAATATATTAGCAACATGAGAAGATAAGAAGGACACGAATTCCCGAGTCTTTTCTTTAACGTTGATCTGAATGCCTTCCGGCAGGACCCGGTTTACTGTTTCATCCAGGGATTCCAGGAAGGGCTCGATACTATTGCCATCCACCACTTCGCGATAGAGGTCCTGGCTTTGATTGAAAACCATCGTCCCCACAATCAAAAGCGGACCGCAAAGCACTATCGTGAACATAAGGACGGTCATAAGTGCCGCCAGCCAGTTGGAGAACCTTATCGTCTTCCAGCCTTGGTAGATGGGATAAAGCACAATTGAAAAAGATATGCCTAAAACCAAAACTACCCAAAATGGGCGAAAGATCAAAAAAGTGAAAATAAGAGTGGCAAGGAGAAGTCCAAAAAAGAAATATCTTTCTATCGATTTTGAATGCATAAGATAAAGTATAGCAAAATCTTGCATATTTCCACAATATCGGCTAATATAGGCCCATATGAAAAAGGAGGAATTTGCGGTTATTCATACCGGTGGCAAGCAATACAAGGTCTCGGAAGGAGGCATTGTTTCTATTGAAAAAATAAAAGGAGAATACGCCAAAGGGGACAAATTGTCCTTCGACAAAGTGCTCCTGGTGGACGACGGCAAGGACACGACCATCGGCACGCCCTACATCTCTGGCGCGAAAGTAGACGCGGAAATCGTAGAAATCGGCCGGGCCCGCAAGGTGATGGTAGTGAAATACAAGCAAAAATCCCGCTATCTAAAGCGCAACGGCCACCGCCAGCCGTTTTTCAAAGTGAAGATTGTTTCAATAAAATAAAGTTTATTTTATTGCCGATTTTTTAATGCGTTTTTGAGCGTGTCGTTGTCGGAGTATTCCAGCTCGGTGCCGGTGGAGAGACCTTTGCCAAGAGAAGAAATTTTTATATTTGGAAAAGATTGTAGCTCTGTACGCACATAGGCATCGGTGTGGTCGCCTTGAGGGGATATGGCGAAGGCTATAATTACCTCTTTCAGATCCGTATCTTTTTTTATTTTATTTTTTAATTCTTCGATCCGCACTCGGCTTTTGGTACTTTTCTCCACTATCGGCACCAGGCCGCCCAGGACAAAATATTTTCCCTGGTAAGTCCGGCTTTTACGGACACTTTCCAAATCTGAATCTTTCTCCACCACCATAAGGAGCGAGGCATCCGTATTGGGGCTGGCGCAAATATCACAGGCACCTTTCTTGTTTTTAGAAGCGAGGAAGAACCTGAAACATTCCCGGCATTGCGCGATGTCTTTTTTTAATTCCAAAACCAAGGAGGATAGGTTGGCGGAGTATGCCGGTGTCCTGCCCATCAGGAAATACACAAATCTTTTTGCCTGCCTTTCACCTATGCCGGGAAATTCCTTGAATATTTCAGTCAATTTGTCGACAGTATCCATAAGATATAGTATATCTTATTCCATCAAACTCTAGAACTCATCCAAATCACTTGCAGCTTTTGCCGATGTGAACTCGCTCAAGTTGCTTTTTTCCAGGTTCAGGAAGGTGGTGGTTTTCTCGTCGAAGTAAAGGTCCACTTTGCCGGTCGGACCATTGCGGTGTTTTTCGATCAAGATCTCGGCAATGTTCGTTTTCTCGGATTCATCCTTGCCTTTATCCTCGCGATGAATGAACATCACGACGTCCGCATCCTGCTCGATGGATCCGGAATCTCGGAGGTCGGAGAGTCGGGGCTTGCCCCCGCGGGATTCTACCGCGCGAGAGAGCTGGGAAAGGGCGAGTACCGGCACATCGAGCTCCTTGGCGAGCGATTTGAGCGAGCGGGAAATTTCCGTGACCTGGTTGACCATCGAGTCGTAATTCTTGGAAGTGGTCATGAGCTGGAGATAGTCGACGACGATGAGGTCCACGCCTTTTTCGACTTTCAGCCGGCGAGCCAGAGCTTTCATCCGCACGATGGAGTTGCCGGGCTGGTCGTCGATGTAAATTTTTGCCTTGGCGAGCTTGTCCAGGGAATCGCGAAGTAGGGAGAATTCACGATCCGAGGAAAGGCGGCCGGTACGCAGGTTCCAGGCATTCACGCGGGACTGCGCTGAGAGCATGCGGTCCACCAGCTGCTGGGAGGACATTTCCAGGGAAAATATCACCACTGATTTGTCGTGGTTGATGGCCGTCATCCGGGCGATGTCGAGGGCGAGCGTGGTCTTACCCATAGAAGGCCGGGCGGCCAGGATCACCAGGTCGGACTTCTGAAAGCCGGAGAGCATGGTATCGAGGTCCTTGAATCCGGTCGGCAGTCCGCGTAGCATGCCCTTGTTCTCATGAAGTCTTTCCAATCTCTCATAAGCTTCCGGCAGAGCGTCCTTCAGAGCAACGTATTTTTGATTCTTCGGGGAAGAGATAACATGAAAAACTTTTTTCTCCGCCATATCGAGGATGTCATCCATGTGGTCATCACCTTCTTCAAAAGCAAGCTCGGACACATAGTCGGCCGCTTCGATCAGGCTGCGCAGAACGTATTTTTTTTGCACGATTTCTGCATAATGCTTTACATTAGTGGAGGAGGGGACAGTATTTATTATTTCCGCCAGGTAGGAACTTCCTCCCATTCGGTCGAGGAGTTTCTGCTCGGTGAGCTTGGTCGAGAGTGAAAGCATGTCGATCGGCTCGTTTCTGAGCGAAAGGTCGAGCATTGCCTTGTAGATCATTTTGTGTTTCTCGGAATAAAAAGAATCAGGGCTCAGTATGTCTTCCACTTCGTGGATGGCGTCTTTGCGGAGCATGATAGAGCCCAAGACCGCCTGCTCGGATTCAAGGCTTTGCGGAGGGATGCGCACACTGGAGGGCTTTTTTACCATTTCCGAATTCTAGCATGAAAGGATTTTTGTCAAAGCTTTAAAGTGAGCAAAGGTGTTATTAAAATGGGGACATCCTCCAAAGGCGGACAAGAATATGCTAATATATTGGATATGTCTAAAAAGGTAGCATTGTCAGGCATCCAGCCTTCCGGTAAGCCTCATATAGGCAATTATTTTGCCATGATGAAGCAGATGGTGGACCTCCAGGATGAGTATCAGGTTTACGCTTTTATTGTGGATTATCATGCTCTCAAATCCGTACAAAATCCGAAGGAAATGCGTGAGAATATCATAAGTGTACTTCTCGACTTTCTGGCTATCGGCCTCGATCCCAAGAAAGCCTTAATTTATAAACAATCCGATATTTCAGAACACACCGAGCTTGCTTGGATTTTTGATACGATTACCACTATGCCGTATTTAATGCGCGCACACGCCTTCAAGGACGCGGAGGCGAAGAATAAGGAAATAGACGTGGGTACTTTCAACTACCCGATACTGATGGCGGCGGACATCCTGCTTTATGATGCCGATGTCATCCCCGTTGGTGCCGACCAGAAACAACATGTCGAAATTGCGCGCGATGTCGCGGAAAAGTTTAATCGTATTTATGGCGAAACTTTTAAATTACCCGAAGCAAAAATTTTGAAAGAAGTGGCAGTAATACCTGGTACTGATGGCCGGAAAATGAGCAAGAGTTATGGCAACACTATTCCGCTTTTCGCCGAGTACGAGGAGATAAAAAAAGCTGTGATGAGTATTGTCACAGATTCAAGCGAGGGGATTCCGAAGAATGTGTACGCAATACACAATCTCTTCCGTCCGGCTTCCGAGCTCCTGCCACTGTATGAGTCAAAAGTCGGCAAATACAAGGAACTCAAAGAAATCTTGATCGAAGACATCGAAAAGTTCATCGCCCCGATGCGGGAGAAAAGGAAAAAATTGGAAAAAGACATAAAGGGCGCACTAAAAATCCTGAAAGAAGGCGGACAGCGAGCCAAGAAGATTGCGGCTAAGAAAATGGAAGAAGTGCGAGAGAAAATAGGCGTGGACGTGTATAATTAGTATATAATTAAGCAAATGCCCAAGATCAAACTTTTTGTTGCACTGGCTCTCGCACTTGCCGTGTTTATTTCTCCAGATTCGGTTCGGGCGGCCATCATCGATCTTGACGTTTCTATTTCCGGTAATACTTTGCTTATCAATTCCTGCGGGTCCCAACTCCGGCCTTATATAGGGTATAAAGGATATGTAAATGATGTGGAGGTAATGACCACAGGCTTTTATGGCGGTCTGCCCTGCTACAACGGCGACGTCTTTATTCAGGACCTGACTCAATTCTTGCGGTCTTACGGGGACGTTAAAACCATTCGATATGACTTTTATATCGCAACCGATTTCTCCTCTCCGCTCTATGCGACCTTTACTGTTTATTATTATGGCTCCAGTTTTACTCTCACCCCGCCGCCACCCGCGCCAGAATGCACGGTGAATTGCTTTTCAAACGTTTTGTTTCTTCCTGGGATAAAAGGCAGCGTGCTACAGACATCAAATGACGTTCTCTGGCCACCAACCACTTCCTGGAGTAATGATATCCCCCAACTTGCCCTCAATGATGCCGGGGAGAGTGTGAATGCTGTTTATGTGAACGGTGTGCTAAACGAATTTTACGGTACAGATGTTTATCTGCCGTTTTCGGAATTCATGGATGGTCTAGTGTCCGAGGGTCTGATCCAGGAATGGCTGCCGCTGGCTTACGACTGGCGCTATTCGCCGGAGAAAATATTGGCGGATGGAATCAAAACAGAGCACTCGACTCTCGACGTGCTCGACGAAATACAGAAACTTGCGGAGCATTCCCGCACTGGCAAAGTGAGCATCGTTGCACACTCCATGGGCGGCTTACTGGGGAAAACGATTATCAAGAAGCTCGAAGAGGAAGGTAAAAGTAATTTGATTGAATCTTTTATAATGGTCGGTACGCCCCAGCTGGGTACCCCGCAAGCTGCGGCCGTGTTTCTACACGGTGACCACGAAGGAATTCTCGGCGGCTTTATTGTGGATGCGTCCGAGATGCGTGCTATCGGCAGAAATATGCCTGGAGCCTATAATCTTTTGCCTTCGCCTCGGTATTTCAACGAAGTTGCCGACAAGGTAATTGAGTTTGACCCGACTGCTTCCTTTACCGATACCTGGCGCGTGCTCTGGGGCGAGACCATCGACAACTTTACCGAATTTACGTCCTTTCTCGCCGCCGAGGGTGCACCTCGCGATAGGCCGGCTGAAAATATTCTGACTAGTCCTGAAGTTCTTCGCCGCGACCTCCTTGACGGCGCCTATGCTTTTCACAATACCTATGACCACTACCAAATTCCAGTCGATATTCGCGTTGTCCAAATCGCTGGTTGGGGGATGCCGACCGTAAAGGGAGTTAAATATAAACTAATGCACCAGACACCGAGCTATGAGGTGGAATATACAGTTGAGGGAGATAAGACAGTTGTGTACCCATCCGCCGTTTCATCGATGACAGACGAGACGTATTATTTTGATCTTGCTGTGTATAATGCACTTGAAAATTTCCCCGATTCTCAACATAGGAGTTTGCTTAATACTTTTCCTATGCAAAGTGTAGTTAAAAAAATTATAGAACAAGGCGAGATTTCTAACAATTCAATAATAAACGATACAAAGCCAGATCCAGGGAGCATTTATGATAAATTAATTATTAGCATCCACTCCCCAGTTATTCTTGGTGCCTATGACCAACTTGGTAATTTCACCGGTGTTGAACAAAACCAGGATTTATCAGCCGATATATGGTCAGTTAAAGAAAACATACCCGGCAGTTCTTTCTTGCAAACAGCCGAAGGTCAATATATCTTTGTTCCAAAGGAGGGGACATACAATTTCGTATATCGAGGCATTGGCGACGGGCCCACAACCGTCAGAATCGATAATTTTTCCATAGATGTGATGACTACGCTTGCCGAGTATTCGGATATTTCGACCACCATAGATACCAGAACCGCCTTTTCAGTATCAGCTACCCAACCCGAAGAAACAATTCTTCAAATTGACTACAATACTGACGGGAAAATAGATGATTCCCTGTATGCCGATGACTACCAATTTACTCTCGCTCAGCTTCTTGAAATTCTTAAGAATAAAGTAAGTTCATTAGACGCTAAAGATCAGGTCAAAAAGCAACTACTTAAGAAAGTTGAAAATCTGGAAAAGAAAATTAACTCAAATAAGACAAAAAAGCTTGATAAAAAATTATCTAAACTTATTAAAGATATCATCAAAAAAGGCAAAAAGGGCAAGCTCGATAGCCAATCCACCGAAAAGCTTATCAATCTCATTGAGCAAATTGAGGGTGTGATATAATCTAAACATGGATAAAAGAAAATCAATTTCGATTTTGTTTATGGTTTCTATGGTTGGAATTATCGTGGGGTATATTTTAACTAATTCCACAAAGTTTAATATCTGTGTATTGAATCAGACGATTACGGAGGCAACCTGTATAAACTTCTATGAAAGATTAGGAGATCCGCTATTTTATGGCATGCTAGCATTAACTGTTGTGTTCCTTATCCTTCTTTTTATTCCCCGTGCATTTGATGCTTGGAGGAAGTTTGCCGTGTGGTTTATTCCGCTGGCTGTGCTACTTTTCATTTTTTATCCGGATCCCGGCTCCGGCGATCTTTTTTCTCCATACCCCGAGCAAGTATTTCAGTGGGTGAGTGGCCTATACGTACTCATCAGTGTATTTATCATCGTCCGTGCTGCCCGTAGATAGTATTACCCTTGATTTTTCTAAGAATTATACTTCAACATACTAGTATGCTGATACGGCACAAAAATATATGAAAAACAACATAGATCAGTACAAGAGGGAAGTGATAGAGGTGATAAGCAAGGTAGCGAGGGATAAGCAGCTTCTGGCTGATTTTGTGCGAGATATACTAACGCCCCATGAATTTGAAAATATTGGTATTCGTTGGCAAATAGTGAAACGCCTCGCGAAAGGGGAGCATCATGCTTCCATTGCGGCTGATTTACATCTAGGGGTTGCGACCGTAACCAGAGGATCCGGGGAAATGCGTAAGAAGGAGGGAGGCTTCAGACGGGCTTTGAAAGTTATCCACAAGTAATCCCCTTTGCAGTCTTGCTTTTCTTTTTATCTCATACTAGTATGCTAGTATTAAAACAGAGAAATATGAACAAGACCAAGGATAAAACAGGAAAATCATGGTGGGGCACAAAGTCTCTAGCTTTTGCGCCGTTCCGTGTATTTCTCTTATTTCTTCCTACTTTATAACTTTCGACTTTTAACTAATCAAGAGGAATCCATCAAGTGGCGCAATCAAGCGCCCGTTTTCGTTTTCAGGATAGTTCTTCGATGGGAGCACAAGATGAGCCAAGAAGGCCCGACACCGCAAGTTCTGGAGTTGCTTGAAATGGTCCGGACTGCTGTGCAGGCGAACCGGCTTTCTGAAGCAGAAGCAATCATGCTCAAAGTAAGAGAATTGATTGCGTCTGACAACCCGAATCCATTAAAACCTCGCCGCAAACCCGGCTGGGGATAAATCTGAGAAATGAAGGG
>DATDVS010000029.1:0-24608 GCA_036517535.1 Minisyncoccota bacterium
GGCAGTTTTAAAGTATACCCGCCGGCATTGCCACGGGCGATGATTGAGACCTTATGTACCGGGTCGGCGTAAGGTAGTACTGAGGCCACGATCGCGTGGCCGGCTTCGTGGTAGGCGGTAATTTCCTTTTCTTTCTTGGAAAGCAGGTGGCTCTTGCGCTCGGGACCCAGCATCACCTTCTCGATCGCGCGGATGAGATCGAATTGGAAAACTTTCTTGCGATTCTCGCGGGCGGCAAGAATCGCGCCCTCATTCATCAGCGAATACAGATCCGCCCCGGAGAATCCCGGCGTGCGCTCGGCAATCAGTTTCAGGTTGATGTCTTCCGCCAGCGGCTTCTTCACCGCATGAATTTTCAAAATCTCTTCCCGGTCCGCTCGGTCCGGCAGATCTAAAATCACTTTACGGTCAAATCGCCCAGGGCGGATGAGCGCCGGGTCCAGCACATCCGGCCGGTTGGTCGCCGCCATCACTATCACCTTGTCGTTCGGTTCAAAGCCGTCCATTTCCACAAGTATTTGGTTCAGGGTCTGCTCGCGCTCGTCGTTGCCCCCGCCGAATCCGCCGCCGCGCATGCGCCCGATAGCGTCTATTTCATCCACGAAAATGATGGCCGGCGCCGCTTTCTTGGCCATTTTGAAAAGATCGCGCACGCGCGAAGCACCCACGCCTACGAACATTTCCACGAATTCGGATCCAGAGAGATGAAAGAACGGCACACCGGCCTCCCCCGCCACCGCCCGTGCGAGCAGGGTCTTGCCCGTACCCGGCGCGCCAGTCAGCATCACGCCCTTGGGGATCCGCGCGCCGATGTCGAGGAATTTTTTCGGGCTTTTTAGGAAGTCCACAATTTCTTTTAGCTCCTCCTTGGCTTCCTTGCACCCGGCCACATCCTTGAAAGTAACCCTGTTGCTCTTGTCGTTCGGGTCCGTCATGCGCGCCTTGGACTGGCCGAAGGAGAGCGCCTGCATACCCGCGCCTTTCACCTGGCGGGACAAATACCAGAAAAAGAAAATTATAAATACCACCGGCAGTAAAAACGGCAGAATATTCAGCAGCCAGTAGCCCAAGCCTCCTTCGTTTTTCACGTTGATCTCAATACCCGAGAGCGCCACGGGGGTCACACCGTAGTTATAAAAAGTTTGTGAGAGCGACGACTCGAGCTCTTTCTTGGACTTTTTTACTTCGTCATTCTTGTAAGTGATCTCGAGGTCGCCGCCGGAGACCACGATCTTCTTAACCTCCCCGGCCGAAACGCTCTTGGCCAGGTCGGAAATCGAAATTTCCGGCACATTTTTAGAAGTGTCGGAGATCACCAGGTAAAGCCCGGTAATGAGCATGAAAATAATTATCCCCAGGGCGATGGACCCGGAGAGCTTGGGCTCGTCTCCTTTCCTTTTACCCTGCTTATTGTTCAAGTTGGGTGGCATTTTTTTATTCAGAAAATTAAAATCCATTCAAAAATTCTAGCACAAAAAACCCAAAAAGTGAAATTTTTATTAAGTAAAAAGTGAAATTGGGTTTTATTTTATTTAGCAATCGTAAACTGTCCCGGGATAGTGCCTTTCTCCCGATCAAAATATTTTACTTCTTTAACTTTTACAACTTTCCCTTCAGTAATGAGTTTTTTAGTAATATTATATATAGCCGCACGACTCAAAGATAATTCTTTTGCTATTTCTTCATATGAATATGTTTTATCCGGATTGCTAGATAAAATTTGTAAAATTTTTTTTCTTGTTGCGCCTCGCCCAAAATTTTCATAAAACGAATCTGGGTTTGAAACTATATAACCTGTTTCAGTTTTTGCCATACTTGGTACTGATAATACAATAGCATCCATTTCAGCTTGGCGTATGATCGTAGAGAGATTGGTTAATTCAAGTGTAGCAGCCATATTATCAAAAGACATAGTAAAACCAACATCACTCGAAGATCTTTTGCCGGTTCTCGAATGTAGGAAATTAGAAAATATTACTCTGGCATGATTTAATTTTTTTTGAATTTCAATTGGATCTGTAATTTCTGGGACAGGCGGTTTTGCCACCTCTAATTTGACTCTGGTGATATCTATCTTCCTATTCAACCAATCTTCAGTTTTCCCAAATTTCATGCCTAAATAATAGCATAAAAGGTGAGAAAATCTATGCTAATATAAAGCCATGGCTAGCTATGCGGAAAATAGGAAGGCGCGATTTGATTACGAGATCTTGGAAAAATACGAGGCGGGTATTGAGCTTTTGGGCTCCGAGGTAAAGTCCGTCCGCGGAGGAAAAATGTCGCTCGAGGGCGCTTTTGTGATAGCCCGAGGCGGCGAAGCATACCTCATCAACGCAAATATTCCTCCATACCAGCCGAAAAATGCGCCGAAAGATTATGATCCTCTGCGCAACAGAAAAATACTGCTTACTAAAAAACAAATTGCGGAACTTGCATCGAACGAGAAAAACAAGAGTTTGACAATAGTACCTATTTCAGTGTATAATAAGGGGAGTAAGGTGAAGGTTGAGATAGCCGTAGTGAAAGGGAAGAAAAAATATGACAAACGAGAAACTATCAAAAAGCGTGAAACGGACAGGAACATAAGGAGAACATTGAAAAATTAATAGACCCCCTCTTTTATTCTCCCCCTTAGCAGGGGGAGTTTGATGGAAAAAAGAAATAGTAATTTCTTTTAGGGTATTCGGGGATGCCAGGCATAGACATTTGGTCCCCTGTCATTGATGCATGTCGAGTATGGGCGCAACCTCGCAAAACTTCGCCCAACAGCTTAATTGCAAAATTAGCTTCCAAAGTTAAGGCAATAGCTTCTCCATACTTCGGTGCGGAGAACTTTGCTTTCGCTCGAGTCAGCGCTTTCGCGTAACTCGTGTCTCATCCACAGACTTCCGATATATGGGTAAGGGCATAATATTATCGGGATTATCTCCGGCCCCGCTTCGAGCTGGGGAGACATCATAGAGGCTCGATTGAAAAATATTTGGCTCGTTTCTTAATTTTTCAATTTAAACCAAAAAGCGCGCTAAACATGTAGGCTTCATTGCAGAAACCTTATGCACCGGGGTTCAATTCCCCGCATCTCCACAAACGTTCTATTTGTTGACTTTAACCCTTATTTAGGCTATTATTTCGTGGCTAGAACTTACCGTTCTTAATATCCATTGCCATTGCGTGAAAGAATAAACAATCAAATACGGGCCAAAGAATTGCGGGTCATAGACAGTGAAAACAAGAATCTCGGCGTTTTAAGCATAAAAGACGCCTTGGAGCTGGCTCAGAGTAAAGGCCTCGACCTGATTGAAATATCGCCTAACGCTACTCCCCCCGTCGGGAAGATAATGGATTTCGGCAAGTATCAGTATGAAGCGAGTAAAAAGTTGCGCAAGGCGCGTTCCGGAGCCAAAGCCACCGAAACCAAATCGGTCCAGATAAAGATAGGCACCGGCGACCATGACCTCGAACTCAAGGCCAAAACCGCTTCAAAATGGTTGCGGGACGGCCACCGGATCAAGATTGAGCTATTTCTTTCCGGTCGGGCCAAATACATGGACGAGAAGTTTCTGCGGGAACGGCTCGACAGGATACTCCACCTCATCACCGAGGATTACAAAGTATCAGACCCGTACAAGAGAGGGCCAAAAGGATTAATCATTACAATAGAGAAAGCCAAGTAAGTTATAAAGTTTATAAAGTAGAAAGTTCATAAAGAAAATTCATGAAAACAAATAAATCATTTTTAAAGAGATTAAAGATTACCAAAAACGGGAAAATTATCGCGCGCAAGGCCGGCTTCAACCATTTCAATGCCAAGCAGTCGCGGACCGCACAGCTCTCCGGCCGAAAGCGAACTAATTTCATCATCAAGAACAAACCGAGAAGCCATTTGCTGCCCTTCAACTAACTTTACACTTTATAACTTTTAACTTTATAACTACCAATGACCAGAGTAAAAAAGGGGGTACATGCATTAAAGAGAAGGAGAAGCGTCCTCAGAGAGACCAAGGGCTTCCGCCATGGCCGGTCCACCAAGGAGCGCCAGGCTAAAGACGCCCTACTTCACGCCGGAGCGTACGCTTTCGCGCACCGAAGGGATAAGAAATCGCATAACAGAAAACTCTGGAATATCAAGATAAACGCAGGCTCACGCGAAATCGGCATGTCCTATTCTAAATTAATCGGCGCGCTAAAAAAGAAAAACGTCCTGCTTGACCGCAAGATCTTGGCTGATTTTGCAGAAAATCATCCTTCTACTTTTGCCAAAATAGTTGAAAGCGTAAAATAATTTACGCGGTAATCTTATACTCCTCCACCTTGGAGGCCCTCACCAGGGCCAGGGTGTCCGCTACTATTTTCTTGGGGTCATCGCTGATCGCTATCTTGTCGTTTTCACGATGCCCCTTGGCAATAATTTCTTTGAGCTCATCTCCCGTCTCCCACGGGCCCTCGAAAATACCGATCGGTTTGCCATCCTCGAATGCAATCGTGAATTCATGAATCGTACCGATGCGCCCGCAGCCACATATCACCGCGTCGGCTGAGCGGGTAAGCAAGAGGTCGCGCCCCGGGTACCCGAAGCCGGTGTAAATGATGAGGTCCATATAGTCGAGCGGCAGCTTGTAGACCTCGACATGCTCTTTTTCCGATGCCGCCGGAGAAAATCCGATCGATATGCCCCCCGCTTCTTTCGCCCCCATAGCCACCCACAGCGGGAATCCGGTGGTCGCGCCCGTTACCAATACCGCCCCCTGGCGTGCTATCTCGTGTCCTAATTCTTTTGCTTTATCCAGAGCATCGATCCCGCAGTGCCCCGTGTCAGCCGCGCCGGAGACGCAGATTTTCACCTGCTTGTGCCCGTGCTTGATGCTCGAAAACGGGATATCCATCTCTTAATTATATCATATTAGCACTCCAAAATAACGCTTTCGTCCTGTTCCGGAGCGTACGCTTCGAGGCCCAAATTGTCGCGGATCTTTTGCACCAGGAACATCGTGGACTTCGGTTCACCCATCACCACGAAAACTTTTTTCACTTTTTCTTGCATATTTTCCACGAATTCGAGAAGTCCGTCAGAATCCTTGTGCCCAGAATAGCCGGAAATGGTTACCACATGGGCCTTGACTTCCACATACTCCCCGGAAATACGGACGGTTTTGATTCCCTCCTGGATCAGGCGTCCCGGAGTCCCGACCGCCTGATAGCCGATCAGGAGGATGGTGTTGTTCGGGTCCGGCAGGTAATGCCGCTCATGATGCACGATCCTGCCGCCTGAAGACATTCCGGAGCCTGCGATAACCACTTTCGGGTTTGGAATATCCGCGATCATTTTCGACTCCCTGGAGTGGAGCGTCGAGTGCAGTCCCGGAAAGTCGAAAATGTGGCTACCGTCGGATATGGCTTTCTGTGCTTTTTCATTGAAATAAGTTTTGAAATTTTTGAATATCTCGGTCAAATGAATAGCGAGCGGCGAATCGAGGAATATGGGCATGACCGGAATGCGCTTGTTTTCCACCAATTCATCGAGCTCAAAGAGCAATTCCTGGGAGCGCTCGAGGGAAAATGTCGGGATGATGAGCGTTCCCTTCCTTTTGTAATTGTCCTCTATGGTCTCTGCCAGAAAATTGCGTCGCTCGTCGCGCGACTCGTGATTGCGGTCGCCATACACCGACTCCATTATCAAGTAATCCACATCCGCGATTTTATCCGTATCGGGCAAAATGGGCGAAGGCGAATTGCCCAAGTCGCCGGAAAAAAGAATTTTCTTACTCCGACCTTTGTCGGAGTCCGACTCTGGTCGGACCGTAAAACAAACCATCGCCGAGCCCAGAATGTGTCCGGCATTCAGAAATGAGGCTTCGAGGTAGGGCGTTAGCTCGATTTTTTGATGATACGGAAAGCCCTTCCATCGGCCCAACGCAGACTTCAAATTCTCTTCATTGTAAATCTTATCGAGATGCTGTTCCTTGTTCTTCGACAGGATCTCCATCGTATCTTCGAGCATCGGCCCGGCCAACGCCCGGGTAGGCTCTGTCGAGTAAATGTGGCCTTCGAAGCCCTCTGCTATCAATTTAGGTATTCTGCCCAAGTGGTCCACATGAGCATGAGTGACGAAAAGCATGTCTATTTCCTTGGGATTATACGAAAAAGGGCTCCAGTTTACGTCATCAGCCATTTTGACGCCTTGGGTGAGCCCGCAATCAATTAATATTTTTTTATCTTCGATCTCTAATAGAAAATTGGAGCCCGTTACAGATCCCGTACCGCCGCAGAATGTTATTTTAGCCGTTTTTGCCATTAATTACCGTATTATATATGCAAAAATTCGATTTGTTAAGAAAAAATCCGCTACGAGAGCGGAGCCCTTCTTAGGGCTATTTCCGATATATTACCGTAGCTCAAAGCTAGGTGGGTACCAGACGCATTAGACCAAGGTCAAACGCGATCGAAGTTCCCTATATATAGTGTTCTAGGTAATAATCGGAAATAACCCTACATTAAGTATACATGAGGGGTCTTGGAGCGCAATGTGGACAACTGATTTTTACCGTGGCGGAAGTTTTTTAGAGAAAAAATTAGACTTACTTCATTCCCAATTTTTCAAAAAGCATAATATCGTATTTGCCGTCGATGACGCGGTCGGATTTTGAGATGCCGAGTATCTCGAGGAATGTAAAGAGCTCTTCCTGAGTCTTTTTTCGGTCTTCATGGTCGTGATTTTGCACGATTTTTTCCGCTTCGATGAATTCCCCAAGGTTTTTCACATCATCGAGCACTATCTCCATGTCTTGGTATTTGGTCTTCACCCTCTTTTTATCCACCGTCGGCACTTCCTGATATTTTAGGAGTTTCAATATTTCAATCATCATCTCTCCGTCTTTGATTTCCATCTCGCGTTCCAGCGAATCCTGCCGGCTCGTTTGCGGAATTTTTAAGGTGAAGGAATATTTATCGTTTGTCTTACTGTTTTGTTTGCGGACTCGCAGCACTCCGACCTTCATTTCCACGGGTGGAGGAAAAGGCGCGCCTTCCGGAATAAAAATCCGGTCAACTTGGTGCAGCTCTTCGGAGAATTTGCACCCGAGGGACTCGAGCTTGCGCACAACAGCGTCCCTGTCCCGTACCGCCGCTTTTACTTCAACCTCATACATAGTTATTCATCTACCCCGTAGCGTTTATAGTCGTGAAGTTTAGTTTTGCCGAACCAGTGCTTGATTTCATGTTCTGCTTCCTCGGGAGTTTCCGAGCAATGCACGATGTTCATCACGGCTCTTTTTTCCTTGTTCGCAAGCGCCGGAGAATCGATGGAGAAGTCCCCGCGGATAGTGCCTACTTCGGCGAGATACGGCATAGTCGGACCGGCGATTTTACGCACCACGTCCACCGCATGCACCCCCTGCACCACCATTTTCACCAGAGGCGCAGACTGCATGTAATCGATAAGCCATTTGCGGATCTCTGGGCCGATCTCCTCCGGCGCGATAGTGCCGAAATCAGTCATAGCGTCGTAGCCGTATTTTTCGTAAGTGGAGAGGGTCTTGTGGCCCAGGCGAGTAATCCATTCCGGGCTTTTCGGATAATGGTTGTCTAGAGTTTCGTGCGTGGGGGTAAACATTTCGAGCGCCACGATTTTCAGATCGCGCTGCTCAAAGCGCTTGATAATCTCTCCGGTAAGCCCCTTGCGCACCCCGTCTGGCTTGACCATCACATACGTCCTCTCCTCTTTTGGGTGTTTCATATTGTTTCTAATACTAGCAGAAAATTATTTTTTTACAAATCCGTCAAAAGTTATTCTCTGATAATCATGCAGATCAATTCCTTTGTCTTTATACATATGCCAAGCTGTATACCTGACCGAATCCTTAATATCAAAGCCTAATTCACGTCCTGCGATTTCCACGCTTTCAATATCTTTGCCTTCAATTTCCAAATATGCTGGGAGCTTCGGCCAAATATCTATGTCGTATTCAATATCGCCTTTTTTATAACGAATACGTTTATTTTCCTGATAATTTTTCTCTTCTAGCCCTATTGAAAAAAAAATCTGGCATGCTTTATCAAAATCGTTTACCTCAACTTCACATTCGTTTATAATCGCATCTTTTATATTCTGACCCGGGTTAATTCTTTTCTTGTGTGCCATTGTTATTTTATCCCCTTCATCCCGAACTCGAATCCATTCGTGTTTTTTATCGAGACGCAAGTCCGAATAATCAAAGTGCCTTCTCCTGTACATGTATTCTCCCACTTTCTTAGCCCCGATTGCCGTGAGTTTCTTTTCAAGCTCCGGCACATCCACTTCCAAAAATTTTATCTCAAATTCTTCCATTACCCGGATTTTATTTTTTCTTGCGCTTTATTTCCAGTCCTACTTCGTCTAAAACTTTTTTTATTTGGGTTTTTACTAGGGACTCCGCTTTTTTTCTTGTATCTCTAGTATATTTGAAAAGCTTGTCTACTGCTTTCTTTTTATCGTTCTTGCTTATGCCTTTCGTAGCATCAGAGACGAGTTTATTTACTTTCTCCTTGGTCATGTCCATCAGCCCAAGACCCAAGACTAGGGTTTCATGTAGTAATATATTTTTTCCTTTTTTAGCCATATGTTTCTTATTTAATATTAATGAAGCTATTATAGCACATTTTATTTCTTAAGACTATCAGGGCGAATCAGGTGCGAAACAAACTCCACCCCTTCATTGGCTAGCTGTTTGGCAAACTTAAACACACCTTCCGGAAGATTTTCGGGATAAGCCAAGAGTTCTTTGATTGCCACGGGGATATTTTTAATATCTAACATCGAACCCCTTTCCATGTGGGACTTTAGTGAATTCAAAATATCCATTTCCGGATCAAACTTACGCAATAGTCCGTCATATTCAAGCACAGTTTTGCCTAAAATGAATACAGATAATGGAACTTCAATTTTAGATTCTTGGGCAATAATCAGCAAACGATAAAAAACTTCCGCCATCGTCATCTCTATCGCGGACCCTGTCTGCCAGTCGTCAAGCAGGGTCCTTACCCTCCTCTCAATAAGAGTTATCTCTATTTTGCCTTCGATCTCATTTAATTCTACGAGACTTTGAGAGGTTTTCTTCACATCTCGCTCGATGACACCGGAAAGTACTTTTACCAATATCTCTTTTATATGAGGCTGAAGAACCCCCACCACCCCAAAGTCAATAAAAGCAATTTTGTTTTTGGGAGTCATTAAAATATTCGCCGGATGTGGATCGGCATGGAAATATCCGTCTTCAAAAACTTGTTTGAATACAATTTCTAAAAATTCTTTGATGAATGTTTTTTTGCTAAATTTTATATTTTGATATTTTATTTCCTCGAGATGAGCTAAGTCGGGGACAAAATTAATCAAAGTGTTTAAGCTTATTCCATCGATATATTCCGTCGTCAGTATTAATTTGGTGCTTAAAGCGTGCAAAACTTCTGGTGCCTGAAAAGACTTTATTTCAGATAAATTATTTTTTATACGGATAATGTTCAATGCTTCCAGTCGGTAATCGAGCTCGTGCTCAATCCATTTAAAAAATTCGTCTACAGAAACCTTCAATATACGCAATATACTTCTGTCGTATTTTGAAAAGGCAAAAATTTGAGCTATCCCCAAAAACTGGCGGACTAGTGTTAGATCCTGATGTATTAGGGCCTTAATACCCGGCTTCTGTACCTTGACCGCCAAGATTTGACCTTTTAGATGAGCCAAATGCACCTGCGAGAGTGAAGCTACAGCAAACGGCTCACGGGTGAATTTTTCAAAAATTTCGTCAGGTGCTTTCCCGAGTTCGGAGATGAATAAATTATTTACATCACTTTCATCTACCGTTGAACCATGATCTAAAAGTTCCCGTAGTTCGTCCGCCAAATCCGGATTTATCAGGTCCGCACGGAGTGAAAGCATCTGCCCCAGCTTAATAAAAGTCGGACCTAAATCGCTAAGTAGTTTGTTTATTTTAGGCCCGGCAACTTTATAGGAGACCTTCTTGCTTTCCGCCTGACGAATCTGCCTGAAAATTGAAATCCCGTTTTTCGCTATCCTGAAGAATCGCATTTTTAAAATCCAAAAGGATTAATGATATAAGCATTGAAGGCAGTTACGAAGAAAAAGGAAAGTAGGACCACCCAGCCGAAAGCGAGCACGAGCGGGTGCGAGCCCTTGCCTCTGTATATCCAAGTTTTGGTATAAAGATTTACCCCTTCGATCAGACAAGCGGTAATGAAGGTAGAAATGGCAACTGCGGGAATCGAATCAAGACCCCAAATCCTAAAGATAGCATACATATCCTGCATGATAAATATAAAAATACCCCAGAATATGGGAAGTAAAAGCAAAAGAGATCTTTTGACCTTAATGGAGGGATAATACCACCAATCAATGGCAAATTGACCAATATATTCGCAGGCCATGCCGAGAATCATTCCGCATACAAATACTAAAGTAGGAATTACACTTCCCGCCTGAGCTAAGGCAAAAAAAGAAACGCCGTTTAAGCGATACAGTAAATACTCAACCAACGACAAAAATGCCAAAGAGAAAAGAACTCCGATAAAATCCAGAAACAATTTTTTACGAAATGTCATTTCTTTAATCATTATTTTTTAAAAATCTCTTTAAAAACTCTTCACGTAGAATAAACGCAAGAGCTATATCTCTTCCTTCTTCATCTTTTTCATTTAATTCTTTAATTTCAAATCCATATTTTGTGAATAATGTAGGGGTTTTAGGTACGATATAGGACACGGCTTCAATAACTTCAACCTCGGGATCGTCATTAATTATTTGCGCCAATTTCGCCATTGCATCTTCATACATTTTTCTATTTGGCCCTATTGTCTTTGCCAAAGAATGATGGAGGGAAATTACTTTTCCATTTTTTTCATAAGTTACCAGACGATTTAATTCGATATATCCTTCTTGAGTATTGCCAATTTTAGATCTCATTTCTTCAAACTCTTTGGGGTACTTTGTACTTATTTGAAGAATTGGTCGTAGGGCTTTAATTACCGCAGCAATTGACTGTTCTTTATCCTCAATTTCCATACACGCCATTAAATTCTCCAACACTCTGTATGCGTCTTGCGAAGAAATATATTTTTTCTCTATAAAAATCAAAAAGAATGGCGCTAATGCTTTTATGACTAGGGCAATCGCATATTTCGGTTTTATGTTGTCGTCATAAAGTTTATCCAGTATTTTTCTAACATCACTACCAAAATCTATTTTATTTTCTTTTGGTTGTTCTCTTGCTTTCAATGAATCAAATGGCATATATTTATCCCAGCACATCCTCGTGGGCCATGGTATCGTAGCGGGCCATGATCTCTGCTTCCACTTCGGCGCGGTCGCGGCCGTATTTTACATAAGAGAGTTCTTTTAGAGAATCGACAATCTCCGGATTCCCCCTCTCCGGCGCCAAGGTTTTGATATTGAAAGGCTTGGTCGGCTGGCCGCGGACGAGCATATTCACATAGGCATTGTAATTCTCCAACTTGGTAATGTCCTGGGCGGTGAATGTAGGCTTAAATTTAGGCTCGAGGAAAGTGGCGTCCTCGGTACCGACACGGAAGACAGCCATCGAGCCCACGTTGCCAAAGACGGCGTTTTTGATTTTATCTTCAAGCTGGGTGATGTACTGATGCGCGATGTTGAGCGAGAGCCGATATTTTCGCGCCTCGGAGAGGATAGAGGCGATAGAATCAGTCGTGACATTCTGAAACTCGTCGATGTATAAATAAAAGTCATTCATGGCCTTTCCAAACATGTCGACCCTAGATAATGCAGCCATCTGGATCTTGCCGACCAAGACCAAACCGATCAAGTTTGCATTGATGTCGCCGAGTCTTCCTTTAGAAAGATTGACCAAAAGAATTTTCTTCTCATCCATGATCTTCCGGAAATTAAATACCGAATTCTGCTGGAGCACCACCGGGCGCATGATGTCGTTGGAGATAAAGTTGTCGAATTTGGAGGAAATATAAGGCACGAAGTTCGCCAGCGATTGATCCCCAGTCGTCTGCTCGGCCGAGACCCAAAACTGCTTGATGATTGGGTTCTTACAGCGCGCAAGTTTCATGTCGCGGAATTCCTTATCGGCCAGCACCCGGGTAATCTCAAGTAAGGTGGAGCCGGATTCCGGGTCCTCCATCACCAGGAATGCACTGTTGCGGAAATACTGCTCGAACATGGCGCCGCCTCCGATTTTCATGTCGAAAAGCTTGTTGAAAATGCCCATCATTTCGTTGACCACGAATGTCTTCTGCTCCGGATATTTCGGATCGTACTCCAGCATATTGAGCCCCATCGGGCGCGCAGTGTAGGCCGGATCGAAATAGATCACGTCATCGATACGCTCCTTGGGAATGCGAGAGAGTATGGTTTGGATGTCTGTGCCATGCGGGTCAATGTAGCAGCAGCCGTCGCCATTTTTAATATCCTGCGTAATCATGTTGAGCATGATATTGGTCTTACCGGTACCTGTCTGGCCGATGACATAGAAATGCCTCATGCGGTCCTCGCGGGCCATGTGTATTTCGGTATCACGGCCCCGGTAACTGTTCACACCAAGCACGATGCCCTCCTTACCCATTTCAAGTGGTGCCGGAGCAATCCCGGATTTAGCCTCCTTGAGCTGAGGCTGGCTGGATATGCCGACTGGGAAATGAAATACCGAGGAAAGTTCCTTCAAATTCATCGGCATTACCCGGTCAGTGGCAAAAGTACGGTAAGAAAAATCATGAAAAAGCTTTTTTAAATTACTTGCGTGCTCTTCGGTGAATATAAATGAATTCGAGGCTGCCTCGGAGAATTGGTTGAAGGAGGATTCTATTTCCTTCAGAATCGCTCGCGCTCGCGCCTCAGTTGGCGCCGAAGCGATTACCCGAATATTGGCCTTCATTATCGTGCTTTTGATTTTGTTCCCTATTTTCTCCTCTGCCCCCTGATCCACCGCCCGGCGGCCTTTCATCGTAGACTCCTTGGTTTCATCCGGCTGTTTATCTTTCATGCCGAAGATGAGGTCTTTGCCCGCCTTCAGTAGCGCATGATTGAATTTATAGAAATTATCCGCCGCGTACTTGACAGACATCCCGGCCTTCACATCATCCAGGATCATATGAAATTCATTAATGAATTTGTCCCCGGCCGGAGCGATGAGCATCTGGATTGCGGCACCTTCGCCCTCGGTTTTGAGCTGGGAGAACACATTTAAGATCGTGTTCATCGGATCATGCTCGATAGTGTCGTAGGTCCTGATTGGCATGACGGACCGCTGTGAAAACCCCGCATAGGCGCCGACAGCCGCACCCCGCTCATTGAAGACATTGTAGTCATCCGGCGCTTCGCGGACTTTGGCGTGATGATAGAAAGCCAGGACTTGCTTTTCAAAAAGCGAAATGTGTTTGTTCGGAACGGCCGCATATACCACCACCTCATCCACATCGTTCCCGAGCGCGACCTCGAGCGTAAAATAATTTTCTTTTTCATTGTTCCTGCCCTCCGAGATTGACTGCATGCCGGCATAAAATTGCTCCATCGCCCCGATGAACTCCTTGAAGCCTTTCGCTTTGTCGCCCTCGTCCTGCGGCGGCGGAAGGGTGATTTCAAAAAGGGTCATGTTAAGCGACCGGGAGAGCGGACTGCCTTCTTTGAAGTCCGCTACCCGGCCGGTTTTCATATACTGCACCAGGAGCCGGTGAAAGTCGTCATCGATGTGGGGACTGCCCATCGCCTCCACCACGGAGAGCGCGTTGCGAATCCCTTTGGTTATAACCAGGCCTAAAAGCTCCTCCATTACTGCGTCATGCGGCTCGGGGCGGAGCGCAAGCACGATGCCTTCGGTTTCCTCCTCTCTCATTACATTGCTTTTGTGAATCACAGCCTCTGCCGGGATATTTTTATATTCGCCAATAACGTCGCGCACGGCATTTTCCGGCGCATGCTCAAAGTGGCCTTTTTGGATTAGATCCCGCTCGCGCGCCTCCACATGCGCGCGCAGATACGAAAGCTCTTCCTCGGGGCTTTTAAACTTCGGCATCTCCTTGAAAAAGGATGGTTCCATCCCGTTAGAAGTAGGAAATCTTTAGATTTCCGTAGTTACTCGAATAATAACGACTAAAAAACATAGCTCAATTATACCACTTGTAGTAATTTTAATTAACTGTGCGACTTCTAACGGGATCCATTTGCTTTAGAGCTTTTGTTTTTCCCACAATTCGTAGAATCTACCCTTTCGTCCATATAATTCGTCGAAGCTACCGGACTCGATGATCCGTCCATTCTCCATAACTAGGATCTTGTCCATTTCCTTGATGGTTGTGAGCCTGTGGGCAATGACGATGGCTGTAACATTCTCGAAGAATTTATGGAGGGAATCCTTAATTTTTTCTTCCGACTCCATATCGAGGTGAGAAGTTGCCTCGTCGAGCAAAAGAACCTTGGGTTCTTTGAATATTGCTCGCGCGATACCCAGCCTCTGGCGCTCGCCACCTGACAATTTAAACCCTTTCTCGCCAATGACTGTATCTAAACCTTGTGGTAATTTGTGAATAAAGTCTGAGATATGAGCAATATTGAGCGCTTGGTTTAGCAGATCCTGCCTAACTTTATCTTCTCCTGTAGTGATAGTAATATTGTCACGAAGTGAAAAATTAAAGACTTCTGTATCTTGCAACACTACAGATACTTGCTTGAAGTAATCGTTCTTGCGAATCTTTTTTATCGACAGATCATCAAAAAATATATCTCCAGTAAATTCTTCTCGTTCTTTCAAAAGAAGCTTGAATAAGGTAGACTTGCCCGCTCCAGAAAGTCCCACGATCCCCACCTTTTCACCTCGATTGACTTCAAATGAAAGATTGCTTAAAACCTGGTTTTCTCCATAGCCAAATGATAGGTCTTTAACAATAATCTTCTGCCAATCCGTCGGAAGGTTAAACTTTCCCTTATTATCATCAATAGTTATTGGCTCATCGAGAATTTCTTTCATCCTAGCTATGCTGAACTTTGAATTTACAAACTCCTGGGTGGCATTAGATAATTCTTCAATAGATGCACGCAAATCGGAAAAATACCCATTAAACAAAACCAAGAAGCCGACCTCGTAACGGCCTTCTGTTATTCCATAAATTATTACCAAAATAATACCGAGCTTGGAGGTGGCTGTAAAAAAATTAAGTAAATTTCCTCTGAACTGGAACCATTTAACTCTAATTTTTATCTTCTTCATTAACTCTACTGTTAGCCCATAGACAACTTTATATAAGCTTTCGCCCATAGACATAACTTTCAAAGTTTTTATATTTCCTATTGTTTCAAACAAGAGCCCGCTCACCTTTTCTTCTTGTTTATTTACCTCGTAGTAGGCTTGCCCCGCCCGGCGAGTAATAAAAAATGAAATGAGAAAATATGTAACTAGAAACAAAAGCAAAAAAAATAGGACTTGGTGGTCGAATCTATAGATAATAATGTTAATTGCGATCAAATTAACAAATATTTCTATAGTGTCATCAAACCAAATTCGAATGATCTTATTAAATCCTTCGCCTGCATTTTGAATTCTTTTTATTTTATTGCCTGAATTTTCCTTTTCATGCCAGGCCATATCTAAAAGAAACATATGTTTTAACGTCTTCAAATTGGAATCTATCGATATTTGCGCACCTAAAGAATATCCTAAGTATTTGCTGAAATACTGGCTCAAGCTTCTAATACTGCTCGCCAAGAACCAAAATCCTATCAGTTTTCCAACATACACCATGGGGTCACCAGTATTGTATTTACTTAAAAAAGTAATTATTGACGCAAGAGCAAAGACGGGATATAGATTGGCTAAATCTCCTATCAATCTAATAAAAGAAGCGGCGATGAAACGCCATTTATATGGTTTTAGAAGTTGGATTGTGTCCTTTAATAATTCCCATAAAGAATATTTTTCATTCTTTAGGTCCTCAAGTGAGTGAAATTTCATAAATTTAATTACGCCTTAGTCAAAATTTCCGGCTCGTCGTCAGTGATTAGTATCGTGTGTTCGAAGTGGGCGCTTTTTTTGCCGTCGGCGGTGTGGAAAGTGTAGCCGTCATCTTCCAGAATTACATTCTTGGTGCCGTTATTGAGCATCGGTTCGATGGCTATCACCATGCCCGGCACGAGCTTGGCCCCCGTATTGCCTTTGCCGAAATTCGGCACATAAGGGTCCTCATGGATCGCTCGGCCGACACCGTGCCCGGAGAGGACCTCCACAATGCCGTATCTGTGTGGCCGCACGAAGTCTTCTATCGCATGACCGATGTCCCCTACTTTATTGCCCGCCACCGCGGCGCTAATGCCAACTTCGAGCGCTTCGGCTGTGACTCTAATGAGTTTCTCTGATGCAGGGCCCACAACGCCGACTGGCATAGTAAGTGCCATGTCGGTGTATAGTCCACGGTGCTTGAGGCCTAGATCAATCGAAACGATATCGCCCTCTTTTAGAATTTTATCTTCTCTGGGAATACCATGCGCCACTTCGCTATTGACCGACACACACAAGGAAGCCGGGAATGGCGCCGGTGCGCCGTCCGGCTGGTAATTTAAAAACGCCGGCTCATCCCCGCCCTCCTTTATGAGCTCATAGGCGTAATCGTCGAGTTCCTTGGTAGAAACTCCGGGTGCCACCTTGCCCCTCACTTTATGAAGTATGGTAGCAAGGCGCCTCCCCCCTTCCCGGAGGATTTCTATTTCTTGTGGTGTTTTAATTATAATTGCCATATATATACCTCGCCCCGTCTGCTCCTGCATCCACCCCTCTCCTTGCCAAGGAGAGGGGTCAGGGGTGAGGTGAACCTCAGCTAATAGTCGTACCTACAAACTTTTCACCGTTCAGATAGTTAACAAGATTATCAATTGGCCGGCCGTTCATGATTACGACTTCTATGCCGTTTTCTTCCGCCAGTTTAGAAGCTATTGGGTCAAAGGGTGTGTGAAGTCCAGAAGTCCATTCAGTTGGGATTATGCTACGATACTCTTTCCATGAAATTTGGTCAAACTTCTTCGCATTAGGATTAGTTCGGGGGTCGCTATCGTAAACATGATCAGCGTTGGAAAGATTTATGATTTTCTTTGCGCCCAGAGTATTCGCGGCTAAAACTGCGTCCATGTCGGAACTATGGCCCGGCTCATAAGCGCCGCCGATTATAATTTTTGAATCCGGGAGCGGAGAAGCCAAATCGTAAATAACCTTGGTGTGAGCTAGGTCCTTGAAAACTACACGTAAAAGCTCTGCATTCAGATTATTAGTGGCAATACCTATCCAGTCCAAGTCTTCATTCGTCGTCTCTGTTGCTTCCTTGGCTGCGTTTTGATACTTCCGACAGGTTCTGCCCCCTCCGCAAATAATTGCAAACCGTTTCCCCTTTTCTACATGCGACAATATTAAAGATTTAAATTCTTTTAAAAATTCAGTATCTACCTGGTCAGGCACTATCAGTGATCCGCCTAATGAAATTACAATAGTTTCGTCCATATTAAAATCCTAAAGCTTTTAAAATATCCGCATGGACCGCCTCGACTGATTGCTCGCCGTTTATTTCATAAATTGTATAGCCTGGATGCCCTTTGAAATAATTCATGGCTGGTACTACATTCACTTCATATTCTTCAAATCTTTTTGCAAGTCCGGCCTCGGTGTCATCGTGGCGACCCCGGAGGAGATTCCTCCGCATGGCCTCTTCTTTAGAAAGTTTTATAAAGACTATTTTTATGTCGTCATGCTTGTAGAACTTCATCATATCCTCGAGTACTTTCGACTGCGCCACCGTGCGCGGATAGCCGTCTAGGATCAAATGCTTCTCCGGAGAAATTTTTGAGCTCAAAATGTCCCCGATGATGCTGTTGGCAAAGAAATCATCGATGAGCTCGCCCTTATGCATCTTCTCTTGCAGAAGTTTCCCGGCGTAGCTGCCAGAGCCCACCATCGCCCGGAAACCCTCGCCTGTACCCGCATACACACATTCCCGGCCATCATGCTTGGCCAGAAAATCCTGCAGGAGCTTGACCTGAGTCCCCTTGCCAGAGCCCACTATTCCGAAAAATACGAAAGTCTTGCCATTCATATGCACTTACAATACCGAATTTTGCTTGAAAAATCAAGGAAAAACCTGTACTATACGCTCAATGAAGAAAGAGATTATCACTATCTGCGGGGGCTTGGGAAGTGGCAAATCAAGCACTTCGGACCTAGTGGCTAAAGAACTCGGATATACACGATTTTCCTCTGGAGATTTGTTCCGGCAAGTCGGGCTCGATTTAGGTCTTTCAGTAACCGAACT
Source organism: Minisyncoccota bacterium (assembly GCA_036517535.1). Lineage (GTDB taxonomy): Bacteria > Patescibacteriota > Minisyncoccia > Phycocordibacterales > UBA9973 > UBA9973. Next base: position 18,313 of record DATDVS010000029.1, read on the forward strand.
TAATAAAAAAGCAGAAACAGAGTCGAGCATTGATTTCAAGGTAGACGAAAAATTACGCGAGCTTGGAAATTCAAACAAAATAGTTATCGATTCTCGAACAGCCTTTCACTGGATTCCAGCCTCGTTTAAAGTTTACCTCGACCTACCGCATGAAATTGCTAAACATCGAGTACTAAATAACTTGAAGGAAAACGCTCTACGCAAAGAAAGCGAAAAATCTTCAAATATAGAAGAAGTTTATGAAGATATGCAAAGACGTTTCGACAGCGAGCAGAAACGATTTTGGGATTTATATAAAATAAATAATCGAGACCTAACCCAATTTGACCTAGTGGTAGACACAAACAAAAACAATCTCGAGGAAGTCGTCGCCATCATCGTCGCCGAATACAAAAAGTGGCAAACTTCTAGCTAATTCAAAAGTTTATCATACTGACGGCCGTTAGTGTAGTAAACAAAAATACGCTACCCGCCACAATCGTCAGCAAGGACTCCCCTCGCTGGAAGTTATTATTTATTAAATATAGAAACAAACTTGCCCTCAGATAGACGTTTAACTACTTCCTTTGGGTTAAATACTTGTCCGTTCATACAAACGTAAACTCCCGGCTCTAAATTTGGTAGTGAGGCTATTGAAAAACCTAAATTAAATGGCGCATCGGATGGAGAAAATCCCGTAAGAGGAATCAGAGAGCCAGTTAGAATTATTACTTGATCTTTAATTTTTAGATTGACTTCCAAAAACCGAGCGCTGTCTGGCATAGTATACGTGCCGTGCGTGATTATAAAAAATTTTGAAGGTGATTCTTGGATCGTTTTTAAAACATGATCCAAATCCTTTTTATTTAGAGATCGGCTGTCCTTCATACAAACTTGAGTAAATAAAAAATCGTAGTCAGTTTTAAGAGACATTATAAATTCAGGAACAACGCTATTAGCTAACGGGGCTACGGTATCTTGGGTGCCGTCGTAAAAGGAGTCTATCGTTCCACCAGTTATTATTACTTCAATTTTCTCTTTTGACATAATCTTTTTCGACTAGGTCGGACCTGGTCGTTTTAGTATTCCCGCATGGAGACTTGGGCGTCTACTTTTTTGATGAGGTCGAGGACGACAGAGACGACGATGAGGAGCGAGGTGCCGCCGAGGGCTATGGCGGTGATGCCAGTCGCCCGCTGCATGATAAGCGGCAGGACCGCGATGAAACCCAAGAACACGGCTCCGAGCATGGTAATGCGGGTCAATACTTTCGAAATATATTCAGAGGTGGATGCGCCCGGGCGGATGCCGGGGATAAAAGCGCCGTTCTTCTGCAGATTCTCGGAAAGCGCATGGGGGTCGAAGGTCACCGCGGTGTAGAAGTACGTAAAAAGGAAAACCAGGACAAAGTAGAGTATCGCGTAGAGGGTGGATGTCTGGGAGAATCCGAGGAGGGCAGTGGAAATTTTTACCAGAATCGGCTGGGAGAATTTGGTTAAAAAAGTACCGATCATCTGCGGAAAGAGGAGGATAGAGAGAGCGAAGATTATCGGGATCACTCCAGCCTGGTTGACCCGCAACGGCAAATAGGTCGAGCCTCCGCCGTACATCTTCATGCCGCGCACACGCTTGGCATAGGTTACCGGTATCGGCCGTTCGGCTTCGGTCACATAGACGACGGCTGCAATGACAATAAGGCTGACTGCCAGGAACAGAAGAAGAAGCGGCAACTGAGAAGCGGTGAAGGTGAAGAGGAGCTGGCCAACCTCGGACGGGAGTTGGGATACTATGCCGGCGAAGATGATGAGGGACACACCGTTCCCAATGCCGAACTCGGACATCAGCTCCCCTACCCACATGAGGAGGATCGCCCCGGCGACGACCACCAGCAAGTTGGTGATCCGATCAAATGGCGTTACATCGGTTAAAATTCCTTGGCTCTCCAAAATCGCCAAAAGCGAGAAGCCCTGGATTGCGGCGAGCGGCACGGTGATCAGGCGGGAATACTGGGTGAATTTTTTCTTGCCGGCTTCGCCTTCTTCCTGGTATATGCGTTTGAGTGTGGGCACCATCATAGTGAGGAGCTGCATGATGATCGAAGCGGTAATGTACGGGCCGACGCCCAACATAATGATGGAAAGGTTGGAGAGTCCGCCGCCCGAGAAGATGTTCAAGATCCCAAAAAATTGATTGTTCGAAAGAAAGCGGCTGAGCGCAACCGTGTCAATGCCGGGAATCGGAATGGAAGCAAGAAGGCGGAAAACTATCAAGGCCCCCAGCACAAAAAACACTCTCTGCCGAAGAGTCCGATCCGTCCAGATTAATTTTATTTTGCTCCAGAAATTTTGCATTAATTCAACTTTATAACTTTATGAACTTTCTACTTTATAACTATTTTGCCACCCTTGATGCCAAGGCGCTTGCGAAGCTGTGCCATAGTCTCCTTGGCCTCCACTTTGTCTTTAGAAACTTTCACCTGCCGACGGATAGATTTGAAGCTGTACCCGCGATTTTTCGGCAGTTTCTTAATGATATCACGGAGTTCCGGACGGCGCTTGTTGCCGGCGCGGGCCGTCTGGCCCTTGCCTCCGCGGCCGGAAGTCTTCGCGTGTTTGCCTCCGCGGCCCACGATGCGGTCCTTCTTGTTCTTATGTTGTCTTTTTAAATTATGTATCTGCATGGTTTAGTTCTTAAAGTTTGTAATGTTATAAAGTTTGTAAAGTATCTGCTTTATAACTTTATGAACTTGATAACTTTTCACTTGTTGTTAGCACCTCTTTGTTAGCAACTATCGCAACCTCCGGAATTGGCTTTGAGAATTTGGCAGATATCGGCTTGAGCGCTTCCATCACCGCCTTGGCATTGTTCAGCTTATTTTTCGTGCCAGAAAGAATTTTCCCGGTGATATCCTTGATGCCGGCAAGTTTAACAATGTCGCGCATGACTGAACCGGCGACAAGTCCGCGGCCTTTGTTTGGAAGCATCACCACTTGTGCACTCGAGTACTTGGCTTTGAGCTCGTAAGGGATGGATGAGGTCTTGGTCAAATTTAGCCTGACCATGTTCTTCTTGGCATTGCGGAGAGCCTTGTTGATCGCGAGCGAAGTATCCCCGGCCTTACCGAGGCCCAAGCCGATACCCCCCTTCTTGTCCCCCGCTACCAGCGCCACCGAGAAAGAGAATCGGCGTCCTCCGGCGACCACGCGGGTCACGCGGCGAATCGAGACGATCTTCTGGTCGAATTCCGGCTTTGGGCGGCCAAAAGATGAGCCGCGGCGTCCCCCTCTTCGCTCTCCTCCCCGGTTGTCTCCCCCGCCTACAACGCTATGCGTAGCATTGCGGGCAGGTGTCTTTGGTTTGTTATTTGTTGTATCCATAATTAAAATTTCATTTAAAACTTGAGTCCATTGGCTCGAGCTTCGTCCGCTACTAATTTGATCCGGCCGGTGTACTTGAATCCGTTGCGGTCGAAAATTACTTTGTCGATCTTGGCTCCGATTGCAGCCTCTGCGATCATACGCCCTACCTGCTTGGCCCGCTCGATCTTGGTGCCCTTTGTAGCTTTCACATCGCTCGCCTGCACTAGCGTCTTGCCGGAATTGTCGTCGATGACCTGCGCGTAGATGAATTTATTGGAGCGGAATACGGAAAGGCGCGGACGTACCGAAGTACCGCACACCCTAGAGCGGATCTTTTTCTTTAATCTGATTCTTTTGTCTTGTTTTGTTTGCATTTTCTATAAGCTATTAGCTAATTACTATAAGCTACTCTACGCAGTCTTCTTACCTTGTTTTCGTCTGACGACTTCACCCTCATAGCGCATACCCTTGCCCTTGTAAGGCTCCGCCTTCTTCAGCGCGCGAATACCTGCGGTGAAACTGCCCACCAGCTCCTTGTCAACCCCGCTGATGGTGATGTTGTTCTTCTCGGCTGTAGCGGTGATGCCCTCCGGGATCTTTACGATAACGGGATGCGAAAATCCGAGAGCGAAATTGAACTCTTTACCTTTAACCTCGGACTTGTAACCCACGCCCTCGAGTATCAACTTTTTCACATACGGAGTCTGTACACCAGCAATCATGTTCTTGATGTGTGAAGCGTAAGTGCCCCAAAGAGATTTGGAAAATTTATCGTTCCTTTTGATATTCAAAGTAATCTTGTCGCCGACTGTGATGATGACATCATTACGGAAAACTTTCGAAAGGGTACCCTTTGGTCCAGCCACGGTGATAGTATCGCCACTCTGGGTGACTTTGACGCCTGGGGGTATTAAAATTTCTTGTTTTCCAATTCTTGACATAATTTTTTTCAGACGTTGGACATCTGGAATTCTTGATGTCCAACGTCTAATTTACCATAGTCTAAACAGCGCTTCCCCTCCGACCTGCTCTTTGCGAGCTTGTTTGCCTGATAAAATCCCTTTCGGTGTGGAAAGGACCAGTAATCCTGACCCGTTGCGCACCGAGTGAATCTCTTTCATACCGTAATACACACGGCGAGACTGCTTGGAAATACGCTCTACCTCGGTGATGCGGGGTTTGCTGTCTGTATATATGAGCTCAACTTCAAGCACCGGCTGGCCACCTTTCACCTTCTTGGAAAATTCGGAAATGTAGCCTTCCTTCTTTAAGCACTCAGCGATTGCAAGCTTGAGCTTCGAAGATGGCACTGCCACGGTACCCTTCCCGGCGAGTGATGCGTTCTTCATCATTATGATCATGTTTGAAATTGAATCCATCCCGTTTAGTTAAAAGTTTGTAAAGTTATAAAGTTCATAAAGTCTACCATGAGGATTTTCTGACACCTGGGAGCATTCCTTCGTTTGCTAATTCCCTAAAGCAAATACGGCAAATACCAAAGTCGCGCATAAAACCATTCCCCCGGCCACAGCGAAAACAGCGGTTCTTCTGCCGAGTTGAAAACTTTGGTTTCTTCTTGCTTCGCGCTACTACTGATGTTTTTGCCATAAATAAAATTGACCCTCGTACTGTGATTTCTTGTGTTTTTTCTTAAATCCTCTGTAGAACTTAAGGAGAAACACAGATCAGCCAATACTTTAGGCTACCTAAATACTAGCAAATAACGACAAAATAGTCAAACTATTTCTTCTTAGCCTCTTCTTCCTTCTTGAACGGCACGCCAAGGAGCTCAAAGAAGGCGGTGCCTTCTTTTTTGTTTTTAGCGCTTGAAACTACGGTGATAGACATACCGAAAACGTCCTTGATGTCCTCATCGGCTGTTTCTGGGAAAATAGTGTGTTCTTTGATGCCGATAGTGAGGTTGCCGATCGCGTCTACCGCCGTGCGGTTGATGCCACGGAAGTCCTTGGTTCGAGGCAGGGCCACATTGATGAACTTCTCGAGAAATGCATACATCCTCTTGCCACGTAGAGTCACTACTACTCCGATTGGATCGCCTTGGCGCACCTTAAACGACGCAATGGACTTCTTGGCCCCCCTGAGCGCAGGCTTCTGCCCGGTGATCTTGGTCAATCGCTCTGTTATTGCCTCATTTTTATTCTTATCTTTCTTTACGCCAGTACCGGTGCCGACATTGACCACCACCTTTTTTAGTTTTGGCGCAGCCATGGCATTTTTATAATGAAAATCGCTTTTCATTTTTTCGAATACTGCCACTTCTTTATCTTTTACTGTATCGTGTTTCTTCATATATAAAATTATGCTTTTTTCACATTCGAGGCATGGATTGGCATCGCCACGTCTATCATGGAGCCCTTCTCGTTGCTTCGGCGCGGGCGCTGATGCTTCTTCATCATGTTCGCTCCCTCCACGATCACCTTGTTGTCGGATACCAAAACTCGGACAATTTTGCCTTTCTTGCCTTTGTCCTTGCCAGCCAAGATTATTACGTTGTCTCCCTTTTTTATATGCATTTTACTTTATGAACTTTATAACTTTCTACTTTATAACCAACTAAATGACTTCGGGCGCTAAAGAAATAATTTTCTGGAATCCCTTTTCCGCAAGCTCACGTGGGATCGGGCCAAAGATGCGTCCTGCCTTCGGATCGAGCTTCCCCTTTTCCAAGATGACTACCGCGTTGTCGTCGAAGCGTATGTATGATCCGTCCTTCCGCCTGAAAGCATTCCTGGTGCGCACGACCACAGCCTGATGCACATCCTTCTTCTTTACGGCCTTGCGGGGTGAAGCGACCTTCACAGAAATAACCACGATCTCGCCGATCTCGGCATACCTTTTCTTCGAAGAGCCGAGCACCTTGAAGACGGCCCCTAGGGTGCCTCCGGCATTGTCTGTAATTTTTACCAAACTTCGTGGCTGTATCATGGTTTTATTTTA
>DATDVS010000030.1:0-25380 GCA_036517535.1 Minisyncoccota bacterium
GAAACCCACAGGCGTGGACAGGCCGCTGGCGATCTGCCGCTGGCGCTGGCTGCCGACATCGCGTGCCCCGAGCCAGACATAGCTCGGCGTATCGTCAAGACGCTGGAAGTTTTCGGCATCGAGGAACTCGCAGCCGAGTGGAAGTCCGAGCGTGAGGATCTCAACCGCGAGCTTCCGGCTCTCGGTCCATCCGTGGTCGATGTTGCACGAGCCGTTCATGTGGGGGTCATTCCAGAACCCCGTCCACGCCTTACCCGTTCGCGGCTTATCCCCGCAGAAGCGAAGCACGACAAGGAGTTGGTCCTCGAGCTCGGTCGCGAGCGGCGCAAGTCTCTGGGCGTATCTTAGGACCTCCTCGGTGTTGTGAATGGAGCAAGGCCCGACGATGGCCAGGAGTCGCGAGTCTTCGCCCAGGATGATCCGGGCGATCTCTTCCCGCGCCTTGCTGACCGTGGCCTGGGCGACCTCTCCGAGAGGGTAACTCGACTTCATCCCCTTCGGAGTGGGCAGAGGGCTGATGTTACGAATGTTCGCATTGTGCAGCTTCATTTGTCCGCTCCGTTGGAAAAGTGACAAAACTTGAAAGAACAGTTTCGTCACAGAATTAAATAGATATCTGAAACTTTGATATTTATTCTGCATAATATTTTTATAAAGTCAATGTCGCGAGAAAATCATTAATGGTGTTTTCTACTTCCCCGGCATTTTCGGCTTCCATCAATTTCATCCGTAGCTCCTTGGCTCCGTCGAAACCATTCACATACGCTTTATAATGTTTTTTCATAATTGCGAAATTTTTATGCGCGCCTAGCATTTCTTCGAAAAGCTTGGTGTGTTCTACTAGTACGCCGAGATGCTCTTGCGTAAGTCGGACATCCGCAAGCTTGCGGATGTCCGACTTACGCAATGTCTCGAACAGCCATGGATTCCCGAATATCGCCCTGCCGAGCATCACACCATCACATCCGGTTTCCTGACATTTCGTCCTCGCATCCTCAATGCTTACAGCATCTCCATTGCCAATTATTAGGGTTTCTTTGCCCATTTCATCGCGAATCTCCACGATTCTTTTCATGAGTTCCCAATGCGCGGGAACATCGGACATTTCTTTACGAGTACGCAAATGCACAATAAGAGCAGACAAATCTTCAGACAATAAAACTTTTATCCACTCGACTTCTAATAAATAATCATTTTTGCCTGCCCCGTTTGAAGCCGAAGGCTTTCGTGCGGGGTTATAGCCAATACGGGTTTTCACAGAAATTGGGAGTCCGCCTGCGCCTTCTTTTGCTGCGCGAATTATCTCCCGGGCTAATTTAGGATTCTTCATCATCGCGGCTCCGGCACACTGCTTCTCTACCGCCTTGTCCGGGCAACCCATATTTATATCTATCCCGTCGAATCCAAGCTCCGCGCACAGCCGCGCAGCCTCTTTAATATTCTCCGGCTTGCCTCCGAATATTTGCGCCACGATAGGATGCTCGTTTTTACCATATTTCAAATCAATAAGAAGTTTTTCTCTGGCTTTAGGATGCGCCAGGCCGTCCGCCGAAACGAATTCGGTGTAGAAAACATCCGGCTTCCCGTATTTTGCGATTATCTGCCGGAAGGCGCAGTCGGTGACATCCGCCATCGGCGCCAGCACCATAATCGGCTTTTTTAATTTACCCCAAAATCCCATCATTGGAATTTGTAATATACCTTGTTTCCGAACCTTAAATCAATGTATTCTAAACTAGAATATTTTTTCACAAAATCATTCTGCAGTGGCTGAGTCGAGAGCGCAGCCTGTAAATTTTCTGCCATTTTATTTAAATCCGAATCAGTTTTAATCAAAATCTTCGGCTTGCCGGATAAACCCAAGTAAACCTCACTATCACCATCATCTTTCATATATAGCGATGTCGGTTTAATACCCATTTTTTCCAGATTTTCTTTGAAACCCATAAATTTAGCCCAATTCCCAGGGGCAAAATAATCTCCTTTTTTTCCATAAAATTTAAAATATACCGAACCGGAAAAGTATGGGGCCTCGTCGAAAATATATCCGCTTTCGTCGAGGAAATAACATTTCTCGGCTTCTACATTTGGTTCTCCTCCACACCAAGTATACTTACCCTCTCGCTCAGATAGGTTTACTTGCAGGGTCGTAGGATTCTTGGTGCTGACCGATACGTCCTTCAGCCTTTTGAAATTCACTGCCAGATTTTCTTTGATTTTTGATTTTGGATAGAGGATAAAATTGCTCTTCGGAAAGAGCCATAAATATTTACCGGAAATTTCATTTCTAATGGAATCTTCCAGTGCTTTACTCTCGACCACTTTATTGCCGGAAATTTCTACATTAGAAAGTTGTAATTTACCTATGCGCGAAACGAGCGCGAGCCCGACAATTAAAACCAAAACACACACGGCGACGAGAGTAATCTTGGTCGCGAAAGCTTTTTTCCTCTTCCTTTTCAACTCCCGCAAGCGCGGAGAACTTAGGAGTTTTTCATTTTTCATTTTTATTTTATTACTTCCCGGCCACCCATGTAAGGCCTCAGAACTTCGGGAATCAAAATGCTGCCGTCCGCCTGCTGGTAGTTCTCTACTATCATAATGAGAGGTCGTCCAGATAGGGCTGTGTTATTAAGAGAATGTACAAATTTCATCTTTCCATCATCATCTTTATATCTTATGTTTAAGCGTCTCGTTTGGAAATCGTGGAAATATGACGCTGAGCCAGTTTCGCGATATTTGTTTTCTGATGGGAGCCAGACCTCTATGTCGTATTTTTTCACTTGACCTAATCCTAAATCGCTTCCGCAGTTCACTACAACGTGATATGGCAATCCGAGTGCTTCTGTAATTTCTTCAGTGTTTCTTTGAATTTCTTCATGGTATTTAACTGACTCTACGTGGGATGCTTCGCACAGGACAACCTGTTCAAATTTATAAAACTCGTGTATACGAAATATTCCCCTAGTATCCTTTCCGTGCGCTCCAGCTTCGCGACGAAAAGCAGAAGAAAATCCAAGCATTTTTAATGGTAGATCTTTTTTATCTAAAACCTCACCCATATATTGACCCATCATAGCTACTTCGGCGGTTCCCGACAAATATTCCCCGTCCTGGGTTTTATACAAATCTTCTTCGCCTTGCGGAAGATAGCCAGTTCCTAGAAACATTTCACGTTTTAGAAGAGTTGGGACAATCATGGGTATAAAATCATTCTTTTTCTGAAAAAAGTCTTGGGCGAATTGCCATAGTGCAAATTGTAATTTGGCCCCATCCCCTTTTAAAAAGTACCCACGGAAACCTGCAACTTTAGTGCCACGCTCTAGATCGAGCATGCCCAGGTTCTGCATAAGTTCAATATGGTCCTTTGGTTTAAAATCAAATTTAGGAATCTCCCCCCAAACTTTAACTTCCAAATTATCATTCTCATCGGATCCGTCAGGCACGGAAATATCCGGCACGTTTGGCACCTGGAGCATGAGTCTCTGCCACTCTTCCACGATTATTTTCAGTCTTTCTTCTTTGGATTTTATTTCCTCCTTCACTCCGCGCATCTCCTCGATGAGCTGCACCTTGAGCTTCGGGTCCTGATCGCGGGCGATGTCATTCGACACCCTGTTTACCTCTCCGCGCAGAGCCTCCACCTCTTTCAGCTCTTTCAGCCGCGCATCGTCGAGCTCGAGGAGCTTCCCTATATCCACCTCCATTCCCTTCTTCTTGGCGCCAGCTTGCACTATATCCTTGTTTTCTCGGATGAACTTTATATCCAACATTTTTGTATTATAATAAGAATTCGATGGAATCGCAAATTATAAAGCTTATGCAAGAAAAATTTCCGAAGGCTCTGCTTGAGATCCCTCAGCCGCCGAAACAACTCTGGATCCGGGGAGAACTCCCGCCTGAAAATTTGATTTACTTATGCGTTGTTGGTTCTCGAAAATTTACTTCCTACGGCCGCGAAGCTTGTGAAAAAATTATTGATGGACTTAAAGGGTATCCGATAGTTATCGTATCAGGGCTCGCCATGGGCATCGATGCAATAGCGCACAAGAAGGCAATCCAAGTTGGACTCAAGACTTTAGTCTTCCCTGGCTCCGGGCTGTCATATAATGCGATGTATCCCCGGACCAATGTACGCCTAGCGGAAGAAATTCTTGCCGGGGGCGGATGCCTGATTTCCGAATTCGAACCGGATTTTAAAGCAACCCTCTGGGGCTTCCCGATGCGCAACAGACTAATGGCCGGAATTTCGAAAGCAGTGCTGGTGATAGAAGCGCAGGAAAGATCAGGTACCCTCATCACAGCCAGGCTGACCATAGAATATAGTAGGGATTTACTGGTGGTACCCGGCTCGATCTTTGCGCCTAATTCAGCAGGAGTAAATAAATTACTGCGCCAGGGCGCCGCACCTGTGACCTGTGCTGAGGACGTGCTGGAGGCTCTAGGTTTTGAGCAAGAAAAAAAAGAAGAAAAACAGGCGCGGCTTTTTGCTGACCTGTCGCCGGAAGAAAAAATCGTTATCGACATACTGCGAGAACCGATTCCTCGTGATGAACTCCTGGGGCAAATGAAGATGCCGATTCCGCAAGCCAACGCACTCCTGTCTATTATGGAAATAAAGGAGCTGATTAAAGAAGAATTGGGTGAAATCAGGCGCGCATAATTAAGTGTAAATTTGCCAAAAAAAAGTTTTTCGTGTAATACTGTGGGGGCACTATGAAATTATTAATCGTGGAGTCCCCGTCGAAAGCAAAGACGATCGAGAAATACCTCGAAGGTGCTTTTACCGTGCGCGCATCGGTGGGACACATTCGCGATCTTCCTAAATCAAATAAAAAGGCGATAGACATAGAAGCTGGGTTCATCCCGCATTACGAAATCTCAAAAGGCAAAGAAAAAGTTGTGCACGAACTGCAAAATCTCGCTCATAAAGCCGATGAGGTACTCCTGGCTACCGACCCCGACCGCGAAGGCGAAGCCATAGCTTGGCATATTGAAACCCTCCTAAATGACGACCCGAAAGTGAAGGCTCCAATCAAAAGAGTTGCTTTCCATGAGATAACAAAAGAAGCGGTGGAAGAGGCGTTGAAGAATCTCCGCCCGATAGACACCAATTTGCGCAAGGCGCAGGAAGCCCGCAGGGTGCTCGACCGACTAGTGGGATACGACCTTTCGGGGCTTATCTGGAAAAAAGTCCGCTATGGATTATCAGCTGGTCGCGTACAATCTCCCGCCCTCCGCATAATAATGGAACGCGAACGCGAAATTCGCGCCTTCGTACCGGAAAAATTCTGGAAAATATCCGGACTATTTGAAACACAAAAGAAAGATAAAATTACCCTAACATGTAGTGAGGAGCCGCGGGATGAAAAGCTGGTAAATAAAATAATGGAAGCGGGCAAAGCGGGCATATGGATCATCAGCGGTGTGAAAGAGTCCGAGCAGAAACGTTCCCCTCGCGCCCCATTCACTACCTCCACCCTCCAACAGACTGCGAGCTCCCGCCTAGGCTACTCGCCATCCCGCACCATGCAGATAGCGCAGAAGCTCTACGAAGCCGGGCATATTACGTATATGAGGACAGACAGTACGAATCTGGGGACCGCGGCGCAAGGCCAAATCCTTTCCTATGTGAAGAAACAATATGGGGAAAATTTCGCCGAAGCTCGAATTTATAAAACCAAATCTAAAAATGCCCAGGAGGCGCATGAAGCTATTAGGCCCACCCATATAGATAAACTCCATACGGGTAATGAAGACCAAGACAAATTATACCGCCTGATCTGGGAGCGGGCGATTTCTTCGCAGATGGCCGACGCGAAACTTTTGAAAACTAAAATTACAGCCAACATTGCGGATGTCGGACTTCCGCAAGCTAGCGGAAGTCCGACATCCGCAAAAATCCCGGACTTCACCGCCACCGGTTCTCGCCTCTTATTCCCCGGCTGGCTCGCGGTAGATACCGGCGCCCGGGGCGAGGATGTAGAGCTTCCGGAATGTAAAGAGGGTGAGAATTTGAAACTACTTGAACTCTCGAGCGAGGAAAAATTTACCGAGCCGCCTGGCCGCTACAGCGAGGCGGGATTGGTCAAAGAGCTCGAAGCTCGCGGTATCGGCCGGCCTTCGACCTATGCTTCCATCATGAAGACTCTGGAGGAACGTGAGTATGTACGCAAAGAAGGCCGGACACTCTTCCCGACCGATGTGGGTGAAGTCGTGTCCGACTTCTTGGAAAAACATTTTGCTAATTATATTTCCGACACTTTCACCGCGGAGATGGAAGATGAGCTCGATGAAATTTCTCGGGGCGAGCGAGCCTACGAAAAAACTCTGAAAGATTTCTACGGGCCATTCCTCAAAGATGTGAAGTCAAAAGAAAAACTGGAAAAAGCCACAAATCTGGGCGATGCGCCGGAGAACATAAAATGCCCGAAATGCGGTTCACCAATGATCATCAAACTCTCCCGCGCCGGTAAATTCTATTCTTGCTCTAAATATCCGGATTGTGACGGCGCACTCACACTCGACGGCACACAATTAGAAGGTCCGAAAGAAACCGGTGAATTGTGTCCGGATTGTGGACACAAGAGCGGGGAGAAGAAAGGAAATAGTGGCGGCGGAAAACTCATCGTGCGCGAAAGGCGCGATGGCTCCGGCACTTTCATCTCCTGTTCGCGCTATCCGAAATGTAAATTCATTAAAAAAGATGAGGCCGAAGAAGCCAAAAAAAGGACGGGGGTAATCTGTCCAGAGTGCAAGAAAGGCGACATCACCGAGCGCCGTGGACGATTCGGAATTTTTTATTCATGCTCGAATTATCCGAATTGCAAATTCGCGATTAAAGCCAAGCCTACTGGAAACATATGTAAGGAATGCGGTAGTTTGATGATGCTCGGAACTAAAACAATCCCGGAACGCTGTTCAAACAAAGCCTGCCCCAACCACAATCCTCATAAACTAAATAAAATCAAATAAATACCAGCCTCTAGAAATTTAGTGTATAATCCGTCTATATGGCCAGTTTAAAGGAAATAACCGACCTAATAATCGGCAAAATCACCAAAAAAGATCAGGCTCTGTTGGCCAGGGCGTACGAATTTTCTCAAAAAGCGCACAAAGACCAGAAAAGGATGAGTGGCGATCCTTACTTCGTGCATGTATATGAAACTTCCAAAATCCTGGCTTCCCTCGGCATGGATACCCAGACGATAGCCGCGGGGCTCTTGCACGATGTACTCGAGGATACAAAAATCACGGAAGAAGAACTGGAAAAGAGTTTCGGCGGAGATATCCTCTTCCTGGTGAAAGGTGTCACGAAACTGGGAACTCTGAAGTATCGCGGACACGAGCGGCACGTGGAATCCTTGCGTAAATTCTTCATCGCAATGGCGAACGACCTGCGGGTCGTGATCATAAAATTCGCCGACCGCCTGCACAACCTGCGTACTCTCCAGTATGTCCGTGAAGATAAGCGGAAAAGGATCGCTCTCGAGTCGATCGAGGTGTATGCGCCGCTCGCCAACCGCCTCGGCATGGGTAAGCTAAAGGGAGAAATCGAGGACGCCGCTTTCCCCTACGCGTATCCAAAGGAATATGCGCAAGTACAGGAGATCATAAAAGAGAAAAGCGGCCTGTACGAAAAAAACCTCACCGAGGTAAAGGAAGCCCTGGAAAAAGAGATGCGGAAAAATAGATTAAAGTATGTGGAAATAGGCTACCGGATGAAGCACAAATACAGCCTCTATCGAAAACTCCTAAAATACGACATGGATATAGAAAAAATCTACGACATCATGGCTCTGCGGGTAGTTGTAGATACGGTGGAAGATTGCTATAGGGTTCTCGGTATCGTCCATTCCCTCTGGAATCCCCTGCCCGGCAGAATCAAGGACTACATTGCCGTGCCCAAGCCCAACGGCTACCGCTCCATCCACACCACTGTGCTGACCGGCTTGGGCGGCGTGGCGGAAATCCAAATAAGGACCGCCGACATGCACGCCGAGGCGGCTTACGGAGTCGCCGCGCATTTCGCCTACAAAGAAAAGGACGGTAAATATGTAAGCAGCAGATCTACTCTTAAGTGGATCGAGGAATTGAAGGAGCTGGGCTATGCGCCCCACGAACCGCATAAGTTTATCGAGCACTTGAAGATGGATTTTTTTAATAATAGGATATTCGTCTTCACTCCAAAAGGCGATGTCATCGACATGCCGGAGGACTCGAACCCGATCGATTTCGCCTACTCGGTGCACTCCGACATCGGCGAGCATTGTTCCGGCGCAAAAATAAACGGCAAAATGTCTCAAATTTTTACCAAGCTTAAAAACGGCGATATCGTGGAGATAGTCGTCAAAAAGGACGCTCATCCGTCGAGCAAGTGGCTCGAGTCGGTGAGAACCACTATTGCGAAAAAACACATACGATCGTACCTCGAGAAAAATAGCCTGCTTTCTAAACTTAAGTCCTTCGGTAAATCCTAGACGCTGAAGTTGGAGATGTCGTAGAGCTTGGCATCGTCTGTCTCCGACCTGTTGTCGGAGTCCGACCCTGGTCGGACATCTTTTTCATCTTTACTCCTATCATCCACAGCCTCAGCTGGAACTTCCGGTGGAGTTTCCGTTTGGCTGGTGATAAAATTATCCAGCATTTCGTCCGGCTTCTTTTCGCCCGATTTATCGATAAGGTCAAGGATCATGCGCAAATCTTCGGTGGAGAAAAAGTCGATCTTTACCTGGCCGCCCAACTCCTTCCTCTCGATATGCACGCGGGTGCCGAGCTTTTCCTGAAATTCTTCTTCGAGCTCGGTAATTTCCGGATCCGGCATAAACTCCTTCTTGCGCACCCGGTCATAGGCGATCTTGCGCGCCAACCTCTCTGCCTCCCGCACCGTAATTTTCTTATAGACTATTTCCTTAAACAAAACCATCTGCTCCTCGGGATGGTCGGCCAACATGAGTAGCGGCCTGGTATGGCCGTCGGTTAGTTTGCCCTCGCCGAGCGCAGTAAGAACCTCTTCCGGCAAGGATAAAATCCTGAGTGAATTGGAAACGTATTCCCGGCTCTTGCCCATCTTCTTGGCGATTTCGTTGTGAGTAAATTTGAATTCGTGGGCCAGGCGGTAAAACGCCCGCGCCCGATCCACTACATTGAGATCCTCACGCTGGAGGTTTTCAATAATCGCAAGCTCGAGCTTCATCATGGATGTGTCGCCCGTGCGGATGACGACAGGCACCTGGGAAACACCGGCCAGTATTGCCGCGCGCAGCCGGCGCTCGCCGGCGATGAGTTCATATTCGGTCGTGAGGCCTCCCCCTTCTTTTTCTACCTCCAGGCGGGAGACGGTAAGAGGCTGGAGCACTCCGTACTGCTTGATGGAGAGCGCCAGGTCAGCCAAACGCGCCTCGTCAAATTCCCTCCTCGGCTGGTAGGGATTCGGCTTGATCTTATCCGTATCAATCCAGAAAATTGAATTGGAGTACAAGTTCGACATGCGGTAATTCTAGCACAAGAAAACAATACAGAAAAACACCTGATTTGTTTATAAGATGTGTAAAATGTGCCGGAGGAGAGAATCGAACTCTCACATCTTGCGATACACGATTTTGAGTCGTGCGCGTCTACCAATTCCGCCACTCCGGCAATGCCCATAATATACTAAAAAATATAACTTTAATCAACACACTTGCCATAATATATCATATATGATATATTTGTTTTACTCATGAAAAATACGTCGCAAAGAGAAATCGGTTCTTTTATAAAGAGCCTCCGCGAGCGCAAGGGCCTGACCCAAGGCCAGTTTGCCAAGGCTCTTACTACCTCTCAGTCAGCAGTAGCCCGCATGGAAAAGGGTGAGCAGAATTTCAGCACCGACCTACTCGACAAGATAAGTAATGTCCTGGAAAGGAATATTGTTTCCATAAACTCAACCTCAAGCGACTTCGTGGTGCGAGGCGGACGCAAGCTCCACGGCAAAATCACTACGAACTTTTCCAAGAACGGATCTGTCGGGCTTCTATGCGCTTCACTCATCAATAAGGGCATCACCACTCTTCACGGCATAGCCAGAATTGAGGAAGTTTACCGAGTCATAGAAATCATAGAGTCTATCGGGGTTAGAGTTGTCTGGACTGGCCCGAACACCGTCGTCGTTACACCGCCTAAGAAATTTAAAGCAGAGAACATAAATGTGAAGTCTTCTATAGAAACTCGATCGGTAATAATGCTTGTGGGTCCCCTGGCGCACTATTTAAAGAGATTTAAGATCCCTCATGCGCACGGGTGTAACCTAGGCAAACGCACCATCGCGGGCCACATCTATGCGCTCGAAGAACTTGGAATTAAAATAAAAACGAACACCAGCGACTATGAAATCTCTGCCGACAACTTGAAGCCTGCGGATATAGTGATGTATGAATCCGGCGACACCGCTTGTGAAAACGTGCTGACTGCCGCTTCTTTAATACCCAGCAAGACGACTATCAGCTTCGCCAGCGCGAATTATATGGTGCAAGAAATCTGCTTCTTCCTTGAGGCGCTCGGGGTGAAGATTGAGGGCATAGGCACGGCCAACCTCACCGTCCACGGCGTCAAAGAAATAAACCAAAACATTGAGTACTGGAACAGTGAGGACCCAATAGAATCCATGATGTTCATCTCGGCCTGTGTGGTGACGGACTCAAAGATTACAATAATGCGCTGTCCGATAGAATTCCTGGCCCTAGAGCTGGAAAAACTAAAGCGGATGAATTTGAAATTTAAAATCCTAAAAAGATACCCTTCCTACAATGAACGCACCAAGCTCGCGGACATTCAAATATTTCCAAGCAAGCTCATTGCCCTCGAAGACAAAATACATTCTAATCCCTACCCTGGCATAAACATGGACAATCTGCCCTTCTTCGTACCTATCGCCATTAAGGCTAAAGGCCAGACCATGATTCACGACTGGGTATATGAAAACAGAGCTATATACTTCACTGAACTCAACCGGCTTGGGGCAAATATAAACCTCGCTGATCCTCACCGAGTATATATTCAAGGCGGCGCGGAGCTAAGGCCGGCGCAGGTAGTATGCCCTCCGGCACTACGCCCATCAATGATAATCCTTATTTCAATGCTCGCTGCCCCAGGCACATCAATCTTGCGCAATGTGTACATGATCAACCGAGGCTATGAGGACATAGCCAAGAGGCTCAATTCTATCGGTGCAGATATAAAAATGATTCAGGGATAATGAATGGCTAAGTCAAATGTAATTGTAATCTTGGGTCAAACAGCCACTGGTAAAAGCAGTTTGGCGGGAAAGATTGCTAAAAAATTTAACGGGGAGGTAATTTCAGCTGATTCAAGGCAAGTCTATAAGGGCCTGAATATAGGCACCGGTAAAATTACCCAGAAAGAAATGAAGGGTGTGCCTCATCATCTACTCGATGTAGCCAACCCGAAGAAAAAATTTACAGTAGCAGAATATCAGGAGCTCTGCATCTCCGCCATGGCTGATATTGTAAAAAGGGGCAAAGTGCCGATAATCTGCGGCGGTACGGGATTTTACATTGATGCAGTGACAAAGGGTATAGTTTTGCCGAAAGTACCACCCAATAACAAACTACGCAAGAATTTAGAAAATAAATCTGTGGCTGTATTATTTAAAATTTTACAAAAACTGGATAAAGTTCGGGTAAAGAACATTGATCCTCACAATAAAGTCCGACTCATCCGGGCAATAGAAATAGCAAGAGCTCTCGGTAAAGTTCCACCAATTATACAGGATAATCCTGTGTATAAATTTATAAAAATTGGGCTGTATCTCCCACCGGATAAATTGAAAAAGAAAATAGAAAAAAGGATGGAGCAAATGTTTGATGATGGATTACTTAATGAAATAAAGAAATTAAAAAGGAGCGGGGTGTCAGATAAAAGACTTCGTGAACTTGGATTTGAATACTATAATCCCACACCAGAGAGCGTCAGCAATCAAACTCTAAAATACGCCAAACGGCAGATGACCTGGTTCAAGCGCGACAGAGAGATCAAGTGGTTTAACGCTTCCGAAATAGCTCGTAAATCCCCGGTAAAATGGATACAAAAACAACTCCGATAATTATCCACATTAGATAGTCTATAATTTCCGGGAATGTCTTCCCCAAGAAGAAACCTCCGAGTATAAATACCAAGGCCCATATGATGGAGCCGATAATGCTAGACCAGATAAAAGAAAAATAATTCATCCGGGCAGCTCCGGCAGTAATCGGCACGAATGTGCGGACAATCGGCACAAAACGCGAAAGGATAATGGCGAAGTTGCCGTGCTTGGCGAAAAAGATGCTGGCTCGCTCGAAATATTCGGGCTTGAGAATTTTGTCAAAAAAAGTGAATTTGCGAAGCCGATATAGATGAGAGCCGACATAGTACCCGGAAGCTATACCTAGGAAACTCCCCAGAAATACCAGCGCAATTAAAACATACAGATTGAAGACCCCGCCTGCGGCCATGAGCCCAATGACGAAAAGCAGGCTGTCCCCCGGTAAAGGCGGGAAAATTCCCGACTCTAAAAATATAACGACAAAAATCCCGACATATCCGAAAGTAACTATGTATTCAGGATTTAAAAACTGCGGCATTAGATGAATTCTAGCACTTTTTCTATATTTTGTAGTTTTTGCCGGGAGAATTCCACGGCAAGGCTGCTGGGAAATCCGGGAAATGATTTAAGACCCACTGCACATAAGTGTTGCTGTTCGGGCCGACGAAATGATATTTATCGACATACGGATAATTGCTTACTGAATTTTCTATGAAATCTATGATTTGTTTGGCTACGCTATTTTCATCACCCTCAATGAAGCCCAGGAGTGTAGCTTGGTAACGGAATTTTTTATAGAAAAGAAACCACGGCAAGCCGACGAACGGCGGCAACATATTTACGGTGAAATGACCCTTGCTCTCGGGTGTAATATTTTTATAGTGGCTTATACCGCACCTTACGATCTTGCCTTTCTTATTTAAAACAAACCACGGGTGTGAGGCGAACATCGCCGGAAATGCGCATTTGCTATGACAAAGAAAAACCTGATATTTGTCTTTGTCTAGTAAATTTTTAAAATCACTTTCCATATTCTTCGATCCACCACTTTTTGATAAAAGGCAGAGATAGGGTTGAAAGTAGATAGCCGACAGCTGGAACTAAGGCCTTCAGCCATGGGAAGGTATCATGAATAATAACGAGCCAGACCCCAGCAATAATGTAGGTACTTATCGTAATAAAAAGCCGCCTCGCCCAGCTCAACTCCCACGCTTTATCACCTTCCACTCTTAAATTCCTTCCGTTGATGAGCTCAATTTCTTCTTCAAGTTTTTGGATGCGTTGTTCCATGCGGGTCCACCAGGATTTGAACCTGGATCAATCGTTTTGGAGACGATTATTCTACCATTGAACTATAGACCCATAGTCAAGGCAATTGTAGCAAAATAAGGAGAAAAGGGAAATTATTTCTTAATTTCCTTGTGCTTGGTTTTCTTTTTACACCACTTACAAAATTTCAAAAGTTCTATCTTTTTCGTGACAGTCTTTTTATTCTTCGAGGACCAGTAATTGATGCGCTTGCAGGTCGAGCAGGCGAGCTTTATAAGGCGATCTTGTGACATGGCAATATACTAATATATTAAAGGCTAAATTGCAACCCCGAACGAAAGCGGAGCTTCGTACGGGGCAGGCCCGACCTATATTTTTACTCTATTAGCTAAAATCTTGGTGTTTAGTAGCTTCCCTGCTACTTTGGAGAATTTTTTAGGATTTCCGGTGGTAAAATACTGAGTTCTTCCTTTGTTTTTATTCTTATTTATTATTTTATGAGTTTTTAGGAGCGATGCGGTTCTTTTCGCGATAGCGGTTCCCCCGTCGATGAGTTTTACTTTCGATCCAAGTATTTTTCTTATCGGCTCCTTTAAAAACGGATAATGTGTACATCCGAGAACTAAATAATCTACATCTGTATTTTTTATTTTTTCCAAATATTTTTTCAGTAATTTTTTAACCTTATTGTCATTCAGATTACCGTTCTCAACTGCATTCTCCAGATTCTTACATCCTATATTAATTACTTTTACCCCCTTGCAATAATCCCTAATCAGGTTTTTAACAGCCGGACTTTTAGAAGTGGCCGGTGTAGATATAATCCCGATGGTGCCAGTTTTCGTACGCTCACTCGCCGGCTTTATCGCAGGCACTGTGCCCACAATTGACAAGGTTAAACCTTGTCGTAGGGCATCTATGGAGTAGCAGGTGGAAGTATTACAGGCCACCACTACCATCTTCACATCGTGCTTTTTTATAAAATAGTCTACTACCCGGTGGCCAAGGTTTATAAGTTCTTTTTTTGTTTTCTCGCCATAAGGCACATATAATTGATCCGCCAGGAATATGAAATCTTCGTTCGGCAGAATTTTGTGAAGCTCTTTAAGCACAGAAAGCCCGCCCACCCCCGAATCAAATACTCCAATCGGCTGCTTACCCATGGCTATTTGACGCTAGTTTTTAATTTCTTTTCTCTATTAAAGCGCGCAATGGCAAGCTCGATAAGGCGATCCAGCAGCTTGGGTTGGGATATCCCGCTCGCTTCCCACAATTTTGGGTACATGCTAATACTAGTGAACCCCGGAATCGTATTTATTTCGTTGACCAGCACTTGGCCGTTCTTCTTTAGGAAAAAATCCACCCTGCCCATGCCTTCACATTCTAGAGTCTGGAAAACTTTTATCGCCATCTCCTGAATTTTCTTTTTTAATTTGGAATCAAGCTTTACATCTGTTACCGTCTTGGTATCCGAAACATACTTCGCATCATAAGAATAAAATTCATCGCTTGGAATTATTTCACCCAGCACTGACGCCATCGGATGCTCATTGCCCAAGACGGCGCATTCTATCTCCCGGCCAACTATATTCGCCTCGATCACCAGTTTCGTATCGTATTTGAATGCCTCTTTTATTGCAACCGAAAATTCTTTCTCATTTTTTACTTTACTGATACCCACAGACGAACCCATGTTGGCGGGCTTGATGAACATAGGCAGGCCCAATTCTTTTTTTATCTTATTGAAATTTATTTTCTCGCCTGCTCTTACTGCAATGTATTTTCCTATCGGCATACCGGCATCCCGAAAAAGGCGTTTCATTATATCTTTATCCATGCCTAAAGCTGACCCTAAAACGCTGGGGCCAACGAAAGGCACTCCTGCAAGCTTGAGAAGGCCCTGCATACTGCCATCTTCGCCGAAAGGGCCATGAAGCACAGGAAAAACAACATCGAATTTTTTTATTTTATCAAAAGAAAATTGACCGTTTTTGCTTATTTTTATTGGCGTTACTGAATATTTAGATTTATCTAATGATTTTATAATATTTCCGGCAGATACGATAGAAACCTCATGCTCGGCGGATTTGCCTCCGAATAGTACTGCGACTCTGAGTAGTTTTTTTGGCTTATTTTTCATTGGGCTTTAGTATAGCAGATTTTATATCTTTGGGAACATTGGTTAGATTGCGGATTCCTTTAGGAGTAATGAGCACCATATCCTCGATGCGCACCCCGCCGAAGCCTTTAAGGTATATCCCCGGCTCAACAGTCATCACACAGCCTGCCGGCAAGACATCCTCACTTTTGGGCTTGAAGTTTGGCCACTCGTGGATCACCGTGCCGATGCCATGGCCGAGCCCATGTTGGAAATTATTTTTGTATTTTTTACCAAGAAAACTACGCACGGATTTATCTATAACTTTTGCTCGCTTTTCTCCCGAGGCTAATTTGCGCAAGGTTAAACCTTGCGCATGAAGCACGTCATTATAAATTTTCACCTGTCTTTTCGAAGGCTTGCCCCAGATGTACGTGCGCGTCATGTCCGAGCAATAATGATTCACCGTAGTTCCGAAGTCGAACATTATGAAATCCCCTATCTTGAGTTTTGTTTTGCCGGGAGTGTGATGGATATTGGCAGAGTTCTTGCCGAAAGCAACAATGGGTGAGAATGACAAAATTGGCGCACTGTGTTTTATAAATTCCTTTTTAATTAAATTGGCAACTTCGATTTCACTGATGCCGCTTCTTAACTTCGTCAATATATAGTGCAAGACCCGCTCGCTTATCCTCTGGGCTTTAATAATGTTCGCTAATTCTTTTTTACTCTTTACCGCCCGGATTTCGTGGACTAATTGTGTTTTCATTTTGTCATTTACCTATTCGCGCGAATAAGACCATCTAATATACCTCTTGTTGATAACATTTCTCACAGTATATTATCGGAGCATACTCTTCAGTATATATAGTTTCTACTTCAATATTGCATTTTGCGCAATGACGCTTTAAGAGGTCGAGTTTTGGGCGCTTGTCCATCCGGCGCAAATGGCGGATATTGAAGCTCGCTCTCGGCAAAGGCAAGTCCATTTTGCGATAAAAATTAAGCTCGTTTTGAGTTATCCGGAAAGCTCCCACCGAATTTGGATTATCTTTATCTTCACACTCTATGGCTTCGTTTAAGATTGAGTCGCTTACTTCCGCGATACTCTCCGGCAGGTCCTCCGCTTTTATCGTCACTTCATAATTTTTCTTTTCTACATCTTTCCATGTATATCCCCGAGAAAGCGCTTCTTGTTTGGATAATGGAAAATGATAGTTGGCAATGGTTTCATTGTAAGCGAAATCTGAAAACATTTCCGGGAAGAATTCTCCAAAATAATACTTGAGGCCGCGCTTGTCAATGAAAGGCATCTCGCTCATCTGCTTTATTATCTTGTCTTTCAATGCTAAATATTCTTCTTTGGCATACTTTTTATTCAAGATGGCATACTCGCCTTTCTTGAGCCCCACACAGCCAAAGCAATTGCGCGCGCCAGGACAGGTGTTGCAATAGTACAGGTCGGAGGCCCCCATCCAGCATTGATTGCAGAAATATAGCCGGGCAATGTTGAGTCCTGAATTTACGGACTCATATATCTGCTCGGCCTTATTGCCCCATTCGTAATAATCCATGCAGTCCTCCGCGCCAAAAACCATGAATAGGTGCTTACCGTCTTTGATATGCTGACAGTCAAATGATTGGTGTACATTTTTACAGTTCGATAGCCAGTTGCCAGAAATTTTTTCGGATTTAACCGAGGCGATGGCTTTGACCGGAAATTTTCTACGAAATTCTTCGAATTCTTTTTGAAATTTTTTAATCCCCGAATGGGTATTTAATTTAAGCTCGTTTAATTTTCCAAAATATTCTTCTCGCGTGTATTTCTTGTTCCAAATGCAATATTTCTGATTGACCAAATTCACACAGCCTACGCAATTTGAACAATTTCGACAGGCGTAAAGAAAAGAAGAATCTCGGCAATCCTTGGACTCCTGGCAGAACTTGGTATTGTAGCAATTCTCGATGTTTACACCTTGGTAGCAAAGCTCGCAATCAAAAACCCACGAGCAATCCGCGCAGTCCTTCGTATATTTCGCATTATAGATATACAGGCAATTCTCGGGGTAGGAAGAGCGGAAAGTCATGTATGAATTTTTTGGGTCCGTGACTCGGTGGGCATAAGGGCTGTTGACCGCCGACCCCTGTCTAACCAGTGCCATGCGTGGAACTTTGTTTTGAAGCTCTAAAAATTGTTCGAAAAAGGGCCGCGAGAAATCGTACTCCATGCCGTATTCGTATGCATCCCAGGCGTCCGAATACCATGCGTCAGTTTCATAAACCGTAAACGGCGCATCCGGAGGATACATGCTGAAAATATCTTTGCTGGTTAAATCGCATTTTCTTTTATATAGGACAATTTCATTAGTTTGAGCAAAACGCCGCATCCTCCGGCACTCCGGGCAGAAGGTAGGCGGCGGAACTTTTATTTTTTCATAGAAAGAAAAATCATCCGTCTCTATTACGAATTCTTTTTTACAGCTCTGGCAAGCTTGCACTGAGCCAATCGAATGTGTTTTAGAAGAGGCGGACGACATCGTGATAAGTGACGAGAAGCATGAGGAATATAAGCAGGGCAAAACCGATGGTGTTGGCCATGTTCACCGCCCGCACATTCATCCTCGACCCTTTAATTTTTTCGATTAATAAAAAGAGTAGCCGCCCGCCGTCGAGCGCCGGAAATGGAAAGAGGTTAATGATGGCGAGGTTGGCGGAGATCAGTCCGGCAAATGAGAGCAGGTACGCAAAGCCGAATTGATAGGCGTCCCCCACTACTTTCACCAGGCCCACCGGGCCGGTAACGGAATCCAGGCTGCCGTTGCCCTTTACGGCCTCAATAATAAGCGTATAAAGCCCCTTGGCGGTTTCTTTGGTAATAATCAGGTTGAGCCTCATTCCCTCGTAAAAACTACGGAAAAAGGAGAATTTGGCCCTGCCTATTTCGTCCATATTTATGCCGATGGCCGGCTTCTCGTCACTACCCTTTGAGGGGATAATATTAGCGATCATTGCTTTATCGTCTGTGCCCAGATAGTTCACTTCGAGCTCCTTGAAACCGTGGCTGACTATAAAAGATTTTATTGTATCGGGGTTGGGGTCGGTCAGAGTATCTCCGCCGCTTTTGAGCGAAATTATCTTGTCGCCGGAACGCAGTCCGCCTTTTTCGGCTGGAGAATCCGGCATCACGGAGAGCACTACCAAATGCACATCTTTAAGTACCGATCCTTCCGGTTCACTGCCTGCAGAACTCGGAAGTCCGGACATCAAACTAAAAGAAAACAAAAGCCAAGCGAGTAGAAAGTTGGCGAACACTCCGGCGAAAAGCACCAGGGCCTGCTTGTACCGCGCTTTGTTTACGAAGCTTCGCGCAGCGTCAGGGCCATTAGTATTCTCCTCATTCGGGTTCTCGCCAAAAATTTTCACAAATCCCCCGATAGGCAATGCATTGAAGGTGTATTCTGTCTCCCCTTTTTTAATACCAAATAATTTCGGCGGAAAGCCAAAGCCGAACTCATCCACCCGTATGCCAAACCTCTTGGCGACAAAAAAATGCCCGAATTCGTGCACGATGACCAAAACTAGTAAGATTACAAAAAATATCAGTATGTTCATACGGCTACCCCATTACTTCTTTTTCTTTTCTTCCGAAAGTCGCTTCGAGATTTTTATTGACCTCGTCGATGATCTTCTGCAGATCGTCCTTCGCACGGAATCGTTCGTCCTCGGTCAATTGCGCCGCTTTCTCTTTCGCCTGTACATCCTCCCAGATGCGCTCGCGTTCTCGGCGCACAGTGATCCTAGACTCTTCGAGTTTCTCTTTTAAAACCTTTACCAGCTTCTGCCTCGTCTCGGTGGTCAACTGCGGAAAAATCACCCGAATGCCGATATCATCAGTGGCGACAGACAGCCCCAGATTTGACGAAACTATGGCCTTCTCGATCTCCTTGATCTGGTTCTTATCCCATGGCGCAATGCGTAGAGTTTTTGGGTCTTCGATATTTATTGAGGCGACATTTTTCAGCGGCATATGCGATCCGTATGACTCTACCGACACCCCGTCGAGCACCGAAGGAGAAGCCCGGCCGACATTGAGCTGGCTGTATTCCTTGCTTAAAAATTCCTCTATCTTCTTTAAATCCACTTTAAAAACAGAAAAGTTGTATTGCATATTCTTATTTTATCACGATTTCAACATCAGAGCCACTGATTCCATAAGGCTCTTAGTTGAAGACCCCGGCTGGCGCAAGAACTCTCTGACTTTGAAAATCTGGTTGAGGGCTTCCGTGTCAAGGGGCATCCTTGACACGAGTGTTGATTCAAGTTCATTTAAAAAATTTAAGGCTTTTGAGCGAGGGGAGTCCTTGCTCAAATCTTCTTCATCTTCGACCGCAAGTAATTCTTTTAAAAACTCAATTCTCTTCGCTAAAGGCATTTTGATAAAGCTCTCCGCATTCCCGACTCTGGTTGGGACTTTAATCCTATAAAATCTGGAAACAAAAGTTGACAAGAGCGCGCTCGCGTCCGGCGTTATCAAAAAGAAATGCGTATCTTCTATCGGCTCTTCAAAAAGCTTGAGTAGCGCCTGCTGGGCCTCAACAAGCACGCTGTTGGCGGAAATGATAAATATCTTTTTCTGCGCATGGGCGAGGCTTTTTTCCGACGTATAAGATTTCAAATTGCGGGCATCATCGATCTTAAACGAATCCAGCTTGATGTGTATTAATTCGCCGCCCCCCACCAGCTCCGTAATTTCGGGCAATGATTCTTCGTCCGTCCCTTCGATGAGGTACGCGTGATGCAGATTATTTTTGTCAAAATGACCCTTTATGCTCATTTACTTTTTACTTAGAACGGTTTTCTTGTACACATCGAGGTGCTCAAGGGCGATGCCGGTGCCCTTGACCACGCAGAAGAGCGGATCCTCGGCGAGCGTGGCCTTCACGCCCGTCTTCCTATAAACCAGGTCAGGGAAATTGCGCAGCAGAGACGAACCGCCGGTCATGATAATGCCATAGTCCATAATATCGGAGGCGAGCTCCGGCGGGGTTTCTTGCAGTACATCTTTGATCGCTTTGATTATCTGTTTGAGCTCGCCGTCTATGGCCTTGACTATTTCATTGGTACCCACTTGAGCCGAGCGCGGCAAGCCCTGGATGAAGTCGCGACCCTTGATGGTAACGCGCAGTTCCTCCTCGAGCGGGATAGCCGCGCCGATCTTTATTTTGACTTCTTCGGCCGTACGGTCCCCGATCGCCAGATTGAAAGTTTTCTTGATATAGTCGGCTATCGCTTGGTCAATTTTGTTGCCGGCGCATTTCACCGATGTCGAAGCCACGATCCCGCCGAGAGATATCACCGCCACATCGGTCGTGCCTCCGCCGATGTCCACCACCATGTAGCCCTTGGATTCATAGATCGGGATGCCGGCGCCGATAGCCGCAAGTATCGGCTCTTTCACCACATATGCGTTTTTCGCCCCGGCGCGAATGGCGGCCTCCACCACGGCGCGGCGCTCGGTCGAGGTGACCCCTGCCGGCACGGAGACCATTACATCCGGTTTGAATAAATTAAATTTACCCATGGCTTTGCTGATGAAATACCGCAGCATGGCCTCCGTCACCCGGTAGTCGGCGATCACGCCGTCTTTCATCGGGCAGTAAGTGACGATGGATTCCGGGGTCTTGCCGATCATGTCTTTCGCTTCGAATCCGATGGCTAAGATTTTATTATCCTGGAGCGACACGGCCACCACCGAAGGCTCATTTAGTACAACGCCTTTGCCCGGTAAAAACACGAGGGTGTTGGCGGTCCCCAGGTCAATTCCAAGCTTTCTAGAAAATAATCCCATAAGGGATAATATAACACATCCGTGCTAAAATCATAGTTATGAAAATTGTGACTGTCGTACCCCTGGCGAAGGGTATTTTTAAGGGAAACCTGACCTATTTCAGCACTAGGGACCTTACGGCAGGCAGTATCGTCAGTATTGCCCTTCGCAACAAAAAAGTGCTGGGGCTGGTCACCGAGGCGAAGGACGCGGGCGAAGCAAAGGGGGAAATAAAAAGTCTGCGTTTTAATCTAAAAAAAATAACCGAGGTGAAAACACACTCCATTTTCAGAACCGAATACCTCGATTCCATATTTGAGGCCGCAAAATACTTCGCTTCAAATAAAAATGGCGCCATTACTTCCCTGATACCGGCAGCGCTCCGGGAACAATACGACCTGGCGGCCAAATTCATGCCGGAAGCTAAAAAAGGGGAAGAAAATTTATCGATAAAAATTCGGCCGGAGAAATTGTTGTTTCAGGCCCCCCTCGAAGAAAGAATTTCCTATTACAAAACCCTTATCCGCGGAGCTTTCGCCCAAAAAAAGTCGATATTCATCGTAGTGCCGGGAGACGGCGACCTCAAAACTCTCTCCGAGCTCCTGGGCAAGGGCATCGAGCAGTTTACTTTCCCGCTTGGAGGCGGCGTTTCTCCAAAAAAATCTATGGCCTTGTTTGAAAAAATAATAAGTACTGGACACCCGGTGCTCATCCTGGGTACCGCGCCCTACCTTTCACTCCCTCGAATAGACCTCGGTATCATAATCCTGGAGCACGAAAGCTCGAATGGATACAAAATGATCGGCCGGCCGCACATCGACCTGCGGACTTTTGCCGAGCTTTTTGCCACAAAGATAAACGCCAAATTGATCCTGGGTGATACATTGCTGCGGTTTGAAACCATCGGGCGCAAGGAGGCGGACGGATTTCACGAAATAGGCAATTTATCTTTCCGCACAGGCTTTGAAGGAGAGATCAGCACCCCGTCCCGAGGCGATAAATTCGAAGTGCTGACAGAAGAAGCGGTAAAAGAAATACACAAAGAGCTCAATAAAAAAAAGAATGTATTTATTTTTTCACTTCGAAAAGGCCTGGCCACCATGACGATATGCCGGGACTGCCGCGCAGTGCTCCACTGTAGCGCCTGCGGAGCTCCGGCGGTGTTATACCTTTCGCGTGACGGCAAGAAGAGGATGTTCGCCTGCAACCGCTGCCACACAAGCATGCCGGCTG
Organism: Minisyncoccota bacterium; assembly: GCA_036517535.1. Classification (GTDB taxonomy): domain Bacteria; phylum Patescibacteriota; class Minisyncoccia; order Phycocordibacterales; family UBA9973; genus UBA9973. The sequence continues at coordinate 22,513 of DATDVS010000030.1, forward strand.
ACAGTATCTGCCGGACCTGCGGTAGCTGGAATCTCTTTCCGCTCGGCATCGGCACGGACACAGTGGCGGAAGAAGTGAAAAAACTCTTCCCGAAAAATAGAGTGTTCAAGCTGGACAAAGAATCGGTCAGAACCGCCGCGCAAGCCGAGAAAATGATAAAAGAATTCGGGGAAGAAAAAAGCGCCATCCTGGTCGGCACCGAAATGGCATTTTCCTATTTTAAAAACAAGATCCCGCTTTCAGTCATCGCTTCGTTCGACTCCCTCTGGAGCATTCCCTCCTTCAAGATGAGCGAGCGGGTAGTGCAAATTTTAATTTCGATTATAAATGCCACTGACAGAAAACTCATAATTCAAACCAGGAACAAAAACGACCCGGCAATACTCTCCGTCACCCGGGAAAACCTCCTGCCTTTCGTGCGCGAAGAGCTCGGCGAACGAAAAAATTTGGGCTATCCGCCTTTCCGCCGGTTTATCAAGATCACTCACCTGGGGGACAAAAATGAAACCCTAACGGCAAAGAAGGATTTACAAGAAATTTTCAAAAACTACGCGCCAGAAATATTCAGTGGCTTCGTTGCCAAAGTAAAAAATAAATATGTGACCAACGCCCTCCTGCGGCTAGACCCGAAAAAGTGGTCCCTCCCCGCCCTCTCCCCGGACTCCTCCATCGACGAAGTATTGCTCGACAAGCTCCTCACCCTGCCCCCCGCTTTTAATGTATTTGTGGACCCGGAAGATTTGTTGTAGAATTTCAAAGGAAGAGGGAAAGGAGACCTATGCCAAGGTACCTGTTCACGACCGAAGACAAGAAGGTCTTCGGTCCGTTCGAGGCCGGGTGGGACGTGGGGGCTATTCAGCGCGAAGCTGAACAGCATTTCGGGTCGAGGGAGATCCTCACCCGCGTCTCGGAGTACCCAGAGCACATGGACCGAGGCGTCCATGTGTATCAGGAAGGAGGATTGCTGACCGGCAAGTAAGCGCGCGGCTCCACGGGGTCGCCGACGACCCCGTGGAAGAACTCTTCTGCGGGGTTTTCTAATTTAATATTTAGTGTAGAATGAGGCTCATGGAAAAATTGCAAACACCAGCTTACTTTTATGACGGCAAGGTAATAAATACGAAATGCCGAGAATTAAAGAAAAACTTTCCGGGCGTAAAACTTTATTATGCCTGCAAAGCTAACGACAATAAGGAAATAATAAAGCTCATTGCCAGACAAGGTTTCGGCGTAGAAACAGTCAGTCCGGGTGAAATAAGTCTTGCGCGCCGGGCAGGAGTGCCGTATTCAAGAATGACTTTTACTTGCGGCAGTATTAACGAGAGGGAGTTGACAGCGGTGATCAAAAAAGGAATCCGGGTGCATTTAGATTCTTTACATCAAGTTGAGATCATAGGCAAAAATTTTCCTAATTCTGAAATTTCCATCAGACTCAATCAAGGAATCGGCGCAGGACATCATTCTCACGTGATAACCGGCGGGCCGGATAGTAAATTCGGTATTGATATATCCCATATACCCAAGCTCAAAGGTCTGGTGAAAAAATATAATTTAAAGATCACCGGCCTCCACCAGCATATCGGCTCAAATGTGCCGGATGCTTTCACACTCGTACTGGCCATGAAAACTCTTTTTAAAACCGCCCTTTCCTTCCCCGACTTAAAGCATCTGGATTTCGGTGGAGGCTTAGGGGTAGCGTATCATCCTAGCGATAAAAAATTAAATATAAAAGACTTTGCAAAATCTGCACATAAATTAAAAAAGGTTTTTATTAAAAAATACGGCCGAAATATAGAAATGTCTTTCGAGCCGGGTAGATACTTGGTGGCTGAGGCCGGAACCCTGTTGGTAAAGGTTACCGACATCAAAGAGAATCCGAAAAAAACTTTCGTCGGGGTGAATTCTGGCTTCAATCACCTGATCCGTCCGGCTTTATATGGCTCCTACCATGAAATAATTAATTTAAATAATAGAAAAGGTAAAAAAGAAAAACTAACTATCGTCGGCAATATTTGCGAATCCGGAGACTTTTTCGCGAAAGACAGACTGATGGTAAAGCCCAAAATAGGAGACACACTCGCCATAAAAAATGCTGGGGCATACGGATATGTGATGAGCTCTGATTACAACTCTCGCCCAAAACCGAAAGAATACTTAAAAATTGGCGATAAAATAAAGAGAGTTTGACATAATTTATAGATAAGTTAAAGTTCCAAACGAGGAGAGCACACCATGCCGCTGTTCGTGTTTCGTTATGAAGGGGTAGGAGAAATCACATGGCGGGAGAAATACGTCGAGATCGACGCCCCGTCGGTGCAAGCGGCTCGTGATCGAGCACGCTATATGGGACCAGGAACTCTGTTGGTCCCCGATCATCCGGCCGAAAGAGAAGAAGATCTGGCGTTACAACGCCAGATTCGACAGGGGGCCAGAGAGCGCCTCGTGGTCCTCGAGCGTAATATCGCCAGAGGACGGATGGTCGAACGCGATCACCACGACGACAAGTAGAGCGCGCGACCCCACGGGGCTCGCGACGAGCCCCGTGGAAGAAACTCTTCTGCGGGGTTTTCTAATTTTTGCATACTTTTTTAATTTGACTATTTTTTGATATAATGTTATAATTTAGAAGAATTTCAGCACAGGAGAAAAAATGAAAATAAGGGTGTGGAGAGGCGGCTTTTCGTGGGAATACGTGGTTCGGGCGATCCGGGCCACCACCGAAAAGCCAGTGGTCTTCGAGAACATCCCCGCTAAGGACGACCTGTCCGCGGTGATGGAGGTTCGAGGTGGAGACATCAGCACGCTCCGCCTGGTCCGGGGGCTCGACCTGAGAGCAGCCGTTGAGCCCGAGTAAGATCCGTGTGGCGC
>DATDVS010000031.1:0-7206 GCA_036517535.1 Minisyncoccota bacterium
GGGCAGAGCTTCTATTCGAGCGCCGACGGCGAGGATCTATACGCCGCGATCGACGAGGTGAAAGACACCCTCTTCCGGGAGATCAGCAAGAACAAGGATCGCAGGCAGACGCTATTCAAACGCGGGGCCGCGAGTATCAAAAAGATGCTCAAAGGTCTCTCCAAGCGCAACCCCTTTACTTCTAAATACTAAATATACCCGTAACATAGCCCTGTATAAGATTTAAGCATATGCTAGAAAGTTAGATAGGTGCTATTTGTAATCAATTTCTTTTCCGCTTTCGGGAATGACCTTTTTAATTACGAATTTCTTGCCCCGAGCAGGGTCGAGGGGGCCATTTTCTAGCGCGGCGTCGGTAATAATGAACCTTTTTTCGCCCTTAAAAAAGAAAATCCGCGGCCAGGCGTGATAGGCGCGGAATTTATTATAATTTTTTACCGGATTGTCGTTTGGATCTATTAGCCCGTCTTCTTTCTTTATTTTTTTACAAACGGAAGCAAGGCTTCCGTTTTGCGGGACGGGTTTTATTTTTTTATTCATAAAGTCCGGTAATGTTTTTACCAAAAGTTCTCCGCCGATTTTTATCAAACGTTTACGGAGATCGGGAGCAGTTTCGTCTGGCCCAATTGCGACTTTTTCTTGGACAATGATGTCTCCAGCATCCATTGCGTAAGTCATTTTCTGAATGGTGACCCCGGTTTCAGTATCTCCGTTTAAAATTACACTCTCCACGGGCGATGCTCCTCGGTATTTAGGGAGCAGAGAGTAATGGATATTGATGGAGCCAAGCTTTGGTTTATTTAAAATATTTTCCGCAATAATTTTGCCGTAGGCAACGACAATGTATAAGTCTGCCTGCGGCAGTTCTCCCTCATTTAATTTTTCCGGCTTGATGCAGGGAATATTATTATCTTCGGCAAATTTAGCCACAGGCGTTGCCTGTGTATGCATACCCCGCCCTGCTTTTGCATCCGGCGAGGTAACAATTAGCGAAGGACAAAAGTCATTCATTTTGAGAATTCCAAGCGTCTCGCTAGCCACGTCCGGAGTTCCGAAAAATATAAAATTAATTTTTTTATCCATAGCTATTTATGCGGCAACGCTTCCTCTTTCACATCCTGCGCATGATCGATGAAGAGGATTCCGTCTAGGTGGTCTGTCTCATGCTGGAAGATCTGGGCAAGTAAACCCGAAGCCCCGCGGGTAAATTTCTTGCCATTCTCGTCGTAGGCGGTTACCGTCGCTTTCTTGGATCGGAAAGTCTTGCCATAAAGCGGGCGTACGGACAGGCACCCCTCCGGCACCCATTCTTTGTCGCGGGAGAGCTTGGAAATTTTCGGATTTATAAAAATTACATCTTTCGGCACTTTTTCACTTTTATTTTCGATTTCTTCCTTTGGTTGCATAAAATCTTTGGCGAAGATTCTACCGGAGACCACAAATATCCGAAGTGAATACCCGATCTGTGGTGCCGCGATTGCCACCCCGTCGCTTTGGCTTTTGAGTGCCGCGGACATTTCTTTCAGGACCTTTTTGATCTTTACGCTTTTTATTTCTCCGACATGAACCTCGGCCGCGATCTTGCGCAAAACTTTTTCCTCTTTTTGTAGTATTTTCTTATGGATAGGCATTAGGCTTTAGGCTCTAGGCGTTAGCTTTTAATTACGCTAGGGCCTAGTGCCTAGTTAACTACTTCAATTCTTTCAAGTATTCCACAAGCTTGGCCAGCTTCACCGTTTCCTGCGAGCGGTTGGACATATTGCGCACGATCACCGAGTTGTCGATAGCTTCTTTTACTCCGAAGATGATGGTGTAAGGGATGGCGAGCTTCTCCGCGACCCCAAGCTGCGAGCCTAGGGAGTCTTTGGAAATTGATTGGGCGATAGGGATGTGGGCCTTGCGCAAAATTTCAATGACATTGAGGCTTTTGAGCTTTGCTTCGGCTCCCAGCTGGATAAAATAGATTTTTGGCTTTTTAATTATTCGCGGTGCGAGCTTTTTATACCAGCCGGACTCCACTATCCTGTCCACTCCCATGGAGAACCCCACAGCCGGTACATCTTTCTTACCCCCGATAGCGCGGGCTAGGTAATCATACCGCCCGCCGGAGGCTATTTGTACCGGCGTCGGCGCACCCTCCTGCCCCTCAAGCTTTTCGCCATCGGCATAAATTTCGAAAACGGTGCGGGTGTAATAGGAGAGCCCGCGTACTAAGTTTTTATTCATATTGTAGTTTATGCCCATCTCCTCTAAATACTCCAGCACTTCTTTGAAATGTTTCTTGCAGGAGGTGCACAGGAAGGATACCGCATCCGGCGCGCCCTCGTTTATTTCTTTTGTCTTTTCTTCTTTCGAATCAAGTATCCGAAGGGGATTGGTCTTTAAGCGTTCCCGGTCAATGGCCGGTAGCGAGCCTAAATGCTTCCTATAATAACCAGTCAGCTCCCTGATATAGCCCCCTCGACATTCTTTATCGCCGATCGAATTGATGTCTATTGACAGGTTCTCTGCGCCGGCTTCTTCGAGGATCGACATGCCCACTTTTATTACGAGCGCATCCATGATGCTTTTATCCGAGCCTAAGGAGTCGAGGTCAAACTGGAAGAATTGGCGGTAGCGCCCGCGCTGCGGCTTGTCGTGTCTAAAAACAGGGCCGTATTGATAAAACATCACCGGCTGGGGCATGGTCTGCATGCCGTGCTCGATGTAGGCGCGTACCAGCGGAGCGGTGTGCTCGGGGCGGAGCGCCAAATGGTCGCCGCCCTTGGTTTTCAAGGTATACATTTCCTTATCCACGATGTCGGTGCCCTCGCCGATCGATGAAGTGAAGATCTCTTCGTGCTCGAGCATTGGGGTGTCGATCGGCTTGAAGCCGTAATAGAGCGCCACTCCCTGTGCTTTTTCGAAGAATCCCTGAAAAGCGTAGTACTGCTCATTTGAAATATCCCGCATCCCCTTCGGTGCCGAAAGGTCTTTGTTCTTTTCCTTCGACGATTTTTTTGTTCTGCTCATATTTTTTTAGGCTGTTACTCCGGCTGCTTGTAATGGCCCGGCATGAGTCCGACATCGCTTGCCGGGAAGAGGCGTACCAAGGCGCGGCCGATGATCAAATCCTTTTTTACCGGTCCCCAAAATCTGGAGTCCGAACTATGTGACCGATTGTCGCCCATAACGAAGTATTCGTCATCGCCGAGTTCAAAATTATTCGGCGCATCGATCGATCCATTCTTTACGAACGGCTGCTCAAGCACGAGCCCCTCCGGGTGCTCGTCATTAGTGATAGTGATGGTGCCGCCCTCCACGTGTACTGTTTCATTCGGCAGCCCCACGATCCTTTTTATGTAGAATACTTTCGGATTTTTCGGGTAGCGGAAGATGATGACATCGCTTCTTTTCGGATCGGTCAGTCTGTAAGAGAGTTCGTCGATTATCAGATAATCCTTGTTATGGAAGGTGGGAAGCATGGAGTCGCCGGAGACGATGAAGGGCTGGGCGATGAACAGGCGGATAGGTATGACGAAAAGGAGCATTAGAAGCGCAAACCGCAGGAGGTCCCAGCCGGACTCTTTGCGAGGTGTTTCATTTTCCATCCTTACAATATAACACGAAATATTATTGACAGCACACCAACTTTATTGGCTAATTTTCAATTTTTAATTTTCAATTTACAATTTTGGTATTATAGATACATGAAACTCGTTGTAGGCCTAGGGAATCCCGGAGATGAATATTTAAGCACTCGGCATAACACCGGGCGCATTGTAGCGGGTCTGGTGGAAAAAAAACTCGAGAACTCGAAGCAGAAAATAAAATTCCTAATGCCGGATACGTTTATGAATAATTCGGGTAAAGCCGTGGCGCCTCTGGTAAAATCAAAAAAAGATCTGAAAGACCTGGTGGTGATCTACGACGACATCGACCTGCCGCTCGGAAAAATAAAAATTTCCTTCAATCGCTCCGCCGGCGGGCATAACGGACTAAAGTCCGTCATCAAACATTTGAAGAGCGAAGAATTTTTAAGAATAAGGGTGGGCATAGCTCCGGTTACGCCATCCGGTAAGATCAAAAAGCCGAAAGGCGAGAAGGCGATCCTAAATCATCTCCTCGGCGACTTCAAAAAGCCGGAATTAGAAAAAATCAAAAAACTTTCCAAGACTGTCGCTGAAGCGGTGGAGTGTATTTTTTCCGAAAGCAAGGAGAAAGCAATGAGTTTGTACAATTAGTGGATTTTTTGACCCCCTATTGTATCTTTTTTATCCTCTCTATTTTCTATACTATTTGCAACTCTCAATAATCCCATCTCTCGGTCAGTTAAATCCTCGAGTTTTTTCGTTCTAGCTTCTGCCAGAGTTTGTTCGTCTGTTCTTAAATCCAGGCTAATTTGCTCAGGCTCACTGTTTGGTTTTTCTAAATTTGGGCTCACATTGCCAATAATTATACCTCTTTTACCGCTTCGATGACAATCGACTTCTCGCCATTGCGGTTTGAAACTTTTCCGGAGAGCGCGATGCATTTTTCGGCTACCAGAATGTCTACGGCATCTTTAAACATAGAAGGGAAACAAACAGCTTCAATCGAGCCGGTCAGGTCAGAGATTTTCAGGAATGCCATCCGTTCGTTGTTTTTTGTCACCACAAGCCGTGCGGTGTCGATAATGCCGGCAATCGTGACCGGCAGGCCATTACCTACTTCCTCTATTATTTTCTTGATGTTCATCTCACGGCTCTCGAGTTTCTCTCGCAGACGGTCGAGTGGGTGGCCGGAGACGTAAAGCCCGAGGAGCTCTTTTTCCCAAAGCAATTTCTCCGCCTGGGTGGCCGCGGTGCCGCCCTGGAGTTTGAATGCCGGCGCGGCAATGGCAGTGGATCCGCCGAAAAGTGAAATTTGATTTTTATCTTGCTTGGAAGCTTCGTGATTATAGGCCAGCATAGCTTCCAGATTCGACATTAAAACCCCGCGCTCGCACTTATTCTGTTTACCATCAGGTAGGTCATCCATCGAGCCGGACTTAATGAGTGCTTCAAGTGATTTTTTATTTAAATTCTTATGTTTAACCCGGTCTAGGAAATCACTGATAGATTTGAATTTACCATTAGTCTTGCGCTCGGCGATGATGGCATCAGCAATATCCGTGCCCAAATTTTTGATAGTATAGAATCCGAACCGGATTTTCTCGCTTTTATTCGTGTTGCTTATCGGCGCGCTTAAATCTTTCGGCAGGCAGGTGAATCCACCGAAGGATTCATTGATGTTCGGCGGCAGGACCGGAATCTGCATTTTTTTGCATTCGTTGATTATCTCGGCGATTTTATCAATGTCGCCGGATTCGGCGGTGAGAATGGCGGCCATGTATTCTACCGGATAGTTGGCCTTCATGTAGGCCGTCTGGTAGGCGACCTTGCCGTAAGAGGCCGCATGCGCCTTGTTGAACCCATAAGCCTGGAACGGCTCGAAAAGTTTCCAGAGTTTCTCGGCGAATTCCTGGGTCTGCCCGCCCTCCACGATGCCCTTGGTGAACTTTTCATATTGTGCCGCCATCTCGGCCGGTATTTTCTTGCCGACGGCGTAGCGAAATCTGTCTACTTCCTCCCAGCTGTAGCCGGCGAGTTCGAGGGCGCAGAAAAGAAGGTCGTCCTGGTACACAATGAGCCCGTATGATTCGCCCAGGAATTTTTTCATTCGCGGATCGAGGTATTTTACGAGTTTCGGATTGTGTTTGCGCTTGATGTATTCCGGAATGGATTCCATCGGGCCGGGGCGGTAGAGCGCCACCATGGCGTTGATATCGTGGATGGAGGTCGGCTTGAGCTCTTTTAAGTACCTGGTCATGCCCGAGCCATTGAGCTGGAACAGGCCTTCCGTCTGGCCGGAGGCCAGGAGCTCGAAAGTTTTCTTGTCATCAAGCGGAATGTTTTCAATGTCGATATTTACTCCGTAAAATTTTTTCACCAAGCTCACGGCGTCTGCCAGTATCGCCAAGTTTCGTATCCCCAGGAAGTCGAATTTAAGTAATCCCGCTTCCTCGATTGAGTACATATCAAATTGGGTAATGATATTCCTCTTGCCGTCTTCCCCGTTCTTATTTTCACTTTTAGGATCATATTGAAGCGGAGTGTATTCCGAAAGCTCTTTGGGTGCAATCACCACCCCGGCCGCATGGACGGAAATGTGCCGGACACAGCCCTCCAATTTTTTTGCTAGATCGATTATTTCTTTCGTGTCCTTTTCTTTTTTATATGCATCGCGGAGCTCCGGAACTATCTCCAGGGCGTGGTCGATGGTCATCGGGAAGCCTTGGGAGCCTATCGGGATCATTTTTGAAAGCCTGTCGCCCACGGCGTACGGGTAGCCCAGGGCTCGGGCCACATCGCGCACGGAGCCGCGGGCCATCATTGTGCCGAAGGTTCCGATCTGCGCCACTTTGTCCTCACCATATTTCTTTTTCACGTACTCGATCATTTCATCGCGTCGGTTGTCGGCGAAGTCCATATCGATATCCGGAGCCGAGGGGCGGCGCGAATGCAGAAACCTTTCAAAGGGCAGTTTGTATTCTATCGGGTTCACATTGGTGATGCCCAGGAGGTAGGTGACCATGGAGCCTGCGACTGACCCCCTGATCGTGGTCAATATGCCGTTTTCTTTTGCGTGCCGCAGGAGGTCGCCCACCACAAGGAAATACGGCTGATAGCCCTTGTCCGAAATAATTTTAAGCTCATATTCCACCCGCTCTTTTAATTCCGGAGTTTCTTTGAGCCCCAGCCGCTCGAAACCGGCATAGGTCAGCTCCCTTAATTTCTGATCATAAGTCTTACCGGCTTCAATCTTAAAATCCGGGAAAACCCAAGAGCCCAACTCGAGCTCTAGGTCGCACATTTCTGCCACCTGGAGCGTATTGCCCACTGCTTCCGGAAAATCCTTGAAAACTTCAAGCGCTTTTTTGCTATCCATGAAAGAAAAATCATCATTGGAGAATTCGAATTTCGCGCCATCCCTCACATCGCCCTGGGTGTTGATCTGGAGCAGAGTGTGGTGCGCCTTGTGGTCTTCCTCGCAGGGATAGTGCGAGTCCTGGGTGGCGACTACCATGATGCCATGCTTCTTCCCAAGCGCAATCAGCGCCTCGCGAACTTTCTTATCATTTTCTATCGAAGGGTGGCATTGGATTTCTATGAAATAATTTTCTTTGCCGAAAATAGCCTGATATTC
>DATDVS010000032.1:0-5906 GCA_036517535.1 Minisyncoccota bacterium
ATGCGGAACGCCGCGCTCACGAACGTCGCTCCCACGGGCTCCATCTCGATGATGTTCGACGTCGCCTCGGGCGTGGAGCCCGCCTTCGCGCTCGCGTATCACAAGAAGGGCATCTTGAACGGCCGCTACTCGCTCCAGTATTTCAACAAGTACCTTGAGGTCGAGCTCAAGGAGCGCGGTCTCTTTAAGCCCGCGACCGTCGATCATATCGTAGAGAAGGGGACGCTCCAGGACCTCAAAGAGATCCCCGCGGACGTGAAAAGGGTCTATGTAACCTCGATGGACATCTCGGCCGAGGACCATATCCGCATGCAGGCGGCGTTTCAGAAGCACACAGACAACTCCATCTCGAAGACCATCAACTTTCCGAACACGGCGACCAAGGAGGACATGTTGCGCGGCTATATCCTCGCCTGGCAGCTCAAGTGCAAGGGCTGCACCGTCTATCGCGACAAGTCCCGCGAGTTCCAGATCCTAAACCTCAACGAAAGCAAGAAGCAAACGTCCAAAGCTGACGGGCAGGCGGTCTCAATGCGCGCGGAGACGATGCTGGAAGCAAAAAAATGCCCCGCCTGCGGCGAGGAACTCCAGATGAAGGAGGGCTGCAAGAGCTGCCCCGCCTGCGGCTGGGGCGTCTGCGAGGCCTAGCCCAATAAATATCACCCAATTTTTCCGTTTACATTATACCACGCCATGGCGTGGTATAATGTAAACCTTGTTTTCTACGAAAGGAGTTAGGAGGGAAGTTTTGATTCGACCGCTTTGGCGACCCGTTCGATGGCGCGGACAAAGGCCGCCTCGCGGTAGGTGATGCCAAAGCGCTTCCGCACCTCCTCGAGGCCCTCCCAGGCCTCGGTCATCTGGAGCTCGAGCTTGTTCAGCACCTCCTCCTCGCTCCAGTAGTGCCCGGAGGCGTTCTGAAGCATCTCAAAGTAGCTCCCCATCACGCCGCCGCCGTTCGCGCAGATGTCCGGGATCACGTCAATGCCGCGCCCCACGAGCACCTGCTCGGCCTCGGCGGTTACGGGGCCGTTCGCGAGCTCGAGGATCACTTTCGCCTTGATGTTTGTGGCGTTTCCGTCGTGGATCACGGACTCGAGCGCGGCGGGGACGAGCACATCCACCGGAAGTTCGAGGAGCTCCTTATTCGATATGGTTTCCGCGCCCGTGGCGTCTTCGAGTCGCTTCGGTATATCGAGACCTTCTTTTTTATAGATACCGCCCTTGGAATCCGAGATTGCCACCACTTTGCATCCTGCCTCGTCGAGAAACCTGGCGATGTTGCCGCCCACGTTCCCAAAGCCCTGGATAGCGACGGAGAGGCCCTTGAGCGTCTTATTCTTGCCCTCGAGGTAGCGCTTCAGGACCACAAAGCCGCCGTAGGAGGTCGAGACCTCGCGGCCCTTGCTTCCGCCCTTCTCCACTGGCTTGCCGGTAAACGTGCCGAGCACTTCCCTGCCTGCGAGCTTGGAGTATTCGTCCGACATCCAGGCCATGATCTCTGCGTTCGTGTTCATATCCGGCGCGGGGACGTCCTTTTCGGGGCCGATGACGTCGAAGAACGCCCCGACCCACGCGCGGGAGAGGCGCTCGAGCTCTCCCTTCGAGAGCATTTTGGGGTCCACTTTCACGGCGCCTTTCCCGCCGCCCAAGGGGAGCGCCATCAAGCTGTTCTTCCAGGTCATAAGCGCGGCGAGCGCGGAGACCTCGTCGAGGTTCGCGTCCGGGGAGTAGCGGATGCCGCCCTTGTAGGGGCCTAAAGCGCCGTTCCACTGCACGCGCCAAGCGGGGAAGAGCGCGATCCGCCCGTCGTCCATCCGCACGCGGAGCGTGGCCTCGATGGCCCGCTCGGGGCGCTTCAGGGCCGCGACGACGTCGGCCTTAAGTCCGAGAAGTTCGGCGGCCTTATCGATCGGCGCAAGCGCGCTTTCGAGAAAAGAAGAGGACATGGTTCAACAAGCTCACCACGAGTAGCGCCCTCATTATATCACTTTCATAGGTTGCAAAAGTGCATTATTTTGATAGAGTACCTCCATACCATTCCCCGGTACGTACAATTAAATAGATTCCCCGGTAGCTCAACGGTAGAGCGGCGCCCTGTTAAGGCGAAGGTTGTAGGTTCGAATCCTACCCGGGGAGCCAAATAGGATGATACGAGTTTTCTGCAGGTGGCTATATTCTTTCTGCGCCCCCTCTCCGTTTATCAAAAAGTGGCCGGTGCGGAAAGTGATAGAATGAACAACATGGTAGATGTGGGGCGACTTATAAAGAGAATACTCGAGTTTCGCGATGCAAGAAATTGGAAGCAATTTCACAACCCAAAAGACGTGGCGATGTCGCTCTGCTTGGAGGCTGCCGAAGTTTTAGAGCACTTCCAGTGGAAAAACAAGGAGGAGGTAGAAGAGTATGTTAAATCCCATAAAGACGATATTGGGGAAGAGCTTGCGGATGTGCTCTACTGGGTTTTGCTCCTTAGTCATGATTTAAAAATTGACATAGCCGAAGCATTAGGTAGGAAGATTGATAAAAACGAGAAGAAATATCCGATAGAAAAAGCGAAGGGCAATGCTACTAAATATAATAAGCTATGATGGATTTTAGTTCTGCGCTAAAAACAAAACAGTTCTTTAGATTTACTGGCCCCCCAGAGCATTGGCTGACCGCTTTTAAATATATGACCTGGGGGCTGGAGGAGAAACATAGAGCAAGTTGGAAGAAAATCCAAACCGGAGACATATTTTTCATACATAGCACAGGAGCACAGGCCTCGGCCTTTTCGAATGCCGCCTCGGGTATTATCGGCATCGGTGTTGTTGGGTTTGACTTTTCAGTAAAGGACGGGCCACTTTGGCATTACGAAATAAAAAATAATACTAATAAATGGCCACTTTTAGTGCCGTTAACCGAGGTTTATTTATTTAGTGAATTACCCGATCCTGCTAGTTGGGATTCTCCTGAACCGAAAAACGACGGAAAAACTTACACGCTTATAGAGCAGCTATTAAAAAATAGAGTACCAATATCACAAATAAAAGGATTTCCGCAAATGGGCAGTTTCTCTAGCGTGTCTTTTGATGTGGCGCAGCAAATATTATTTCAGGACAAGCCCCTTTTCGTGTACTCCGGTCATTCAAAACGGGGTATCATCAAAAATGAAGAAAAACCATCAGATCTATCCGAAGTACACAATGCAACAGAAACTTTAAGATCAGCTGCCTCTCTTAGATTCCTGGAAGAAATAAATAGACGGCTCATTATTAAACCCTACTCCTTAGTTATTAGAGATAATGATATTTTAGCTCGCGCAGAAGCAAGCCACTACTCCGTACTTCAGAAACTCATAGATATATTCAGACAGAAAGGGTATTCCACACTTTCCAATAAGCATGTGGATTTATTTGCTCATGATGGGGACAGGTCATTCCTTTTTGAGGTCAAAAGCACGGAGAACAGGAATTTTAGAGTCCAGGCCCGCAAAGGCATAGTTCAATTATACGAGTACGACTACTTTGAAATTAATAAGTTTAAAAGGGAAAATAGTCTCGCTTTCAAAAATCAATATAAAATTTTAGTGCCATCTCAGGAACCCAAAGATAACAAATATATTGATTTTATTAATGCGCTGGATCTGGGTGTAGCCACAGTTGGCGAGGACACATTAAAACCGATAGGCAAAGATTTCGGTTTTTCAAGAATATGAACGAAATTAGGAACGATATTTTAAGTTATCATGAAATGTGCGATGCAGAGAACGTTCAAGCTTTGCAACGGGGCATAAATTTTCGACTGAATCCGAGCTACTCTGTGATTTTGATGTCACGGCGTTCTAACGCTCCATATCAGGATAAAGTTCACGATGACGGAATCACTATCGAATACGAGGGGCACGATGTTTCTAGGAGATCATATGGACACAATCTCTAGCCCCTCACTCTTGGCGAGGGAACGAAGCTCGGACAGTTGGGCTTCAATGGACATAACCTGCCCGTCTTCGACATCTGTGCTTTTGCGGGCGTAGAGAAAATACTTAGTCATAGGTATAGTATATTATACTATACCATTGTATCGCAATATACCGGAGAATATACTTCGGATAATGAAAAGCGAACAGGTAAAGCTCGGTAAGAACTTGAAACGGATACGAACGGAAAAGGGCATATCGCAGGGCGATATTGCCCGTAGTCTTAAAGTCGGCAGAAGTTTTATTACCAATATTGAAAACGGCAAGACAAATCCCACGCTTGCGACTATTACGAAAATTGCAAAGGCACTTGGAATATCGCCTAAAGAATTAATTTAAATTATGCGACTAAAAACAATACAACTAAAAAACTTTAAACGTTTCCACGAACTCACTATCAATCTTGGTGACGAACCAAAGAAGATTGTTGCTCTTGTTGGGCCAAACGGTTCCGGTAAAAGTAGCGTTTTCGATGCCTTTGAAGAATCCTCCAACAATTTCTATGGAGGCCAACATCAAGCAGCCTTTGCCTCTAAAAGTTTCTATCTTCCGGGCGGCACTAAAGAATATTCAAAGTCGGAAGCCGTAAAAATTACCCCCGCTTCCGGAACACTTGAAAAGAAAAGTTTCTACATTCGTACCGCTTACAGATACACCTCCTCTTTAGGCATTGATGCTATTCGTAAGATACCTTTGGCGGTTGATGAGTCTCGTCCCGGTAGTTCAATACAACTCGATTCAAGGGCGCAGAAAAACTACGAACGACTTATGGGAAGCTTTATAGAAGAGGTTTTTGATAAAGATAAAACTGGAAAAGAATGGGCTACAGAAAAGTTGGGTGTCCTAAACGGTATTCTAGAAAGAGTTTTAGATATTAGAATTTCTAATCTCGGGAATATCACAGAAGACAGAGGACAACTCTGGTTTGAGAAAGGAACATCTAAAGACTTCCCTTATATGAATTTATCATCAGGCGAGAAAGAGGTCATGGACATTGTCCTCGATCTGATAATTAAGACAAAGGAATTTAACGATACTGTGTTTTGTATTGATGAGCCGGAATTACACTTAAACACAGCAATCCAACGAAAACTACTAATCGAGATAGAGAAACTTATTCCAGAAAATAGTCAGCTTTGGGTAGCCACCCATAGCGTGGGTTTCTTGCGGGCTTTGCAAAGAGACTTAAAAGATAAAACAGCGGTGATAGATTTTACCATGCAAGATTTTGACAATCCTATTGTCCTCAAACCTATCCGAGGAACTAGAAAAGATTGGGAAAGAATTTTCCAAACCGCACTTGAAGATCTGACGGGCCTTATGGCTCCGGAGGTTATTATTTACTGTGAAGGTACGCCCGAATCTTCTCCTAGTGGCGACGAGCAGGGCTTAGACGCTGACGTATACAATGAAATATTCTTTGAGGAGTATAACCAAGCCCTTTTTGTATCAAGCGGGGGTGGAGGTGCTATGCAGAAAAATGCCCTATTAGCGCTTAAGGTACTCAATAAAGCCTTTAAAGACGTACAACTTTTATTACTTAAAGATAGAGACACATTAAGCGACGAGCAAAGAGATCAATTTTTGGGAGAAGACTTTTCAAATAAAATGCTTAAACGACATGAGATTGAAAATTATCTCTTTGATAAAGAGATACTTAAAAAGTATTGTGCCTCGTACTCCACCACCTTTGATGAAGCCCGATATGACAGCAAGGTAACGGATATAAATCTCCAAGATTTGAAACCTGTTCAAGACGACATCAAAGTCTCTTGTGGTGCTACGGGTGCTGTGGCTGATTTTAAACGTGAGTTAGCTAAATTCATATCAAAAGATACGGCCGTATACAAAGATTTGAAATTTGTAATTTTCTAATTTCGGTCTCTCTCAAAAATCCTCCCTCCAAAAAATCTTCAGCTCGAACCTGCGACTCCACAATCAAAAA
>DATDVS010000033.1:0-39139 GCA_036517535.1 Minisyncoccota bacterium
AAAGTATGGATGACGCCGAGCTTGCCCGCCGCACGATTTCCAAAGAGGACCTGGTCACGGTGCTGACCAATATAATTGTTTTGAATAATACTCCGGAGGCAAAAGCCGACGACATCGACCACTTGGGCCAGAGGCGAGTGCGTTTTGTCGGCGAGATACTCCAGCAAAAAGTCCGCACCGGCATGATGCAGATCAAGCGCAACATCCAGGACCGCATGTCGATCATTGATGTCGATACGGCTCTCCCGATCCATATCATCAACCAGCGTCCGCTCCAGGCCCGCATCAAGGAATTTTTCACTACCAACCAGCTCTCGCAGTTCATGGCACAGGAAAATGTGCTCTATGAAATGGAGCACCTGCGCACTCTCTCCGCGCTCGGCCCCGGCGGCCTTACCCGTGAACGGGCCGGCCTTGAAGTCCGCGACGTGCACCCTTCGCACTACGGACGCGTATGCCCTATTCACACCCCGGAAGGCCCGAACATCGGGCTTATCCTGCACCTGTCCACCTACGCTCGCATAAACGAATTCGGAATAATCGAAACTCCTTATATCAAAGTCAAAAACGGGAAAATAACCGGCGAGGTCCAATATTTAAACGCACTCGAGGAGGAGAAATACAACATCGCCCATGCCGGCATCCCCTATGACGAGAGTGGAAAAATCACGGAAGAAAAAGTGGAAGCTCGGATCAAGACGGAACCGGGCACGGTGTCCCGCGACGAGATTGATTTCATTGATGTAGCCGCGAACCAAGGATTCTCGATAGCGACCTCGATGATTCCGTTCCTCGAACACAACGACGCCAACCGCGCGCTCATGGGCTCGAACATGCAGAAGCAAGCAGTACCTTGCGTCCTGCCCGAAGCGCCGCTGGTAGCCACCGGCATAGAAGAGCTAGCCTCTAGAGATTCCGGTCGCCTTGTCCTCTCCGAAGAGGAAGGGGTGGTGTCCTATTTGGACGCAAAAAAAATAGTGGTCAAAGGGAAAAAAGAAATTACTTATCCGCTTGTAAACTTCCTCCGCAACAACAACTTCTCCGCTTTCCATCAGCGCCCGGCTGTAAATGTGGGCGATAAAGTAAAGAAGGGTGCGACCCTGGCGGACACCTCGAGCACCGTAGGCGGTCAGATATCACTCGGTCAAAACATTTTCGTTGCATTCCTGTCCTGGTCCGGGTCCAACTATGAAGACGCGATCATCGTGTCGGAGCGCTTGGTTAAGAAAAGCAAATTTACCTCTGTCTACGTAGAAGAATTCGTTTGTACGGTCCGGGACACGAAGCTTGGTCCGGAAATTACCACCCGGGATATTCCGAACGTCGGAGAACTCAAACTCAAAGACCTCGATGAAGACGGCATCGTCCGCATCGGCGCCGAAGTTCGTGAGAACGATATCCTGGTCGGCAAGATTACTCCGAAAGGGGAGACGGAGCTCACTCCGGAAGAGCGGCTACTCCGCTCCATCTTTGCCGAGAAAGCGCGCGACGTGAAGGACACATCCCTGCGCATGGAGCACGGCAAGCGAGGCCGCATCATCGGGGTGAAGATTTTTTCCCGAGATCTGGGCCATACGCTCGAGGCCGGAATCATCAAGAAAATAATCATCGAAGTCGCGCAGATCCGAAATATCTCCGTCGGCGACAAGCTCTCTGGCCGGCACGGCAACAAGGGCGTTATCTCCACAATTTTACCGGAAGAAGATATGCCTTACATGGCGGACGGAACCCCGATCGACATCATACTCTCGCCGCTCGGCGTGCCTTCCCGTATGAACCTGGGGCAGATTTTGGAAATGCACCTCGGTATGGCGGCCAACTCCCTGGGCTACCAGGCGATAGTGCCTCCGTTCTTGGGTGCCAAGCATGAAGAAATAAGTGAAGAATTGAAGAAAGCCGGACTTCCGGAGAACGGCAAAATGAAACTATTCGATGGTCGTACCGGCGAATCTTTCGAGCAGGATGTGGCGGTGGGCTACATGTACATGCTCAAGCTGCACCACATGGTGGAAGACAAGATTCATATGCGCTCGATCGGTCCATACTCGCTCATTACCCAGCAGCCGCTCGGAGGCAAGGCCCAGGGCGGAGGCCAGAGGTTCGGAGAAATGGAAGTGTGGGCTCTCGAAGGATATGGCGCGGCCTACACTCTCCGCGAAATGCTCACCATTAAATCCGACGACATACTTGGTCGCTCGCAGACGTTCGATTCGATCATCAAGAACGAAACTATTCGTCCGCCGAATTCCCCGGCATCCTTCAATGTTCTCCTCAACTACCTCCGTGGGCTTGCACTCGATGTGTCGCTCCAAAAAACAAGGTCGAACTCAGTTGCAGATGATAATGGTGAAGAAAAATAACTAATAAAAAATAATTAATATGAAAACATTAAACACAACTGACTTCGACCATATTACCCTCCGCCTTGCTTCACCGGATCAGATCAAGGAATGGTCCTACGGCGAGGTCACCAAGCCCGAAACGATAAACTACCGCACCGGCCGCTCCGAGCGCGGAGGCCTTTTCGACGAGAAAATTTTCGGTCCGGAAAAGGACTACGAGTGCTACTGCGGAAAGTACCGCCGCATCCGCTACAAGGATATCATTTGCGAGAAATGCGGAGTGGAAGTAACCCGCTCCATCGTGCGCCGAGAGAGGATGGGCCACATCGAGCTATCCACTCCGGTGTCGCACATCTGGTTTCTCCGCGGCGTGCCTTCCCGCATGAGCATCCTTCTAAATATTTCCGTTTCCGACCTCGAGAAAGTTATTTACTTTGCCGGCTACATCGTGACCAAGGTTCACGAAGACGAAAAGACGAGCATTATAGAGGGCCTGGATAAAGAGTATAAAATGAAGCTCAAGAATGCGGCCGATGAGGATACAAAAGAAAAGCTGAAAAATCTGCTTTCCATAACCAAGAAAGAAATTGGCGAAATCTACGAAGGCAAGGTGCTGAACGAAATTTCTTTCCATCATTATTCCCTAAAATACGGCACTTGTTTCGAAGCCAACATCGGCGCGGAAGCGATTTTTTCTATTTTCAAAAATCTCGACTTAAACAAGCTCAAGAATCATACCGAGAAAATGCTCGAGAAGGCGAGCGCAGTCGAGAAAGAAAAACTGCAGAAAAGGCTTTCCTTGATCCGGGCAATGATGTATTCCGGCATACGGCCGGAATGGATGTTCCTGACCGTTATCCCGGTTATTCCGCCGGTGCTCCGCCCGATGGTGGCGCTCGATGGCGGCAGGCATGCTACCTCCGACCTGAACGACCTCTACCGCCGGGTGATCAACCGAAATAATCGCTTAAAGAAGCTAAAAGAAATAAACGCTCCGGATGTGATCCTGCGCAACGAAAAAAGAATCATCCAGGAGGCGGTCGATGCCTTGATCGACAACTCCATTGCCAAGCAGAACGATTCGGCGGCGATGAGCCAGTCCCAGAAGCGACCCCTCAAGTCCCTTTCCGATAATCTAAAATCGAAACAGGGTCTTTTCCGCCAGAACCTCCTCGGCAAGCGCGTGGATTATTCCGGCCGATCGGTGATCGTTGTCGGCCCGGAGCTGAAGCTCAACCAGTGCGGTCTGCCGAAACACATGGCGCTCGAACTTTTCCGGCCGTTCGTAATTTCTAAAATTCTCCAAGCAGAGCTTGCATTCAATATTCGAGGCGCGAACAAGCTGATCGAAGAGCGCGGAGCCGAAGTCTGGGCAATGCTCGAAGAAGTGATCGAGGGCAAGTACGTGCTCCTCAACCGCGCGCCGACCCTGCACCGCCTCGGTATCCAGGCTTTCAACCCGATACTGATCGAGGGCAATGCCATCCAAGTCCATCCGCTCGTTTGTCAGGCCTTTAACGCGGATTTCGACGGCGACCAGATGGCCGTGTATGTGCCCCTCCTGGAAGAAGCTCAAAATGAGGCGAAGGAATTGATGGCCGCCAACAAGAACTTGCTCAAGCCGCAAAATGGCGACCCCATCGTGCATCCGTCCAAGGACATGGTGCTCGGGTCCTACTGGATGACCAAGAACGTAGAGGGAGAAAAGGGCGAAGGGAAATATTTCTCCAACCCTAACACGGCTATTACCGCCTATGAGTACGGAGTGATTTCGTTTCGGGCGAAGATAAAAGTTCTGGCAACCGACACCGCCAAATACAAGAAATTTGACGGCGGAATTTTCGAAACTTCCGTAGGTAAATTGTTATTCAACAGTATTCTGCCGAACGATTTCTCCTATGTGAGCGATGAAATGACCCAAAAAAGGCTTTCCGCATTGGTGGATGAGCTTGTGCTCCACTATGGAGTAGACCAGACTCCACCGATACTCGACAAGATAAAAGCCTTCGGCTTCAAATACTCCACTATATCTGGTACTACCTGGGGTTTTGATAACGTGAAGGTTCCGGTAGAGAAAGCGAAAATAATCGCAGACAGTAAGAAGCTCGAGGAGCGCGTGATCAATGAATGGAGCGACGGACTCTTGTCCCTCGAAGAGCGATATCAGAAAATTATCGAGATCTGGACACAGGCCAAGAAGGATCTGGAAAAAGTCCTACCGAACACTCTTGATAAAAACGGTTCTACTTACGACCTCTTCACTTCCGGCGCTCGAGGCACGATGACATCACTCGTGCAGATGACCGGAATGAAAGGATTGATCCAAAACAACCAGGGTAGGACACTCGAATTCCCGATCATTCCATGTTATCAGGAAGGCCTTTCTCCGATCGAATATTTCGTTACGACTCACGGTGCGCGTAAAGGCGCCTCTGATACCGCCCTTAACACTGCGAAAGCCGGATACCTTACCCGCAGACTCGTGGACGTGGCGCAGGACGTGGTCATAACAGAAGCGGATTGTGCCACCAAGGAAGGCAAGATGGTTCGACGTGAAAATATTTCCGGCATTGATATTCCATTGTCGAAAAATATCCGCGGACGGGTGCTGGCCGAAGACCTAAAAGACAAAAATGGCAAAGTAGCGTATAAAAGGGGATTTTTGGTTACCAAAGAAGAGGCTAAGAATATTGAAGGTGCAGGTTTCGAAGAAGTTTTCGTCCGCTCGCCGCTTACATGTCGCACAGTGCACGGTCTCTGCCAGATGTGCTACGGCCTCGACCTCGGACGCAACCACCTAGTAGACCCAGGCGAAGCAGTCGGAATTATTGCCGCCCAAGCTATCGGTGAGCCGGGTACCCAGCTTACGCTTCGAACCTTCCACGCCGGAGGCGTGGCCGGTACCGACATCACTACCGGTCTGCCTCGTATTGAAGAAATCTTCGAGCGGCGCATCCCGAAAAATCCGGCTATTGTTTCCCAGACTGATGGCGAGGTTCTGGAGATCAAAGACAAAGATGGCAAGGCTGTAAAACCGGGAACAACCGGTGAGAAAATAATCAAAGTTCTCTCTGACACGAAGCTGGACGGTAAACCAAATGAAATAGAATACTTGGTGCCATTTCGCCGAATACCATTGGTCAAAGCGGGGGATAAAGTAAAAAAAGGCGAGCTCCTTACCGACGGATCGGCTGACATCGCCGAGATATACAAATATGGAGGCAAGGAACTAGTTGAAGAATATATCATTCGCGAAATCAACAAGGTTTACGAACTCCAGAGCGCTTCGATTGCCCGAAAACACACGGAGATAATCGTGCGCCAGATGTTCTCCCGACGCAAGATCAAGGATGCGGGCGAAACTAATTTCTCCATCGGGGATATCGTCGAGAACACGGCTTTCATCGAGGAGAACAACCGCGTGGAGAGGGTCGGGGCGAAAGTCGCGAAAGGAGAAACGGTGGTGCTTGGCATTACCGAGGTATCGCTTCGCACCAAGAGCTGGCTCTCCGCCGCATCCTTCCAGAACACCAACAGGGTCTTGATCGAAAATGCCATCAAGGGCGGTGTCGACAACCTCCGCGGGCTCAAAGAAAATGTCATCATCGGCCGCCTCATTCCGGCCGGAACCGGATTTAAAAATAATTCTCTGGACGAGAAATAACCTACCTATGAACTCTCCGGTTCAAAAAATTAAGGAGAGGCTCGGAATAGAAGAGATAGTTTCTTCCTATATCAAGCTTGACCGAGCTGGTGCGAACCTGAAAGCGCGATGTCCTTTTCATAATGAAAAGACACCGTCCTTTTTCGTGTCGCCCGACCGTGGCAGCTACTACTGCTTCGGCTGTGGAGCTTCCGGAGATATATTCACTTTTGTCGAAGAATTCGAAGGCCTGGATTTCAAGGGAGCGCTCAAGCTTCTCGCGGAGCGTGCCGGAGTGGAGCTCGGTAAGTTCGACAAGAAAACGGAAGATAAAAAGGAAAAGTTGTATCGCATCATGGACGAGGCGGCAATATATTTTGTCCAAAATCTGAGCGGTGATGTTATAAAATATTTAAAATCTCGCGGTTTGGAGGATAAAACAATAGAGAGTTTTCGAATCGGTTTTGCTCGGGATGAGTGGAGGGGAGCCTATGAACATTTAAAGCTGAATTTTTCAGATCAAGAAATCGAGCAGGCGGGTCTCGCCAAGAAAAGTGACAAGGGCATGTATGACCGGTTTCGTGGGCGAGTTATGTTCCCAATTGCCGATTCGAGCGGGCGAGTAATTGCTTTCTCTGGCCGGATATTTATAGATGATGGCAAATCAGCCAAATACCTAAACAGCCCGGAAACACCCATCTTCTCCAAGTCCCACGTGCTCTACGGACTCGACCGGGCCAAAGAGTCCATCCGCAAAAACAATTTTTCCATCCTGGTCGAGGGTCAAATAGACCTCGTATTGTCCCATCAGGCGGGGTATAAAAACACCATCGCCGCCTCCGGCACAGCCCTTTCCGATGATACGCTTTCGAAAGAGAATGTAATAAGCAACTTTGGGCTTGTCCGCAGACTCTCGCCCAATATTGTTCTTGCATTTGACGGCGACAAGGCCGGGTTTAATGCCATGGGGAAGGCCGGCAGGATCGCGCTGTCCCTCGGTATGGACGTAAAGGTGGCCGGATTTCCAGAAGGATCTGACCCGGCGGATTTGATCTCCAAAGGCGGCAAAGATGCGTGGAAAGAGGCGATCAAGAACTCCAAGCACATCATTGAATTTATCCTGGAGAAAGTGCTTGCCGAGGCTGGGGATGCGCGCAAGGCCGGCAAAGAAATAAAAGAAAAAGTATTGCCCTATGTGAATCTGATAGACAGCTCGATCGAAAAAACATATTTCATAAAGAAAATAAGCGATGCCTCATCCATACCGCTGAAAGCTCTGGAAGATGATTTGAAAAAAATAGAAAGAGATTCAAAGGGAGAAAAAGAGGAACTGGAAAAAACCCTGAGCAATGAAAGGAAATTATTACGGCGCGACTACATCGAGCGCAAATTGCTCGGCATTGCGCTTTGGCGGGAGGATGAAAACCTTTTGAAAACTCTGGGCCCGATCAGGGATAAATATAAGGATTTAAATCAGGATTTAATTTTTGAAGCGGAAGTGTTTTACGGGGGAAGCGCGGACTTGGACAGGGATGTGGCCGAAATGCTCTCAAATTTAGAGGAAGAGCAGGTAAATGAAGAGTTGTTGATAAAAATACAGGAACTGCGTATGATAAAAGACAAGGATCGTGAAGCCACTGTTTTAAAGGAAATCAATGAACTGAATAAGAGAAAAGAGGCCATTAAAAACAGTCGGCAAAGGAAATAATAATGAAAGCTAAACTATTTATGAAAAAGAAAATAAAAAATAAAAAAGTTAGATCCCGACGCCCAAAGGGGTCGAGATCCCGACCGAAAGCGTCGGGAAAAGTTAAAAAGACAAAGAAGCTCAAAAAGCTAAAGAAAAAAGTTGCCCCAAAAACAAAAAAACTGAGCCAAGCCGAGAAAAAATCCCAAGAGCTGAGCCGCCTTTCGAGCCTCCTCATTGAAAAGGGACGCAAGCGCGGATTCATAACCTATGATGAAATACTGAAAACCTTTCCCGACATAGAGAACAATATCCTATTTTTAGATGAACTTTATGAAAAGTTCGGCGTAGCTGGCATCGATGTGCTCGAGGGCGGCAATCTGCTCAACTTGGACATCGACCTTACGGACAAAGACCTGAACAAATCCTCAATGTATGACTCAATTCAGATGTATTTGAAGGAGATAGGCCAGTATCCGCTCATCCATGCCAGCGATGAAAAAGACTTGGCGAAAAGAATTGAAAAAGGCGACCTAGAGGCGAAGAATCTGCTGGCCCGGGCCAATCTGCGATTGGTGGTATCTATCGCGAAGAAATATGTGGGAAGGTCAGCAAACCTAACCCTCCTTGACTTGATCCAGGAGGGCAACCTGGGCCTTTTTAAGGCGGTGGAGAAGTTCGATTGGACCAAGGGCTATAAATTCTCCACGTATGCCACCTGGTGGATCCGTCAGTCGATAACCCGCGCCCTGGCCGATCAGAGCCGCACTATCCGCATACCGGTGCACATGGTGGAAACGATTTCCAAATACAAGCAGACACACAGGAGACTTAGCCAGGACCTAGGCCGTGAGCCATTAGCGGAAGAGATAGCCACCGAGATGGGTATACCGGTGGAGAAAATTCACGTGATTGAAAATATTTCCCAGGAAACGGTGTCGCTGGAGCAGCCAGTGGGGGATGATGATGACAAATCCACATTGGAGAACTTTATTCCGGATGACAAAATTCTGCGCCCGGATCAGGAATCTTCCCGCCGTATCCTATCCGACCAGATCCGCGAAGTGCTGGATGAGCTAAACCCAAAAGAGCGCAGAATCCTCGAGATGCGCTACGGACTCCTCGACGGCATCCAGCACACCCTTGAGCGGGTGGGCGAGGAGTTCGGCGTTACCCGCGAGCGTATCCGCCAGATCGAAGCGAAAGTGCACGAAAAACTCCGCCAGCACGATAAAATTTCAAGATTGAAAAACTATTTCGACTAAACGACTAGGTCCGACCTAGTCAAATCGACAGAACTATAGTATTATATAGATATGTCTCTTCGTAAAAAACCTTTCGTACTCGGGGAATATTATCATATATATAATCGTGGAAATAGTAAGCAAAAGATTTTTCACGATCAGGAGGACTATTTTCGTTTTATTAGTTTACTTTATGCCTGTAATTCTGGAAATGACTTTAGAATATATGCATTAAATAGTGGAGAAAGTCCATATGATTTTGAACGTGGCACTCTGCTTGTAAGTATCGGAGCATACTGTCTCATGCCAAATCATTTTCACATCTTAATTACACAAACCGACAAAGGAGATATCAGTAAATTCATGCAAAAACTTACAACTGCGTACGTTATGTATTACAACAAAAAATACGAAAGAACTGGTGGTTTATTTGAGGGGAGATTTAAAGCTGAACACTTAGATAGTGATATTTATTTAAAATATATATTTTCTTATATTCACCTAAACCCTATAAAACTTATAGATGAGGATTGGAAAGAAAATGGCATAAAGAATAAAAAAAATGTGCTAGAATATTTGAGCAACTATAAATATTCTAGCTATATTGATTATATTGGCAAAGAAAGAATACAAAATAAAATTTTAAACCGAAAGGCCTTCCCGGATTACTTTTCAACCCCGCGGGAGTTTTTAAGAGAAATATTTGAGTGGATAAGTTTTGGGGAAATCGACTAGGTCCGACCTAGTCATTTCTGGAATTAGTGCTATTTTCAATTATTTTGACTAGATAGAGAAGAAAGACAAGACTAAAAATACTAGTCCGGTCAAAATTATTCCCCAAATTATACCTTTCGCCAAAGAAGGATTTTTGTGTCGCAAAAACCAAAACGGCAATGTGGAAATAATCACCACAAGAATATTTACTAACATTCCCAGAGGACTCCAAAACAGGAAGGACACATTATTCAGATAAAAAGCATAAGATAACAAGGTAAAAACCAGCCAGAGAGAAAACCAACCGATAATCGCACCCAGTATTAAATTTAAATTTTTAGGCATTTATTTGAGTGCGGCTTCGATTGATTAGTCTAAGATATCAAGGACTTCCATTGTCCGTTCGTCGTACTTTACCTTAATCTTCTGGCCGACCTTATATTCATCAAAATGTTTTTGCGTCAACAAAACCTTAGTTTCTTGACCAGCAACTTTTAAACGGGCTGCAAACACTGGCCCGACGGGCACAGCTTTCATTCCTCCTCCCTGGAACAAACCCGGAGTTATTTGCGCTATAGGATCCAGGTGTATGTTGGTTGTTTTCCATCCATCCGAAACTTCCATTTTTTCTAGAACCTCTGCCTCATCTATCTTTTCATGCGCCAGACTCTCTTCCAGATTTGCTTTACCAAGTTTTACTCCTACACCTGCAGCTCCCCCCAATATCGCGGTTATTCCAAGAATTGTTCCGGCTGTTTTGATTTTTTTGAAGAAATTCGGCCGATTTATATTTTTACTACCAGGTGCGTTTTCTTTCATATTTTTATCAATTAATATTTATTTAAGTGCCGCCTCGATTTTCGGAATAACCATCCCGGACGGCTCGGCGCCGTCGATGGTGCTTACTATTTCGCCATCCCGGAGGATGAATCCTTTTGGCGTGCCGGTTACTCCGGCCTTGGATCCTTCAACGGTGGAATCAGCCACTTCTTGCGCATGTTTGCCGGAGTCGAGGCAGCTGTTGAAGGTTGAGGTATTCAAGCCCAGCGTTTTCGCGAATGATTTCAAATTCGGATCGGAGAATGCTCCCCGATTTTCTCCATTTTGGTGGCTGTAGAGGTAGCCATGATATTCCCAGAACTTGCCCTGGTCGCCCGCGCACCTAGCCGCCTCGGCCGCTCGCCCTGATTCCGGTCCCAGGAATGCATAGTCACGATAAACAAACTTCACTTTCCCCGTATTTACATAAGTGTTTATTACGGCTTGCTCCGCATCCTGATGGAATCTCCCGCAGAAGGGGCACTGAAAGTCGGCATATTCAATAACCGTTACCGGAGCGTTCGCGTTTCCGAGCACGCGATCGCTCGAAGACACCGGTGCCAACTCTGTGGGAGCTGTGGCCGTATTGTTGTTATTCGGAATGGTTGGGATCGTTCCCTTGGTTCCTTTTAACAATATTGCTCCCGCGATGAGTACCCCGGCGATAATAACAGCACTGGCTATTTGCTTTTGTTGATTATTTTCCATATGCTATAATTCTAGCATTAACATCAGTTTCGTCCAAATAGTCGTCTTTTGGCGGAAATTTATAAATTAACTATTAAAAAATATATGATGAAAGGATGCACTATGCACAGAATATGCAAAGTCTTGCTTGTGGTCGGCGGTCTGAACTGGGGTATTTTGGGTTTGGGAATGCTTCTGGGCAACACAGGGGAGTGGAACGTTGTCCATATGGTGGTGGGTTCCTGGCCGGTAGTTGAGGGCATCGTTTACCTTCTAGTAGGCGTTGCCGCCGTGATGAAACTCTTCGGCGCTTGCAAATGCCAGAAGTGTATGGCGCAGGGAGCATAATCCTGCATTTAATGTTTTGCCAAAAAAGGGCCCTCACGGGCTCTTTTTTGCCTATATTTTTTGTTTACAATTCGTTCAAAAAATGATACCATTAAAATAAACAATATGGATGCGATTTCAACCACAATATTTTATGTATTAATGTTTTTGTCTGTCTATGTGCAGGTGTTTTTCCTCATTACCTTCCTGGAGAACAGGAAAAAGATAGTTACCAGAAGCGGCAGTATCAGCCTTTCTCGTTATCCGGCTGTCACTATCATTGTGCCTTCTTTTAATGAGGAAAAGACGATTTATAGAACGGTCCGGTCGGTGCTCGACCTTAATTATCCGAAGGACAAGCTGAAGGTCTTCTTGATTGATGACGGTTCTACGGACGGCACCTGGAATGCCATCAGTAAATTCGGCAAAAATAAAAATATAAAACTTTTTCGTAAAGAAAACGGCGGGAAGTACACGGCGCTTAACCTGGGGCTCCAAAATACAGAGACGGATTTTATCGGCTGTCTGGATGCGGATTCATTTGTTCACCCCGAGGCTCTAAGCCGGATCATGAGTTATTTCGGCAAGAATCCGAGCACTATGGCGGTGGTACCTTCGGTAACCGTCCACCAGCCGAAAGGAATAATCCAAAATGCCCAAAAGGCCGAATACGAAATGGGGGTATACCTGAAAAAGATGCTTAGCTTCATCGGGGCTATCGACGTGACCCCGGGCCCGTTCACCATATTTAAGAAAAAAGTTTTCGATGATCTGGGGCCGTACCGCCATGCCCACAACACCGAGGACATGGAGATAGCCTACAGAATGCAAAAGAATCATTACAAAATCGAGCACTGTAATGACGCATATGTCTATACCAATACCCCGCACACCATACCGAAGCTTTTTAGGCAAAGGCTGCGCTGGATATATGGGTTCATAAACAATACTTTCGATTACAAGGAGATTCTTTTTAGCAGAAAACACGGCAACTTTTCGTTGTTTACCTTACCGGCGCGGGCAATATCGGTGGTCTCGGTCGCTTACATTTTCGGCAGTATGATCTATAGCATAGGCAACTTTATTTATTCAAAGATCATACAAGTCCAGGCTTCCGGTTTTCATCTGGGCGGCAACGCTTTCAAATTCGACTTTTTCTTTCTTGATTTCCAGGCCTCTATTTTTATCAGCTTGGCTATTTACGCGATCATGATCTTCTCCGTGATTTTCGGCAGGAAGATGGCGAGCGGCAAATGGTCATTCCCTTTCGAAGCCCTCTATTTCTTCGTTGTTTTCTTACTGATCGCTCCGTTCTGGGTCCTAAAAGCTTTTTACAATACTATCCTGGCCCGTACGCCCGCCTGGAGATAAAAAGAGTGAGAAGTTATAAAGTATAAAGTTCCTAAAGTAAATTCATGCAAACATTCGATTGGAAAAAATATTTGATTGTGCTCCTCATCACTTCGGGGCTGTTTTTTACCGCGATATATCTGACGAATTATTTCAGCAATCGGAAAATAGACCAGCTCAAACTGATTCAGGACCAGATTTCCACCAGCATCCTATCATCAGAAACGGAATTTTCACTCCTCTCCGAACTCTCCTGTAAAAATGTGTCCAACGTTGCCCTGTCCGACCAGCTCGATGAGCTCGGCAGTAAGCTGGAGTGGGGGCAGGAGAACCTCGGCATGACGGCGGAAGTCTTAAATCTTAAGAAATATTATTCACTGCTCGAAATAAAAGATTATCTGCTAATGAAGCGGATCTCCGCCCGCTGTGGGGTCAAGTCCGCTTTCATTCTTTATTTCTATACTACGGCTGAGAATTGCACTCTCTGCGATCAAGAAAGCATCGTGCTCGCGACTCTGCGCAGTAAGTACCCGGAGCTTCGCGTATATTCCTTCGACTACGGCATAGACCTCTCGGCGGTGAAAGCTATGCTCAATATCTATAAGATCAAAGACACGGCGCTCCCGGCGCTGGTGGTGGGGGACGACGTCCTGACTGGTTTCCACAGCCTGGAAGAGCTCGAAAAAGTAGTCACCGACGCCTTTAAACTCCAGGAGGTGAAACCGGAGACGACCAATAAAGCTGAAGATAAGGCCGTAAAACCTTAATATTTTGCCTTATTGACAATACACTTATAGTGTGATATACTGTAGAAGGTAACCTGTTCGCGCAGCCTAATGTGGGTAGCGCTTTTCCGGAGACAATAACATGAATCGCAAATTGGCTGGTTTTCTCGTTGTTGTGGCGGCGGCGTTCTTGTTCTTCCCGGTTCAATCCGCCGTTTACGGGTGGTTCGCGTCCAACACCTTCGAGACGTGGTGGAGTATCGGCATGTGGGCGACACCGTACGAGGTGCTCGAGAATATTCTCAGCATCGTTGTCATTACGATTATCGCGCGCGCGGTCGTCGGCGTGACGGGGTTCATCTCCTACGCTGAAGATCGGAAGATGTTCCTGATGGTCGCGGGAGCGCTTTTCATCGCTCTCCACTACTGGACGCAGCCGATCGTCGGCTATCTGTCGACGCCGGCGACGACAGCAAGCCGAGACATCTTCGGGTCGGATGTGTGGCGCAACTACTGGCTTGGGTTCGAGAGCGCCAACCTCCTGAGCTATATTCCGGCGACACTCATGGTGCTCGGCGCCGAGATGCTGCGGCGGAAGATCGTGAACGCGCCACCGCGCAATCCGAAGAAGCTCGGGCTCTTTGAGTCAATTCCGAGATTCATGGCTCGGATGCGTCGCAACAACATCGCCGAACAGACGGTGACGGAGTAAGCGAGGCGGCGACAAGCGGGCGGGGGTCGCGTGGCCCCCGCCCAGCAAGGCAAACACACGCAAAATTTATAGACCGCTAGATTGACCAACGTTGATCGGCGGTCTTTCTAGTTTTTGTTAACTAATTAAGAAAAGTAAAATAGATTACTGAATAGACCAGGATCATTAAGGTGTTAAACCAAATACAATCCTTACTTAAGGTTTCGCTAGGTCTTTTACTTATAATCGCTAAAACGGATTGAATCAAAGCTACGAGGTGAATCGCTAAAGGTATAATAATGACAGGTAAATCAGGATAGAAGTAGTATAAAATTATTAAAACCAATATCCAAAAACTCATCAAAAACCATAATGCATGGTTTGCATTTCTGAAAAACTTTTTACTTACAGTCCAGTCCAGAAAAGAAATCATATTCTGGAGCCGCCTCTCGGATTCGAACCGAGGACCTTCAATTTACAAAATTGTTGCTCTACCAACTGAGCTAAGGCGGCGTACTGCTAGACTAACATATTTAAGAATTTTTTTCCTCCTCGTGGATGCGGTGCTTGATCTTGCGGATTTTATGCTTGTAGTCGGAAACCATTTTTAGGAACTTGCTGGCCTCTTGCACTTCGTTGGTTTCTCCTCCATTTCCGTTTTTCTGCCTGATCTCTTTGGCTTTAGCTTTTAGTTCCTCCAATTTTAGTTTAAGGAAATTCTCGCTTCGTACGTAGAGCCTTATCGCTCCCACGAGTATTATATAGCCGTATCTTTTTATATTCTTGAACGTGATTGATTTTACCTCTTTAAGGAAAGGCATTTCAATCATAGCAAGGTTTTGTTCAATGCCCTCGCCCCGGCGCAAGAGCCCCAGCTTCCTCCCTATCATTACGATGATTCCGATGAGTGATAAGAAGAATAAAGTAAGGAGGGTATACATGGGTTAAATAAAATATTTCTTTACTTCTTTGATCTTGGCCTTTGCGTCATCCAAGAGCTGGGAAATGGTCTGGTCCGGATTCTTAATAAATGGCTGGTCGAGGAGTGTACGCTCCTTGAAGTACGTCGCCATCTTGCCCTCGAGTATCTTTTTCTTGATTTCCTCCGGTTTCTTGACGCCTGCCACTTCCTTCTCGAATACTTCAGTCATGGTTTTCTTCGCGTTCTCATCAATATCACTCGCCGAGATAAATTCAGGCTTCATGGCGCTCACATGCATCGCGATATCTTTGGCCACATCGGCACTGCCTCCGTTGAGGGAGACGACCACCGCGATTTTATTGTTGTGCACGTAACTACCAACTATTGCTCCCTCTACCACATACGCCTCGCCAAGCTCGATCTTCTCACCGGTCTTCTGGATCACCGGGTCGATCATGTCTTTGGCCTGTTTTTTCATTTTATCCGCGCCGTCCTGGAGTGCCATATCCGTAAGTTTCGAAAGGAGGCTGGTGAAGTCCTCGTTGCGCGACACAAAGTCCGTCTCACAGTGAAGTGCGACGAGCACTGTCTTCTGGCCTTCGCTTTTCACCATCACCGCGCCGTCCTTGGCTTCCCGGCCCGCCTTCTTGAGGGCGATATCGGAGCTGGTCTTTTTGAGGATGGCGAGCGCTTTATCCATGTCGCCTCCTGCTTCCTCCAGGGCGCGCTTGCACTGCATCACAGATATGCCTGTTGCATCTCTAAGTTCTTTTATTAACTCAGTGGTTATCTCGACTGTCATGTTCAGTTATGCCTCCTTGGCAGGGGAGGACATTGCCCCCTCCTTGTATGCCTTTACAATCGCATCGGTGAAGAGCTTGATTGACGGGATGGAAGCGTCATTGCCGATGATAGGGTAATCGATGCCCTTGATGTTCGAGTCGGAGTTGACCAAGGCGACTGCGGGGATGCCGGCATTTTTAGCTTCTGTTAGGGCGATGTGTTCCGCTCGCGCGTCGATGATAAAGAGAGCATCCGGAGCTTTCTTTAATCCG
The DNA here is from genome assembly GCA_036517535.1 of Minisyncoccota bacterium. Taxonomy (GTDB): domain Bacteria; phylum Patescibacteriota; class Minisyncoccia; order Phycocordibacterales; family UBA9973; genus UBA9973. Next base: position 16,207 of record DATDVS010000033.1, read on the forward strand.
ACTAGACCGGAATAGTATCTCGAGAGTTTCTCCATTTTCTTCCCCATGACCACGCGCTCTTTTTTGGTATATTTCTCGAGGCTGCCTGTCTTCTCATCTTTTCTGTAATTTTCCAGTTCGTTGATCCTCTTTTTAATTTCCGTAAAGTTTGAGATCGTGCCTCCGATCCATCGCTCCGCGACGAACGGCATGGAGAGCGTCATCCCTGCGTCTACGATTACTTTCTTCGCCTCCGGCTTGGTGCCGACGAATAAAACCGTCTTTCCTTTTGCCGCAAGGCCCTTTATGAACTCGACTGCATTACCGAGCATTGCGCTCGTTTTTTCGAGGTCGATAATGTCGCTTTTGTTTTTGGTAGTGTAAATGAAAGAAGAAACCGAAGGGTGCCGGCGGGTCTTGGAGTAGCCATAGTGAGCACCAGCCTCAAAAAGCTTCTCGATAATATCCGCCGCGGACTCCTCTTTGGCCTTTGTATTTTGCGCTTTTTGCATGGGGTTATATTAGCAGAAAGACCTATAATTTGCAACCCTTTTCTATATTTTCGTGTTAAAATGTCTTATGTGAGTAAGACAAATATATATATTGATGGTAATAATCTTTATCGCGGAGCAAAGGAGTTAGGTTTTAAAATAGACTATAAAAAATTTAGAGGCTGGCTCCGGCAAAAGTATAATCCGCACCAAGTCTATTTATTTATAGGTCTTGTCCCAGACAGGGTTAAATTTTACGAACATTTACAGGAATGCGGATTTATTTTAGTTTTCAAACAAACTGTTTCTGTCGGTGGAGTTGTAAAAGGAAATTGCGATGCAGAACTTGTTTTAAAAACCATATCAGATTTTTATACAAAGTCCTTTGCTTCTTGTATTCTCATTACAGGTGACGGAGATTTTGGGTGTCTAGTTGAATTTTTAGAAGAAAATAAATCTCTAGATTGTATTATTTCCCCTGATGAGAATAAATGCTCTATTTTATTAAAAAACAAAAATACTGAAATTACATTCTTAAACGATCTTTATCATAAATTTTCAAAACGAGCATAAAAGAAAAAGCCCCCGATGTAGACGTATCTACACAAGGGTCTTTTTCGTAGTTATGGGTACATTATATATGAACATTTGTTCGCATGCAAGTGCCTAATTAAGCTTTGACCAAAAGGCTTTTTTAAAGTAATATGGCTGTATGAAACAATCCCAACTTTTTACCAGAACAAGGCGCGAAAGCCCTGCCGATGAGGTGTCCAGAAATGCCGAGCTTTTGATCCGCGGCGGATATGTGCATAAAGAGATGGCAGGGGTCTACAGCTATCTGCCCTTGGGCCTGCGGGTGCTCCGCAAGCTGGAAAATATTATCCGAGAAGAAATGAACAAGGCCGGCGGCCAGGAAGTGCTGCTTTCTTCCTTTCAGCCGAAGGAAAATTGGGAGAAGACAGGCCGCTGGGAAGCCATGACTGACCTTTACAAAGTGCCGGACTCTTCCGGCAGAGAAGTTGCCCTGGGCCCGACCCATGAGGAGATAATCGTACCGATACTGAAAAATTATGTTTCCTCACACAAAGATTTCCCCCTGGCCGTTTATCAGATTCAAAACAAATTCCGAATGGAGCTCCGCGCCAAAAGCGGAATGCTGCGAGGGCGTGAATTCATGATGAAGGACATGTATTCTTTCCATACCTCCGCCCAAGACTTCGAGAAATTTTATGAGAAGATGAAGTCGGTCTACAAAACCATTTTCACTCGGGCCGGCATCGGGCATCTCACTTATATGACCTTTGCTTCAGGGGGCACTTTTTCGAAATATTCACACGAATTTCAAACCATTACTCCGGCCGGAGAAGACACCATATATGTAGATGAGGCGACGAGCCTGGCTGTGAATCGAGAGGTGATGGAGGACGAGATTCTGGAGAATTTAGGCCTGAAGAGAGAAAATCTTGTTGAAAAAAAAGCCATTGAAGTCGGCAATATTTTTGATCTCAAGGCCAAGTATTCCGCCCCTTTTGATCTATCTTTTACAGACGAGAAAGGCGTCAAGCACCCAGTGCTCATGGGCTGCTACGGCATCGGGCTTGGGCGGCTTATGGGTACGATAGTCGAGGCACTCTCCGACGACAAAGGCATAATTTGGCCAGAGTCGGTGGCGCCTTTTGGGATTCACCTGCTGGCATTGGGAGATGAGGCAAAAACAGAGAAAGAAGCGGATAAAATTTATGAAACTTTGTCGAAGAAAAATGTGGAAGTTCTATATGACGACCGCAAGGGGGTTTCGGCCGGCGAGAAGTTCTCGGACGCGGATCTGCTCGGCATCCCGTACCGCGCAGTGGTTTCCGAGCGAAGCCTGAAGGATGGCGGAATAGAATTAAAAAAGCGCGGTGAAGAAAAAGGCAAAGTCGTTTCTCTGGAGAATCTTTTGGATTTGCTAGGGTCTAGTGCCTAAGGCCTGTGTTAAATTATGTTCAACAAACTTTACAAATTAATTTCAAACGATATCGGCATAGACCTGGGTACATCGAACACCCTGGTGTATTTGAAAGGGCACGGCATTGTGATCAACGAGCCTTCGGTGGTGGCGGTCAATATCAAGACCAATCAGATCCTAGCGGTGGGCACTAAGGCCAAGGAAATGCTCGGCCGGACACCAGGGCATATCAAAGCGGTCCGGCCGCTGGTGGACGGCGTTATCTCAGACTTCGAAGTGACGGAGGAAATGCTCTCATATCTCATAAACAAGGCGGATAAAATTTCCAAGAAATTGATCCGCCCCCGGGTGATCGTCGGCGTGCCCTCTGGTACGACGAACGTCGAAACTCGGGCGGTCTACGACGCGGCGCGCTCCGCAGGAGCGCGCGAGGTGTACCTCGTCGAGGAGCCCATGGCGGCAGCCATCGGGGTGCGGCTGCCAATCAAAGACCCGATGGGCTCGATGATCATTGACATCGGGGGCGGAACCACGGATATCGCTGTCATATCGCTCGGTGGAATCGTTAAATCAAAAAATTTAAAAATTGCCGGCGACAGACTTAACACCGACATCATCACTTATATGCGCGATGAATTTAAAATTCTGATCGGCGAGCGCACGGCCGAGATGGTAAAAATAGCCATCGGCTCAGTCCTGCCGGGGCCTTATATGGAGACGGAAGTGCATGGCCGCGACCTCCTCACCGGACTGCCTCGGCAAGTGGTGGTGACGGATTCCGACATTCGTGAGGCAATATCGGCCTCAGTCAAGGCCCTGGTCGAAGGAGTAAAAGATATGCTCGAAACTACGCCGCCGGAAATCCTCTCCGACATCATGCACCGCGGGATCACTCTCTCCGGCGGCGGGGCGCTCTTGCCCGGACTCGACCAGCTCCTACAGAGCGTTCTCAAGATCCCTGTGTACGTGGTCGATGATCCGCTCTCAGCCGTGGCGCGCGGCACCGGGGTGATACTCGACGACATTGTCTCCTATAAAGAAATTTTGATCGGCCACCAAGATGAGTTACCTCCAAGATAAAAAAAATCAAAGAAAGAAGTATATAAATGTCGGCTTGCTGATCTTAATTCTTATAATTTTCTTTTTCTTCCGGAATCCTATCTATAAAGCAATGTCCTCCACCTTCAGTGTAATTTTCCGCCCGGTCCTGGTGGTGAGCTCTGGCGTGGGCAATAAATGGAGCGGTGTGGCCGCTTTTTTTAGCCTGAAAAGTTCCATTACAAAAGAAAATGAAAATTTGAAAATGAAGCTTGGTGCAGAGGAGGCCAGACTTGCCAACTATAATTCCTTGTTCGCGGAGAATGAGCACTTGAAATCAATTCTGGGACGAAAGAATGAAAAAACATCTTTGGTTTTGTCCGCCATATTATCCAAGCCCAACCAGAGCGCCTATGACACTCTGATGATCGATGTCGGGGCAAAACAGGGCATAAAAGAGGGCAATATGGTCTTTGCGCTGGGGAACGTGCCGATAGGCCGGATCAATGCGGTCTATCCTTCATCGGCAAAAGTGATTTTATTCTCGAGCCCGGGAGAGAAAACTGAAGCGATAGTTTCCATCGGAAATATTTTTATGACCTTAGTCGGCCGGGGCGGAGGGAATTTCGAAATGATCCTGCCGCGCGATGCCACGCTCCCCAAGGGCACCGAGGTAGTACTGCCGGGAATTACGCCTTATGTAGTGGCAGTAGTTCAAACCATAATCACCGACCCGCGTGATGCTTTCCAGAAAGCACTCCTTATCTCTCCCGTGAATATTCAAGAACTAAAATTCGTGGAAGTGAGAATTTGACCTCTCCCTAGCCCTCTCCTTGCCAAGGAGAGGGGAAAGAAAGGGGTGAGGTGAATTTTATGGAAACCAAAAACTGTCAAAATTGTAAGAAAAATTTCACCATCGAGCCGGATGATTTTGGCTTTTACGAGAAAATCAAGGTTCCCCCGCCGACTTTTTGTCCGGAGTGCAGGTTGATTCGTCGGTTAACTTGGCGAAATGAAAGGTCGCTCCATAAACGCAAATGCACACTCTGTGGCAATAGCACAATAGCAGTTTATTCCGAGCAATCGCCGATGGTTGTGTACTGCAATGAGTGTTGGTGGAGTGATAAATGGGATGCAGGCGAATACGGGGTAGATTTTAATGAGTCGCGGCCTTTTTTAGAGCAAGTGTTCGATTTAATGCGAAAAGTGCCAGCGATGAGTCGTTTTGGTTTATACACAACCTTGGTAAATTCTGAATATACAAATATGGTAGGTTATTTAAAAAATTGTTATCTGGTAACTCACAGTGATTACAACGAAGATTGTGCTTATGGTAGTAATTTAACCAAATCAAAGAATTGTATAGACGCGTATTTTGTTCATAAGGGCGAAAACTGTTATGAAGTTACAAATTGTCACAAGAGTTATAACATTTTATTTTCCGTGGATTGTCTGGAATGCTATAATCTACTTTTTTGCAAAAATTGCACCGGGTGTCATGATTGTTTTGGCTGCGTAAATTTAGTTAATAAGAAATATTATGTTTTCAACCAGCCTTATACTGAGGAAGAATACGAAAAGAAACTTAAAGAAATCTATCCCTCTACTCCTGAAAAAATAAAAAGTGCTTGGGAAAATTTAGAAAAAATTCGACTCCAACTGCCGCATAAGTATATGCATGGCGTAAATAACAAAAACGTGACAGGTGATTACGTGTTTCGTTCAAAAAATGTAAAAGATTCCTACGTATCAGCTAGATTAGAGGATTCAAGATATTGTATGTTGGTTACACCTGGCATGGGTTTCAGCTCAAATCTTTACGACTTTACGCATTTTGGGGCGGATTCTGATTTACTATATGAATCTCTTCAAGGTGGTAATCATGTATCGAGTGTAAAGTTTTCCTGGTTTAATATTTTAAATTGCCTAAATCTAGAATATTGTATTTCCACTATCGGGCAAAAGGATAGTTTTGGTTGCGTGGGGATGAAAAAGAAACAATATTGTATTTTAAATAAACAATACACTAAAGAAGAATATGAAAAACTTCGTAATAAGATAATCGGGCACATGAATGATATGCCTTACATAGACAGAAAGGGCAGAAAATATAAATATGGCGAATTTTTTCCTGCTGAAGCTAGTCCTTTTGGTTACAATGAAACAGCTTACATCTACTTTCCATTGTCTAAAGATCAGATTCTAGAAAAGGGGTACAATTGGAGCGAATTCCCTGAAAAAAACTATAAGATTAAGGGGGAAATACTTGCATGTGAGCACAAGAATGAATGTATGCACAATTGTTCTTTCGCATTTAAGCTTATTCCTTCTGAATTACAATTCTATGAAAAGCATAATTTACCTACACCAAACCTATGTTTTAATTGTCGCCATGCAAGTAGAGTGGCATTGACAAACCCTCCGAAATTCTGGCCTCGAACTTGCATGTGCGACAAAGAAGGTCATAACAATCATACGGAAAAATGCGAAGTAGAATTCGAAACGAGCTACGCGCCGGAGCGGCCAGAGATCGTGTATTGCGAGCGATGTTATCAACAGGAAGTGTATTAGGTATAACACATTTGGACGGCCGTCCAAATGTGTAGTAGTAAAAATGCTTTTTAAAATTGAAAAAAAATTAAAGAATAGTCTCGGGCGGGCGGGGGTGATCGAGACGGCGCATGGGCAGATACATACGCCGGCTTTTGTGGCCGTGGGCACTAAGGGCACCGTGAAGTCCCTCAATCCGGAGCAGGTGCGGGAGACGGGCACAGAGGTGGTGCTCGGCAACACTTACCATTTATATCTTCAGCCAGGAGACAAAATAGTAAAAGACGCCGGAGGCCTCGGTAAATTTATGAATTGGTCTGGACCCACTATGACCGACTCCGGCGGGTTCCAGGTATTTTCGCTCGGGGCCGCATATGGTAAAGATATCTCGAAAGTAACGAAGATAACTGATCCCTCGCTGCTCATTCCAGAACGGTTTGATGATTCGGATGCGCCACGCCTGGCCAAGATCGGCGCCGACGGCGTATCCTTCAAGAGCCACCTCGACGGATCCATCCATTACATCACTCCGGAGCGTTCGATCGAGATCCAGCACGCCCTCGGTGCCGACATAATTTTCGCTTTTGACGAATGCACTTCACCGACGGAGGATTTAAAGTATCAAGAAGAGGCCCTAGAGCGGACGCATAGATGGGCTAAAAGGAGCTTAGAGGAGCATAAAAAATTAAATACAGAAAACAAAGTCGCGTTGTTTGGGATAGTACAAGGTGGAAGGGAGGAATCTTTAAGAAAGAAATCCGCAGAATTTATAAAAAAATTAGATTTCGACGGTTTTGGCATCGGTGGCAGCTTTGCCAAGGAGGATATGTCGAGCGCGGTGAGGTGGGTCAACGAAATTCTGCCGGAGGAGAAGCCGCGGCATCTGCTCGGCATCGGCGAGCCGGAGGATATTTTCATGGGGGTGGAAAATGGGGTGGATCTCTTCGACTGCGTAGCCCCGACGCGCAATGCGCGGACGGGTACTTTATATACGAAGACAGGCAAGATTAATATAATGAACCAGGAATACCGCGAGCAATTTATTTCTATTGAAAATGAATGTGGTTGCTACACTTGCAAGAATTATACCCGCGCATACATATCGCACCTCTTCCGCGGCAAGGAAATGCTCGCCGGTACCCTCGCCTCTGTCCATAATCTGTATTTCATAATTAACCTGGTGAAAGACATCCGCCAGGCGATACTCGAAGACCGGTTCTATGAATTTAAGAAAAACTTCCTAAAAAGCTTTACATTTGAAAGCCAGTTGTTATAATAATTTCAATTAAATGGCTAGGAGAAAAACAAGAAGGCTAAAGAGGCCGCAGAAGAATTGGCGAAAATTTTGGAAGCTCGGAGTGGATGAATGGAATACCCAGTATTTCGACGTGACCAAAGACGGCGAGCTCGTCGTCCAAGAGGGGAATTATATCTATAACATCAACGACATAGTCGAGAAATACGGCACCCCGACCGAAATCGTCTTCCCCTTCATCCTGGAGGAGCGTCTAGAGGACCTGCAGGATTATTTCCGCGCTTACATGAAGATAGGAGGATACAAGGGCAAGTTTTATTACCACTACCCGATGAAGGTAAACCAGAACAAAGAATTTATCATGCCGCTTATTTCGGAGGGGGCGCATATGGAAGTGGGCTCGGTCAACGAGCTTTGGATCATAAAGAAGCTCTGGGAAGCGGAGAAGTTTCATTCCAAGATCCGCGTCCTGTGCAACGGTCCGAAGACGGATGCATATATAAAATTGATCGAGGAGCTTCGTTTGAAGAACCTTTCCATCATGCCGATAATCGAGGATGAACACGAGCTGGAGATCCTTCAAAAATACAAGGGCGAGGTGGGTATCCGGATAAACCTCGAAACCAAGGCGGACACGCACTGGGATAAGAGAGTGGATCGTTTTGGCTTTTCCACCAAGGAGCTCCTTGATCTGCCGAAGATGAAGAACTTGAAATTGCTCCACTACCACATCGGATCCCAGATCATGAGCGCCGGGTCTGTCATTAAGCCGATCGAGGAGGCAATGAACGTATATATCAAACTCCTGAAAAATCAGCCGAACCTCGACACCCTCGACATCGGGGGAGGCTTTGGCATACCCTATGAAAAAAAGCCTTTTTATGACTCCAAAAAAATGTCCGAAAAGATTATTAAGCTCCTCAAGCGCCGAAGCGACGCCGCCGGTATCCGGCACCCCAACCTGGCGGTGGAATGGGGCCGCTACATTGTGGCACCGGCACAGATCACGATCTACAGCATAATCGCCGAGAAGCCGATCCCAAAAGCCAATGCCAAGAGCTGGTATGTGATCGACGGCTCCTTTATGAACGACCTCCTCGACACCTGGGCCATCCATCAAAAGTGGCATGTAGTGCCGGTCAATAATGCCAATACCAAAAGCCTGCGCAGTGTCTGGCTGGCTGGCAGCTCCTGCGACTCGGATGACAAATATACCGCCGGAGGAAGCTATATACTGATGCCAAAGTTAAAAGAGGGAGAGCCGCAATACTTGGCATTCTTCGACACTGGAGCTTACCAAGATGCGCTGGCCTCGCACCACTGCCTGCTTTCCTCGCCAGCCAAACTGATCGCCCAGGATGGTACGATCAAGATTGCTCGCAAGCGAGAGAGTCCGGATTCCATCGGCAAACTGTTCGGCTGGAACGGCGACCACCACTCCTAGATGAAAGAATTTTTTAAAAAAGTTTTTAACTTTGCGCTAGTAATAATATTTCTGGCGGTCGTATTATTTTTCTATACTTATACCAAAAATATTGGCCCTCATGTGAAAATAGCCGGGCAAATAATCAGAGTTGAAGTTGCCGATATACCGGAGTCTCAGGCACAGGGTCTCTCAGCTAGGCAAGACCACCTAGCTGGGGGTGAAGGTATGCTTTTTGTTTTCGATGCTCCGGGGCGGTATGGATTCTGGATGAAGGATATGAATTTCCCGATTGACATAATTTGGCTTGGGGAGGATATGAAAGTGGTTTATATAGTGGCTGACGCGGACCCAACTTCTTACCCTGCGGTTTTCTCTCCAGATACAGATGCGAAATACGTGCTTGAGGTTCCCGCTGGATTTTCTAGAACTAATAATTTAAAAGTGGGGGACAAAGTGGATATTGCGTATTAGTAATTTCATGGTATAATCCTTTTAGTCCTGTACTGGATAACCGCTCCGACCTCGGTCGGGGAGGAAAGTCCGAACACAGTCCCGACGTAAAGTCGGGAAACAAGGTAGCGGGTAACGCCCGCATGTAGCAATACATAGGTGCGAACAGTGACGAATCCCGACCTCGGTCGGGGGTGAAACGGCTAAATCCTTACCTCTGTGCAAGATCGTGCTCCGACCTAGGTCGGAGAGAATCGCTTGAGCCCATGAGTAATTATGGGCCTAGACAAATGGTTATCGCTCGCAAGGGTACAGAATTCGGCTTACAGGTACAGGACACAAACATGAAAAATCCTCTCGCAAGAGAGGATTTTTCTGTGGGGCTTGCTTTTTTATTTCAATTGTGATATACTACGTTTGTGAGTGTGAGGTGATTCACACATTTATCGTAGCCACGTATGTGCCGGCAAAACCCCGACTTCGGTCGGGGTTTTGTTTTTCATGCTAGTATACTCCATATGAATAAGGCCGAGGAGCTTGATAAAGTGAAAAACAAATGGCTTTCTGATTGCACTTGTGAACTTAAAAAGACAGCGACCCAGGGTGTGCCCGGCCACGGCAATCCGGAGGCAAAGGTAGTTTTCATCGGCGAGGCTCCCGGCCGGGATGAGGACAGAGAGGGGCTACCTTTTGTAGGTGCGGCCGGCAAATTCTTAAACGAAATGCTCGCGAGCATCAATTTGAAAAGGGAAGACGTATACATTACCAATGTTGTCAAATATCGCCCGCCGAACAACCGCGACCCGAGCCCCGAAGAGGTGGCTTCATGCGCGGGGTGGCTCCGGGAAGAGCTCCAAATTATAAAACCCAAACTCATTGTGTTCCTTGGTCGCCATGCACTGCAACATTATTTCCCGAATGAGAGGATCTCCGATGTACACGGCAAAATTTTAAAGAAAAAAACAAGGATAGGCAGCTTTTTCTTCGCCCTTTACCACCCTGCGGCCGCGCTGTACAACGGCTCTATGCGTGAAGTTCTGCTGGAGGACTTTAAAAAAATTCCACTTGTGCTGGGAAAAATCCAAAATTAGCTATATTAATTCTACATTAATTTATTCACAGCTTTATCCACAGAATATTAACCTAATTTTAATATTAGTGTATAATACATCCAGGTCGGTTTCATTATCAGCGTGTTTAATCATTATTAAATTAATTAAAATTATGACTAAGAAAATATTATCACTTACTTTGTTAAGCTTGTTTGTGTTGTTTTCATTTGCGTTTACTGCGGGTACCGCTAGCGCTCAAACGGCTACTTTCCCCGCGGGCTGTTCTTCGGCATTAGGTTATAGCGTTACCACGGGATTGCCATGTAACGGCACTTCCACAGCAACCATCGGCTTCATTGCCGGCTGTACGACTGCCTTGGGCTACAGCATTACCACGGGAGTGCCCTGCTCGGGCGGGCCGATAGCAATCAACTACCTTGCCGGATGTTCTTCGATATTCGGATATAGCGTTATAACCGGTGCTCCGTGTAACGGAACCAACGTCGCTACTATTGATCCGGGCACGGTCACGCCTACCCCTACTCCCGGATTGCCACAGACTGGAGCCTCCGACAACGCCCTTGTGAATATCGCGCTCCTCATTTCTTCTGCAGCTTTGGCGGCAGCGGGGACGCTCTACGTTGTACGAAATCGACGCGCAGAGTAAGATAAGATTCTATGCAGGGCAACAGGCAGACAATCTTTGCTGGAGTGCTGGTAGTGGCGTCGCTTGCCGTGTTTAGCACAGTGCTGGCGCGCGCCACGCTCTTTGCTCCCACTGACGAGGCTGTGCCCGCGGTTATTCTGGGCGAGGTTCTAGGATTGGATCTAAAAGATAATGTGGAAGTATCGGCCGAATCGACCTCTCTGCCTGCGAGACTACAGATTCCAAAGCTCGACATTGATGCGAAAGTGCAGTATGTGGGACTTACCAAGAAAGGCAACATGGCTGCCCCGAACAACTTTACCGACGTGGGGTGGTACAAATATGGCACCGTGCCCGGGGAGGAGGGCAGTGCCGTGATTGCCGGGCATGTAGACAATGGAATAGCTCTGCCCGCTATCTTCAACAAGCTGGATGACCTTGCGGAAGGAGACGACATATATGTGGAGACATCCGAGGGAACCAGGGTCCGCTTCATCGTGAAAGAAAAAAATGTATACGACTTTGATGAAAAAGTGGATATGGTATTCAACCAAAAAGATGCTTCCATTCTCCGCCTCATTACCTGCGCCGGAGTATGGGTCCCCAAGATCCGCACTCACGACAAGAGGCTGGTGGTAACGGCGGTAAAGGCAAAAGCCCAAATAAGTAAAAATTAAACAAACTCGGTTCATTATCAGTCACTAATAAATAAGATATGGACAATAATATGAACAAGACATTAATGTGGATAATCATAGCAATAGTCGTGATAGGTCTCGGGTACTACATTTACCGGGTAAACGTAAACTCGGGTGAAACCACGGATACTACAGAGACCAGCCAATCCCAGGTGATGGGCAAAGTGACGGTGGCATTCACCGATGCGACAGCCAGCATCAAGAATGTCAACGAAATATCCATGGAAGTAAACAAGGTGGAGCTATACAGTGATACCCAGGGCTGGGTGGCTGTCGGGTCTCATCAGAGGGTATACAAGCTCCTAGATCTCAACAAGAGAAGCCAGGCGGAAATTTATACCACTGCGGACGTTTCTGCCGACACTTACACCCGCGCCCGGGTTACCCTGGGTAATGTCACTGTCTCTACCAAGAACGGAGACAAGCCGGCAACCCTGCCCGGCAAGAACCTCGAAATGGAGACCAAGGTGGTGGTGAATGAGAACCAAAACGCCAGCCTGAAGCTTGATTTCGTAGCCGATAGGTCGCTTTATCTGACGGCCAAGGGCGCTTATGTGTTCGCTCCGTTCATTCAGATCGAAGGGCGCAGTGATGCTCAAATTGATATGACTTCAGAAGGAATAGTCACGGTAAGCGGAGGCTCTGTCGACACTACTCAGAATGTGGGGATGGATGTGGACGGCACGGTCAAGAATGATTTTCAGCTTGGGGCAGACGTTAAACTTGACATCGATGCTACCGGTAGTCCGTTAGACCTCAATATAAAAAATCCATAAACAAAAACCCCGACTTCGGTCGGGGTTTTTGTTTATGGTATAATTTGTTTGTAAGTATGAAAATAAAGAAGTACAAGAAGCTAAAGTGGATCATCCTGCTCATCCTCCTCCTCGCAGCCATACCGCTTTTGGCTGTGGCCTACTACCGGATTGACCCGGAGCTCCTTTCCAAGCTTTCTTTTTACATGGATCTGGCCAACCCGGCCATGCGGATCGTGCGGGTGAATGAGGGGCTCCGCAAGGAGCAAGTGGCCGAGGTGGTGGCGGACAAACTAGGCTGGGGTGAGGCAGACAAAGATAAATTCATCAACGCGCACCTGGCGCTTGCTACGAACACCAAGGCGGATTCCGAAGGAAGATATTTCCCGAAGACTTACATCATCAACAAAGATGCGGAGCCGGAGGCCGTGAGCGGTACGATGTTCACCGAATTCTCCAATCAAATATCAAAAGTAAAAAAGATGAAATTAAAAACGATCAACGATGCGACCGCGCTCAAGGTCGCCTCCATCATCCAGCGCGAAGCGGCCGGCAAGCAGGATATGAATCTGATTTCCGGCATCATTTGGAATCGGATCTGGTCCGGCATGAAGCTCCAAGTGGACGCAACCCTCCAGTACGCGAAGGGGAGCGAGGAGGATGGCTGGTGGCAGCAAGTTAAATCCGAAGACAAAAAAATAAAGTCGCCCTACAACACATACCTATACGCCGGCCTGCCGCCCTCCGCCATTGCCAACCCCGGCCGGGCGGCAATCGAAGCAGCCTATAATCCGTCTAAAACCAGCTGCCTATTTTACATACATGACAAAAACCGCAAAATCCACTGCTCGCGAACCTACGAAGAGCACAAGAAAAATATCGAGAGGTATTTGAAATAATTAAGCGACTGATCTCTTCCAGCGAGAAAGAATTATCAATCCGAGAAGTACGAATGCAGCCATGCTGCCCGCGGCTATGCGGTAAGAAATAGGGCTCGAACCCATGGACCAGACGATCGCGCCCCAAGTGAGAGGTCCCACTATGGAGGAAAAGCGTTCCGCCATAGTGTAAAAAGAGAATCCGTAATTCATGTTCTCTTTAGGTAGAACTGTAGTTAGATAGGCTCGAGTTACCACTACCACCGAACCGATAAATAAACCAATTATCGGGCTCAATATTGCCATGGTTAAAAAGTTCGGCGCTAGCGCAAGGGTAGGAAGAATAATGATCCAGGCGACGAGGATCCACTTTAATGTTTTAAGGGAACCTATTTTATCTCCCAGCCACCCGGCCAACCAGCTGCCGGCCGCAGACATGACCAAGATCGCCATAAGCAAGATAGATTTGGCCGTGTCCGGAGCATGAAATACACGCTCCAAGTAGATGGAATAGTTGTTGCTCACTGTGAGAAGCGCATCATTGAAAAAGAAAAAAGCGATGAGCATGGGTGCGGCGGCGGACACGGCAAAAAATGCGATCATTTTTTTAATTAACACCAATGAGCCCAAGGAGGGACCAAGAATTTTATTTCCGAGACTCTGCTTCTCGGAATCCTTAAAGAACATCAGCATAGGTAAGGCCAGGATAAGGAATACTGGGATCGATATTAGAAGTGGCGTGAGCCGGGAATCTGCGAAAGGGAAAGTAATTAAAATCCCGAACACGAACCCCAGAGAACTAGCAAAGTTTCCAATGCCGGAGGCTCGCGACTTGTGCTCGGTGTCAGCTATATCGTCCAGCATCGGATTGAAAAATACGAAAGAGAGCTGGTAAAAATACTGCCCCAGCAAGAAAACAAGAGCGATCAGCCAAATATTTGCACTTTTTAAGGCCAGAATGACGGTCAAAGCATACAGCACGAAGGTAGCCACAGTGGTGATATTGAGCCAGCGCTTCCGGCCGCCGCGCAAATCCGTTTCTGCGGCCAAGTGCGGAGCAGTAAACAGCATCATTATAGTGGTCACCGCGAAGATCGCGTTATACCAAAAGTCGGATAGGCCCGCGTCCACCACTAGCCATTGAGCAAAGTACAGGACAAAATTAATGTAGACGATCGAGTTGGCAAAATCGTAGAGGGACCAAAGGAAGAGTTGTTTTTTGTTCATTTCAATATTTTACCACAATTGAATCTGAGGCCGAATTTCGTAAGATTTCGCAAGGACGGTTCTTGCGAAGATTTATTTAGGCTTAAACGATATGGGGGTGTATTATTTCTCCACTTATTATTTTTTTCTCAAATGCTTTTTGCTCTCTTAAAATAATTTTACTGTTTCCTTTTTCATGACGACTTAACCATTCACGAGCCTTTGCTAATTTATCTTCTTCGATTTTCTCAAATTCTCCTTTACCTTCCTCAGGAACAGCAGAAGCTATAAAATTCACTCCCTCAGCGTCGCCCAGTATATATTCTGCATACAGTTTGACTCTGTCTGCGAAAAATTCACTGGCGATGACGGTTATCTGCGGATCACCTCCTTGGCGTTTACTGAAATCTTTCAAGAAACATAATTCTTCTACGGTACTAGTGGATTTATTTTCCAAAATAAGTTTAGTCGTTTTTAATAGATCTGGAGCATGACCTTCAATATATTTCCCCATCGCCAAAGCTAGATCGGGGATATTAGGACCTTTGGCTCTAAAGGTATGACTGCCCATGAGCAATAACATTGATCCAGGGTTTTCTTTGCATATTCTAATACTGTCTTTTAGTCTGGCTTCCAGTATCGGAAGTATCTGCCCCTCGTCATTTGGGTCAAACCCCAGAAATACTACTAAATTTGTTGTCATAAAAATAACCCAGAAACGGTTTATTTCCTTTTCTTTGAGAGTAATGCCTGCTTTGCCGCTAGACGCTTCTTGGTTTTCTTAGAGCGCCTGGACTTGCCCCTCTGACTCAACGTTGTACCTCTTTTTGCCATGTTTTTTTTGATTGTTAACCTCGACGCCTTAGGCCGGGGTCCCGACTTTACGTCGGGATTGATAAGTATCGGTATTATAACATTTTTATTGTTTTTTGATATCTCGAGTAAGAGCCTTCAAAATAGTATCGAGTTTCATGGTAGCAACTCCGACCACAGTATCTGCGCCACCATAATAAATATAAAGTATGCCCCTCACCAAAACCGCGCCACAAGGGAAAACAACATTGTTTACTATCCCGATTTTCTCATATGGTTCTTGTGGCTCGAAAATGGGGGCGGTAGTACGAGCGAGCACCAAGGCCGGGTCATTCTTATCAAGTAATATTGCTCCAACTCGATAAGTATTATGACTTTTAGAAACACCATGATACAGCAGTAGCCAGCCATATTTTGTCTTGATGGGTGGTGCCGTAATGCCGACCTTAGAACTGTCCCAGCTGTTGATACGTGACCCTATAATCCTAATGCATTTTTTTACTATTTCTTTTTTAAAATTCAGGGTTTTGAAATAGTCTCCGCATATTTCATCACCAACTCTGTGTAAAATAAAATAATACCCTTTTATTTTTTCTCCGAAAAGGCATGTGTCTTTATCGTCAAAACCTTCCGGGGTTATTACTACTGGTTTCTCCCACCTCCAATTCTTCTCTAGAAAATCTTTTTCTGTTATAGAAGTAATGGCCACTCGCGCCGGACCTATTCCATCAAAGGCTGTGTAACACATGTAAATAGTCTGGCCTATTTTAGTAAGCCTTGGGTCTTCACAACCGGAATTTTTTCCAGAGATTTTTTTTAATTCAAAACTTTCCACCGGGCTATATACCGGCTCGGCTAAACGCTCCAAAATATTTGTGCCATCTTTGGTGGAAGCGTAACCAATATAGGAAGTATTGTCTTCGGAGAGCGCCCGATAGAGAATGTAGGTTGTGTCTTTGATACGCAAAGCAGCTGGGTTGAAAGTAGCTTTCGCCTCCCAGGAATGTGTTTTGTCGGGCAGAATAATAGGGTTCTTCAAAAAACGTTTAAACTGGTGGCCAGAACTTAGATCCGGAACCATAGTAGCAATAAGGTCATCTACGTTTACATGGGCAACACAGGTAGTCATGTCCGAAGCTCCATAATAGATATACAGGGTGCTTTTTTTGAGTAGTGCTCCCGAAGGAAAAATCACATCAGGTACATGACCCAAAAGCTCATAAGGCTCTTGGGGGGCCAGTATCGGTCCACGAGTACGGCCGACAATTTTTAGTGGATTATTAAGATCGAGTAAAACAACTTCTATTCCAAAGATGCGCTCTCCTCCTCCGAAATAATTTTGGATATGGGAATATAAGAGGAGCCAGCCAGCTTTAGTTTTGATAGGAGTAGCGCCAACTTCAATATGGTCGGAGGGAAGCCTTTTGAGATCAATGGCGTATTTATCTATATTTTTATACCACTCTTCCCAAAATTTTGTATTCCATAATTCTTCTATTCTGTCCACTTGCGCTATGGCAATCTTGGTTGGAGGTATATCTGTATTCACTGACAGAATGACTGTTATTTTTCCATTTATGCGCTCGGGAAAAAGAGTCATGGCCTTGGCATTAAAAGGTGTGACTAGATGTCTTTCTTTAATTTTTTTTAAATCCTCAGAAACACCTACGGCAACTTTGATGCCGGAGGCTTCGAATGGGTATTTCGAAAGAGCTGTATAGAAGACGTAATATTTACCCTCAAAAAAAGTAATCCGCGGGTCTTCACAGCCAAATTTTTCCCATTCTTCTCTGGGAGTAATGAAAGATACGCGATCTTCAAAATGGGCTCCGTCTCTACTCTTACCCATACCTATTGTGGAAATTCTGTCTGGGGTATGCAGTTTGTCTTGCGCAGAAATAGCTCGATACACACCGTAGAAAATATTACCTTTTTTTATAACACTCATATTGAAAGTCGCAAAAGCTTCAAAGTAATGATCTTTGTCCGGAACAAGAATTGGGTTATGAAGCGATCTTCTGACAACAAACA
Source organism: Minisyncoccota bacterium (assembly GCA_036517535.1). GTDB lineage: Bacteria > Patescibacteriota > Minisyncoccia > Phycocordibacterales > UBA9973 > UBA9973. The sequence goes on from DATDVS010000033.1 coordinate 33,423, forward strand.
TAATTAAATTTTATCTTTTTTCAATAATGATAGACTGGAACTCATAAGTTCTTTCAGAAATTTATCCAGATTAGCCGTTGCCACACAAGAAACTTTATCAGCGCCACCGTAATAAACAAACAACTGTCCGTCTTTGATGGCCGACCCGCAAGAATACACTACGCCGAATTTATACCCCTCGTTTTCATACCATAAATCCGGCTCAAGAATTGGCTGATTAGAGTTATGCAAAATTTTGGTCGGATCTTCTAAATCCAAAATCATCGCCCATAATTTATATCTATGAGAATCATGCCGTTCCATCTTATGATATAAAACCAGCCAGCCATACTTTGTTTTTAAGGGCGCAGGACCGACACCGCGTATCGATCTATTTCTTGTTTCCCATAAAGGACTGCCCCGATGAACGCTGTGTATATAAGTTTCCCCGTCGAGTTCATCTAAGGACCTAAAATAATCTATCATTATTTTAGGAGATAGACTATGTAGAATCGCGTAGTTGCCTTTTATTTTCTCTGGAAAAAGAACCCAGTTTTTGTGTATTTCCCCAGGAGGAGAAATAGCGACCGGTTCTTTCCAATTCCATCGTTGAGATAAAAAATCATCCAGACTTATCGATGTCAGGGTCATTCGCACAGATCCCCATCCGTCAAAAGAGGTATAAATCATATATACCTGATCGCCAAAAAGCGTAAGCCGCGGATCCTCGCATCCGCCACCCCAGCCGCCACCGGAACAATAGTCAATCGGTGGTACTTCCCTAGAGAAGGGCTGTAAATTTTTACGATAATACGCCAAAGACTTTCCACCAAAAGAAACTCCGTCGAAACTTTGTGCATATCCCAAAACCGAATTATCGCTATCTCCGATAGCTCGATAAATAATGTGCACCTTGCCGTCGTGTTCTAGGGCCGTGGGGTTAAAGGTGGCCTTCGATTCCCAGTACTTGTCTGCCTCTGGTTGGATAATCGGATTTTTAACAGATTTTTTAAGTTTTAGAGCAGAAGCTTTTTGTGCTACTCCTTTTTTAGCAGTTTTTTTTACTTTTTTTATTGTCTTCCCCTTTTTAAGCGCGGCCATAGTCGTCTGCTAATCTGACAATATCTTCTTCGTCAAATTCCCCCACTGATATTTCCAGAATTTCGGTATTGGCGAGAGTGGAACGCACGCAATGTTTTGTTTTTGGAGGTATCTCAAACTCATCCCCCTGCTGTGCATGGATTACAGACTCACCAATCGTAATTTCTGGGCTTCCGGAAAGAATCCGCCAGAATTCAGTTCGGTTGTTGTGGTATTGTAAGCTAAAAGCCCCACCATTTTTTACCAAAATAATTTTTATCGTTGAAAGTTTGTTATGAGAGAACTGCCTAAAATTCCCCCAAGGCCGTTCTTCCTGGAATGGTTTAAATTCCGCCATACCCCTATTATACCCTACTTTTTTTCAGCGACAAAATTGTACGCATCAGTTTGTCTGCCGGAAGAAATTTACCCTGAAGTGGAACATAAAACTTGCCTCCAACCCTGCTTTTATCTGCTGATATAGGTATTCCGCTTTCCCGTAATAGCCCATGATCATTATAGTTATCTCCAATAGCCATAACATTTTTTTTCTTCAATTTAAAAATTTTCATAACATGTCTCAAGCCAAGAGCTTTGGTTTGATGTTTTTTAATCCCCACATCGTATGCTTCACCGTTCCAAACAGTATAAAGATTTTTCTCTCTTTGCACTATCTTTTCAATTTCTCCTATCCTTTTTGTGCAGTGTAAAGTAATAATAAATTCTTTGGGTTCAAATCCTTTTATATTCTTATTCGACACTGCCTTGAGTCTGAGTAGCACCCTATGTAAATGTTGGAAGCTGTTGATATGCTGATAAATTTTTCCCCTATACCAGGTAGCGCTGCCGTTTTCGTAAGTCAGACTGACAAAAGGCAAAATTCCCCGAAACATTTCTTGAAGCATATAAAGTCCTCTTCCTGAACTAATATTTATCAAAAACCCTCTTTTGTTCAGTTCTTTTATTTGTTCTATCTGTTTTTCATTAATCACTTTGGTTTGTAGAGTTGTGGTATTTCTAACTTGTTTTATTTTGGTGCCTCGCGGAACTAGTACTCCATCAACATCAAAAACAATCATTTTGATCTGCTTAAGGTCTATTTTAGAAATTTGATTTAGTGGTTTCATTTATTTTTTATTTTCTTCACTTTTTTTACTAAATCTGAGGAACTTTGAACTTTACCGCCATGGCCAACATCATTTACTATTTTACATCCTATCTCTTCACAAACCAACACTTCTGGAGTTGGGATATTACCCTTATGTCTATCTCCTCCTTTGGCAAAAATATGCGGACGCAGAGAGCGTAAGTCTTTACTAATGCTTATGTCTTTTGTATTTTTTTTATGGGTGCTTAATATAACTCTGTCCACCATTTCGAATGCTTCAATAATTTCTTTTCTTTCAAGCTCTCCCATAAAAACATACCCTTTTTTTAGTCTGAGCCAATTATCGTTATTGATGACCACTACCAGCTCGTCCCCTAGTTTCTTGGCCTCTCGAAAAAGTCGTACATGGCCGATATGAACCGGGTCAAACCCCCCACTGACCATTACTACTTTTTTACGTTTTGTAAGGATAGAGCTTCTTGTTGTCATTAATAAGGTACCAACATTATAGCATTTTTTCTAATTTCTCTAGTAATTGCGGAAATTGTAAATATCCAGCCTTTTTATTGAAGTGGCCGGCGTTTGGTATGAAGTCTAATTTTACGCCCAGATTTTTTGCTAATTCTTCACCATTTTCCAGTGATACATATGGATCATTATCAGACTGAAAGACTATAAAATTTTTCGCATTCTTTTTTATCTTTTCCCAATCAAAATTAAAACCAGCGAAGCTACTATCCCTTTCATAATTTAAAATTTTACCTACGCCAACAGGAGTACCGACAAAGCAGGCTACTTTAATGGGGTGTGAAATTTTTTCTAAAATTTTAAGCAAAAAAACTCCACCAAGGCTGTGGCCGATAATAATGCTATCTTTATTTATCTCACTTTCATATTTTTTCAATACCTCAAACCACTCTGAAATTTTTGCCGGTACTATAGGTGGAGAGGGGAATTGCGGCACGATAACTTTGTGCCCCTTCTTTCCCAATTCCTCCTTCATCCAAGGAAACCAGTTTTCCTCCGGGTAGCCCTCTGTGCCGTGGAAGATGAAGATTTTATTTCTCATAAAGAAAAAACTCAACATAATCAAGTCCGTGTAGGCCCTCGGTTCTGATGGGCCAGTCAAAACCGGGGTCAACTAGCGGAGAATTTATGTGTTTCTGATGTTGGTCTGTCCATCCGGTATTTATTACAGCGATAATATTAGGCCCTAATCTAATCCAGGGAGTTTCTCTTATATCAAAATCTATTTCTTCTCCTTCGGGAACCGGTTTCAATAGCCCTGCCAAGTTCTCCCTAGTGCCCATACTCTTGTTTTTTCTAATTGGTTGTTGCGCGTCAGGAATATAAAATCGTTCCGGCTTTAAACGAACTACGACACAAAGTGCTTCATCGGTTCCATTTTCGGTGGTAAATTTATCTTCTTCATTATGACCGCCCAAATACCAATCTTTTCCCTCCACGCCATCCACAAAAAATTCTCCAGACTTTATTTTATTTACAAGATCCTTTCGCCTTAATCGTTTACTGTCATTGGCCCAAAAGAATCGCATCACTTTTCCGTCGATTTCTACCGCTCTTTGTCCATAGTTCATTACGTCAATAGGGAGAAGCGTATCTTGGCCGCTATTTATATTTTTCAGAATTTCGTCTGACACTTTTTCCGGATGAAAACTAATATTTATGCCGGTTTGAGCATAAAAACTTCTAGTGGATAATCCTAGAAATTTTAGAACACCTCTATCTATAGTACCTAAATCAGGTAAATCCTTTTTATTTGCGACAATCTTTACATCCCGGAGTAATTGTCCGGGTTGAACGACGGCCGGTTTTTCTAGGGTTAAATCTGCCCCAATCCAAACATTGTCAAATTTTTCCAGGCGTTGAAAGGCTGCCTGAGTTTCCTTTAGTCTAACTATATCTTCTGGCTTAAAGGGGCTTCCGCCAATCATGACCGCATTATAACAGAAAGAAGTAAAAAATTATTTGCTCCCAACTTGGGACGAATTCAGATGGCTTTTATACAGGAAAATTTCCTATAAATTAAATATAATCCATGCTATTATCCAGATAACAACCATGACACCAGAAAGAAAAACCCCTTTAATAAGCAAGATTGCAAGGATCCGGAAAGAGCCAAAGATTATAGGGCGTGGGCTTGAAACCAGGCCAAAAGGACACATAACGAGTTTTAAAGTTGAAAGTGATGAATTAGCCTCTTATACTGAAAAGCCGTTGAGGAGCGAAAAGGCGGCCAGGGAAACTTTAGAAATGTATCAGCAATTAAATCTTTTGGGTTTGCCGGTTGTGAGTTTTCTTAAAATTATACAAAAACAGGAAAAGAGCACGGGGCAGAATCAATATTCTGTGGCTATGGAAGATTTATCAGCACATGACAAAAATTTAGTTTTAATGATGGGCGACACTACTGAGAACCCAGACAATCCTGCTAACAAGCTTGATTCCCAGGAATTGCTAGAAAAAGCGAAGAACACTGAAGAGTTAATCGACCAAATGGCAAGAGCTTTAGCTGTTTTGCATAATAATGGAATTTATGAATTTCACAACAAGCTCAGTTTTTTTCTTGTGGCAAGCAGGTCAGCGATAGGAGAAAAGTCCGAGAGGCCTACCTTAGATTTCAAAATTTTAGACTATTCCAATTTTACGAATGATGGCTCTGAAAACTCTTCAGTGCAAGATACTCTCAGCGACAATGTGCCAGGCTTTAAGCATGGAATTGAACGCAATCTTGAATACTTAAAGAAAGCCATAGGCGAAACTTTAAGAAAAAAGTTAGAAGAGAAATATAAAAAATATCGCGAAGAGAGGTTAATGGCTTATACTTTTTCTGCTAAATAATAACCTTGCTCCGAACTTGGGACGAATTTCGTATAGCTATTATCGTTTCTTAACAAGAGGATTGACCTTCTGACTTTTTTGAAAGTGCACGATTGGTCTCAAGTATAAGCAAAAGTGCTTCCTTTAGATTATTTTTGGTTTCAGACAAGGTTTTGCCTTGAGTATTTACACCGGGAATCTCTTCAATCCAGCCAGAATACCATTTGCCTGATTTTTTATATACTGCAGTAAATTTTCGCGATACTTGCTTCATGAACTCATGATAGCAAAAAATAGAGTGAATATCAAACCCAATACTCCAGTTGGCCCTATTTTATTGTTTTTTGGCCTATTTCTGCTAATATACTATGAGTCATTTGCAGTTCTTTGCTAGAACAATACATTCCGGGGTATCCGCGAGTGTATTAAAAAATTCCGGGGTAGCTCAGCGGTAGAGCGGTCGCCTGTTAAGCGATTGGTCGTAGGTTCGATCCCTACCCCCGGAGCCAGTTAGTATGAATCCCAAAATTCGGCTCGCGCGAAGCGTGAGTGAGTGTGGCGGGAGTGGCGGAATCCCAAGAATTCAAAAGGATTTCCCACGATTTTTTCGGAGAGAATTGCAGAGCCCTTTTCGCGAGAAGGGGGTTCCATGTTCTCCGAACATTCAAAACAGAAGTTTTGCGAGCCAATCTTTTTTCTTTCGTATTAA
>DATDVS010000034.1:0-9056 GCA_036517535.1 Minisyncoccota bacterium
ACCGGCCGACGGCGCGAGGGTGTTTGTTCCCAAGAGGAGCGGCTACTCCCACCAAACGGTGGCAAATGTGGTCCCGGGGGCCAATGCCACCGAGGTGGTACTCCAACTCCTTAAGTAGGCTCGCGCTAGGGCGGCGTCTACCGTAGACGCCGCCCGTGAGCAGGCAAAATTGAGTCAAGCACCGAAAGACAGCAGTCGATCGGTGCTTCTTTCGTTTTGTGCTAAAATAACCCCATGGAAGCGTTGCTAATAATTCTCGGCATAGTGCTAGGCGGAATTGTCGTCTATTTATTCCTTGGCAAGCAAAGCGACGGCCCAAAAAATGAAACCGGGCTTCAGCTCATACTTACCCAATTAAACGAGCTCGCCCGTACAGTGGACAATAAAATCGGCGAGAGCCACAAGCAAGTAAACGAGAGTTTGAAATTCCACTCCAGCGAATCCAATAAAATAATCCGCGACGTCACCGAGCGGCTCACTCGGCTCGACGAGACCAACAAGCAAGTTATCTCCTTTGCCGACCAGTTGCAGAGCCTGGAAAACATTCTAAGAAATCCAAAACAGCGCGGCATCCTGGGCGAGTACTACCTGGAAACAGTTTTGAAAAACGTCCTGCCGCCTGGGTCCTACCAGATGCAGTACGCATTCCCAGACGGCACCATTGTGGATGCGGTGGTCTTCGTCAAAGATAAAATAATCCCGATTGATTCCAAATTTTCACTGGAAAATTACAACCGGATGATAGAGGGAGTAGATGAAATAGATATAAAAAGACTGGGAAAAGTATTTGAAGACGATTTGAAAAATAGAATCCTGGAAACTGCTAAATACATCCAGCCGGCACAGGGCACGACCGACTTCGCTTTTATGTTTATCCCGCACGAAGCTATTTATTATGATTTACTGACCGGTAAAGTGGGCGGCGGTGAAGAAAATCTCATCCAGCGCGCGGCGGGAAAATACAAAGTCATCATCACGAGTCCCACTTCATTCCTCGCCTACCTCCAGACCGTTCTGCAGGGCCTCAAAGCGCTCCAGATTGAGGAATCGGCCAAAGAAATAATCAAAAAAGTCGAAGACCTGGGCAAGCATCTGAAGTCTTACGATGAATACCACAATAAACTGGGCAACGCGCTCGGCACGGTGGTGAATCATTACAACGCGTCAAATAAAGAATTGAAGAAAATAGACAAGGATGTGCTGCGCATCGCCGGCTCCTCCCCGGCTATCAATCTGCTTGAAGTGGAGAAGCCGAAGCTTGAGGACTAGCCGGCTTTTCTTTCCTTAAGATCGTTCGCAATATGTAAACCATCAGAATGACGGCAAGCGTCCAGGTGATGTAGCCGATGGTGTCGGTCGCGCCCGTCCAGCTGTCCCCCACCAGGTACCCGATGGAAAGAAAAATAAATGCAAAAGCGAAGTTGCCGATGAGATCAAAAAGTATGAAGTGCGGAGCGGACACCTTTGTGTATCCGGAGAGGAAATTAACAATGGTGCCAAAAGCGCCGATCAGGCGGGAGATGAATATCGACCAGTTGGTATTGCGGCCGAAAAATCTTTCCAAATTCACGAAGAAAGAATATTTTTCGGCATATTTGTCGCGCAAAATTTTATGCCCGAAATGGCGGAAAAACAAATACTGCCCCGTGTCTCCGATCGAGTTGCTCACAGCAGCGGTGACCATCGCCAGGTGGAAATTGAAGTATTGCCCGGAGAGCGACCCGACCGCCACAAGCATGACATTGACCGGGAGTGGCAACATAAGCCCGGCCAGGAATGCCACGAGGAAAATCATCGTGTAGCGGTAAGCCAAGATGTGCCCGAGTAAGAAATTTAAAGTGTATTCATCAAGAAACGACAACCCCCAGACCAATAGTAGGAAAACAAGGAGGCTGATTATTACTTTTGCATACCGAGAGTCTATTCGCGGAGGCATTGCTTCAGTATATCATTTAGGTTTATTTTATTAAATAAGGCTATTTTTGTATCTCTATTATCCCCCTCGCCTCGAGCTCTCGCAGGGCATTTATGCTGTACGAAAAATTTGGCTCGATCCGGAGCGCCTTCAAATATTCCGCCACGGCCTCCTCCAGACGCCCCGTCCTTTCGAAGCACCGGGCCAGGTTGTGGTGAGTTTGCGGGTATGAATCACTTATCGAGATGGCCTTCTCATAATTCGGTATCGCCACGTCGCAACCCAGCCTCTCCGACTGCTCCATGGCCAGATCGTTGTAAATTCGGGCGGAGGTTTGGGTATATTTAAGTTCGTTTTCATAAAATTTTATTGGATTACCCCATTCCATATTACGGGCAAACACTCGAACGGAAAACAAAATTAAAATTAATATAAAGACGGGCAGAAAATATTTCGAGTGCGAAATCTTCTCAAAAAGGAGGCACAGGCAAAAGATCACCCCGATTATGGGCAAATACAGCCAGTGCTCCAGATACATGGCGTTGAGCGGCACGAGGCCGGTGACCGGCACAAGTGCAATACCAAACCACAGAAGGCCAAAAAATATCCGGCCGTTCTTTTTCAAAAGTGAAATTAGGGAAGCGGCAATCCCCGCGACAATCAGGAACAACCCCGTGAAAGACTTTAAGCTTACAAGAGAGGCGAAAGCCTCATAGGGCTTCTCGTAATACAGGTGGTACGGCCATAGCATCATTTTGAAATATTCCGGGAAGATGTGTATGAAAGTGGTAATGCGCACCCATAGGCTCTCTGTATATTCACTAACCAATCCAGAGGTTAACCCGATAGTGCCGGTAAAATTTAAAAATTTTATTCTTATGCAGAAATACAATATGGATAACCCCGCCAACGCTGTGGTGAAAATACCAGCGCGAGTGATGCTGTATAGCTCCCCTTTCTTGTATTGAAAAATTCCAAGGAGTACCAAAGGGCCGAGAGATACTGATTGACTCTCTTTTGAAAAAAGCCCAATGGTGAACACAAGCGCCCCCAGCCCAAGCCATTTTAAAAACTTTTTCTGCGGATTCTCTTTTATTGCCTCAAGGAAAATTAAAAGGGTCAGCAGAATGGTGGAAGCGACCAATGGCTCCGAGAGCCCGGATATATAGCTCACCGCCTGGGTGAGGATGGGATGGAGCAGAAATAGCATCGAGCCGAAAAGCGCGCTCCGGCGGGAGATACCCAGCCGGGTGAATAAAAGGAAAATCAGGAAGCCATTTAGTATATGGAATAAAATAGGGACAAGGTGGAAGAAAAACGGCGTCAGGCCGAAGAATGAATATAAAACAGTGTAAATGAGCTGTTGGTTTGGACGGTAGAAATTGTCTCCGGTGAGCCCCGAGCCCGCCGTGGTGCTCGATTGGTATATGAGTCCGACATTGGCCGGCGACCTGATCTGCACATTATTCTCAATGAAAATATTATCGTCGAAAACAAACCCGCCGAACAAAATGTTCCCGTAAACCAGGATGGTTATGCAAAAAAGAAAAAGAAAAACCTTGCTGTTTTTGGCAGTGATTTTTTCTATCCAGAAATTTAACTTACCCGACATTCATAAATTATAACAGAGTGGAGGTGAAAAATTGTAATGTTTTCGTCGGGTGTCCAACACCCGACAGACAAGAATTTTATGGACATGAAAGCAATAATAGTATAACATTTTTGATATTATGGCCTTATCGTCTAACGGTTAGGACGGATCCTTCTCAAGGATTAAATCCGGGTTCGATCCCCGGTAAGGTCACACGAGCTCAGAACCCCATTTTATTCTTTCTTCTTCCATTCTTCATCCTGCCGGACGAGTAATTTTTCTTTGTTTTTTTGGTCCGAAAGGATGGCTTCCACCGCCCTCTCCATTCGCATGCCCTGCGAGCCCTTGATCAGAATCAGGTCATTCCTTTTTACAAAATTTTTCATGAACTTCCCCGCTTCGTTGGAATTTATAAATTCAAAAATATTCTCTTTATTCATGCCTTCCTCTATCGCCCCTTCCTTAATGGCCTGCGCGCGCGGGCCCACCACTACGAGAACGTCGACGACTTCTTTGGCGAGCTTGCCGATATTCTTGTGAGCTTCAATGGTATGCTTTCCTAATTCAAGCATGTCGCCAAGCACCGCTACCCTCCGGCCAGTGGTTTTCACTTCACCGAGAGTCTTGATTGCCGACTTTGCGGCCAGCGGGGAGGAATTGTAAGTGTCATCAATCAGCAGAGAATTATTTATTCCCTCAAGGAGCCGCATGCGCCCAGCGGGCACATCGTAATTCTTCAGCGCGCCCACGGCCGTAACCAAATTAAATTTCTGGCTGTAGGCGAGCGCGAGAGCCGCAAGCGACGCATACACATGGTTCCGACCGAAAACTCCGTCGATCACCACCGGCAGACTGGTGCCCTCTACGTCCGCGCGAAAAATTATTCCCTCCGGCTCGCCTTTGTCGGTGTAAAAAATGCTATCAGCCGAACCTAAAATGTCCGCCCCTTCTTCGAAGCCATAGATAAGGATGATGTTTTTTGTTTTCTCTTTCATCTCCAGCACCACTTTGTCATCTCCGTTTAAAATAAGCATGCCGTCTTTTTTCAGGGTCTGGATGAGACTGGTTTTCTCCTCGACTAGATGCTTGTGCGAACTGAAGAATTCTATGTGCGGAGGCATGTCCCCGATGCCGGTGATGATGATAGCATCAGAGTGGAGCCATGAGGCCGTCCGCTTTATGTCGCCGGGCTTACCGACGCCCACTTCGAGCACCAGCCACTTCGGATACGGGTGCGGCCAGATAAAAAGCCAAAGACCGTTAAAAATATTCTGCGCCCAGCCGAGCGGGTTGTTCCAGGCATTCGGGACTCCCAGGATGGTGAGCGGCAGCCCGATCTCGCTGTTATAACTTTTCTCGCTTTTACGCACATGGGTGACTTTGGAAAGTACAGCGTACACGGCATCCTTGGTGGAGGTCTTGCCGACTGACCCAGTGATCAGCACCACCTTCGGCCGGTACTTCCAAAGCACGAGCTCTGACTCGAGCCGCAGGATATAAGCTATTATCTTTCTTAAGCTGGTTTTGATTGTTCTCATGTCGTTTTATGATTCAACTACGCTCACCATGACCCTTCGATAAACCAGGGGATCATCTGTCCGGCGGGACTTCATAGTAATTTAGCAGAAATTTCGCAATTTCCAAAAAGGGGTCTGACCAGGTTTGTGCCGCAAACTCTACACCCTTCGGATTGACCGCATAGAGGAAGACGATGAACTCTGGATCATATGCCGGGAAGTATCCGACGAAGGAATGCGTATGGCGATCGAGATAATACCCGCCATTTACGCTGTCCGCCACCTGGGCGGTGCCGGTTTTCACTGCGATGCTGTGGCGATCTATCTTCGCCAGCCCGCTTTTGAGCGATTTATCCATCACGGTGACCAGCATCCGGGTAATCTCTTCGGCGGTCGCTTCGGAAATCTTTGTCTTTGTAACCGGATACTTAAACTCCCTTTCGGTCATATCCGCGTATTTTATTTTTTTCACCACATGCGGCACGACGAGGTTCCCGCCGTTCCCGAGCGACGCGAGTGCGCGAATCATCTCGATAGGGGTCAAAGCTATGCCCTGGCCGAAGGCGGCGTTGGCGTATTCTATCTCCCGGGGGCTCTCTATAATGTTTGACACCAGGCCGCTCGTCTCGTTCGGCAGATCAATTCCGGTTTTCTCTTTTATTCCGTATGAGAGCAGATAGTCCCGCAACCTCTCCTTGCCGAGCCTCTGCTCGACAAAGACCATCCCGGTGTTAAGCGACTGGTTCAGGACTTCCTGCATCGAAGTACCCGGCCCGCGGCCTTTCTTGTCGAAGTTGAATATTTCTTTCTTCTCGACCATCACCGACCCGGCATCATTGTATTTCGTTTCAGCCGTAACCACTCCGGCATCGAGCCCGGCCGCCATCACCAGCGGCTTTACCACCGATCCAAACTCCAGCACATTCTCAACGAGCGGATTGGAAAAAGTGGAAACATTCTTGACCTTGGAAAAATTATTCAAATCAAAATCAGGCTTGACCGACATAGCATAGATGGAGCCGTCCTTCGGATCCATTATGATCCCGCCGATCGAGTCGGCGCCGTACCGTCCCCTGACCTGCGAAAGCTCTTTTTCTAAAAAACTCTGCACTGTCGGCTCAATGGTGGTGATTATGTCGCCTTCCTTGGCTTCATTCTTAAATAAAGTTTTATTGATATTGGAGAATACTTCCGCGAAAAAGTTTACGTATGGATTATTCTTGTGCCTGGAGAGCACCGCGTCATACTGCCGCTCGAGGCCGTACCGGCCGCCAAGTTCATTGCCTTTGTATCCGACAAAACCAAGGGTGTGCGAGGCCATATCCTCACCGGGATAGAAGCGCCATTTTTCTTTAAAAATATCCACCCCGGGAATTTTCAAACCGGAAATACTGTCTGCTTTGTCTTTCAACAAACGAATAGCCACCTCTTCGTAGGGATCATTTTTCTTGCCGGTCTTCTCGATGAAGTCCTCATAATCTATGGCGACGACGGCCGAGAGTTTCTCGTACACAGCTTCGGGGTCGGTAATTTTGCCGGGAATAATGGCCACTTTGTACCCGGTGGTCTGCGTACCGGCCGATACGAGCTCGCCGTTCTTGCTCTCAAAATAGATGCTGCCTCTCTCGAAGATATTTGAAGACGGGGTGGCGTATTGACGGTCGGCGGTGTCGGCGTAGGTACTGCTATGCACCACCTGCACTAAAAAAAGTTTCCCCGCCAGAGCCAGGGAAAAAAGAAAGACACAAAAAAAAATAATTTTGGTCCGCAGATTAAAATTATAGGTCATTGCCGGGAACTTTTAGGCTACCAAGGGATTTGCGGGTCGCAAATGTGGCGTGTGTTTCCTTAAACCCGAGCGCTGCGGAGAGCTCGAGGTCGATTTTGTTCGTAGCGGATAGATAGGTAAGTTCCAGATTGCCCACTTCGCTAGCGAGCGTGCGAGCCTGAGTCTCGAGAGACCGGCGTTCAACGATGTTGAAGACCATGGCGCCCAGAAGGATGACGTAGAGGACCGCCATGGCCCCGCCTGAAGTCAATAGAATATAGAATATGCGCTTGGAGAAATCGCTGTTGTCGATGATATTGACTTTATTTCCGTAGCTTTTTAGTTTTAATGCAAGTTGTGTCATATTTTCTCTATTATTCTTAACTTTGCGCTCCTTGACCTCGGATTGCTTTTAATTTCTTGATTCGTCGCTATAATCGGTTTTTTATTTATAAGTGTCGCCTTTCCCTCTTTTTCCTTATTTTTATAAAATCTCTTCACGACCCGATCCTCTAAACTATGAAATGTGATCACCGCCATCCTCCCGCCGACCTTTAACGCTTCAAAACCTTTTGCCAGACCTGCTGAGAGTGTACCGAGCTCGTCATTGACCGCTATGCGGATGGCCTGGAAGGTGCGTGTGGCCGGATGGATCTTCCCGGGTCTGCCTCCAATTATTTTTACCAAATCAAAAGTTGTTTTAATCGGACGCTCCTTCCTCGCTTCTACTATCTTCTCGGCTATGCGGCGAGCAAATCGCTCCTCGCCATAACCCCGAATTATCTTCTCCAATGACTCCTCGCTCCAGGTGTTTACGATGTCCCCTGCAGTGAGGTCTTCTGGGGAAGGATTGTCTTTCATGGTCATGAGCAGTGGCTCATCTTTCATAAAAGAAAATCCTCGCCCGGAATTCTCCAACTGATCCGAACTTAACCCTAGGTCTAAAATTATTCCGTCCACCTTCTCTGCTTTTTCTTTCTGTAAAACTTTATCCATGTCCCGGAAGTTCGCGTTGTGGAAAGAAATATCGCAGTCTAGACTTTCAAACTTATTCCGTGCTTTGCTCCAAGCGCTTTTGTCCTGATCGATGGCGATGATCTTCGTGCCGGGAAACTTCTCGCAGATAAATGCCGAGTGCCCCCCTCCGCCGAACGTGCCATCTACCACCAAGAGCTTCTCGTTCCCGCCGACGCCAAGGCTTTGGCGGGCAAGCAAACCATCTATTGTTTCTTTTAAAAGAACTGTCTTGTGAATACTCTGTATCTTACTTTTGTCTTTCATTGCTGATCTTCTCCGCTAATTGCTCCGCTTCCTTGGCTCCTCGCGCGCTTACTTCCTTCCACACCTTTTCATTCCACACCTCTACCCTGTCCTTGACCCCCACCAGCGCCGCGGAGTTTTTGATGCCAATCTTGTTTTTCAAGATCTCCGGTATCAAAATCCTGCCGATGGAATCCACTTCTACTTCCGAGGCCTGGCCGAAAATATTTCGGTTAAAAGTTCGTTGATCGGCTTTCAGAAACGACAAGCCTTGACCGGAATCGGAGAGTTGGGTAGAAACTTTTTCCCATTCTTTACTCGTGAAAATGAACAAGCAGGAGTCTAGGCCGGGAGTGATGATAATTTTCTTGCCCATCTCTTTACGAAACTTCGCCGGCAGTGATATCCGGTTTTTCTCGTCTACTGTGTGTATGTATTCGCCGATCAACATAAATTTCGTAAAAATTACTTATCCCCACTTTTCCCACCTTTTCCCACTTGATATACATTATATCCCACTTCGTGAAACCATTGCAAACACTAGGACCTGTGGATAACTTTACAGAAATTTAACCTCTTGTATATTTGTGTTTTTGTGGTATAAAGAGCCCGAGGTGCCTTAATGTTGAGAATGAGAGTTCACATCCCGGAGAACACGGAGCCGATAAACGTGGCTGCATCCGTACTTACCGTGCTCAGTGATGTTGCCCACTTCAAGTTCCGCGGAAACACCGTCATCTTCACGCTGAAACGTGGAACCCGCGGGGATCTGGCACGTGCACAGACCAGGGGCTTCCGGGTGGAGGAGATGAAGTGGTGGCAGAGGAAGTAGCCTTGTCCGTCCCAACTCCGCCGGTGGAATGCAGCCGGCGGGCAAGGACGGTAAGTTCTTTTTAGGGCCAAAGTAGAACCAAAAGCACCCCGAAGCAACTCCGCTATCGGGGTATGTTTGTTTATAGTAGTATTTTGCAAAAAGCTACAATAAAAATAATGTGAAAGGCCGCG
>DATDVS010000035.1:0-2050 GCA_036517535.1 Minisyncoccota bacterium
AAAAATTTTGGAGATCTGGGATGGCAAGACGGATGCTGTCCTGTCGGGGTCGCTGTCTCCGCGTGCTCGCGGAGCGCTGCCTCTCGGCTCGTCAGCCTGCGAGACACCCCGCAATGAAACTTTCTTCTCTTCGCCGGCTCTTTTCGGCATTGTCCAGGGCGGACGAGAGAAAAGTCTCCGCAAAAAATCCGCCAAATTTATCGGAGGGTTAGACTTTGATGGATTCGGTATTGGTGGCTCCTTTGCGAAAGAGGATATGTCTTCTGCCGTTAAATGGGTAAATGAAATTCTGCCAGAAGAAAAACCTCGGCACCTACTCGGTATCGGCGAGCCGGAAGATTTGTTTATGGGGGTGGAGAACGGGGTGGACCTCTTTGACTGCGTGGCGCCGACCAGAAACGCCCGAAACGGCTCACTCTACACCAAGACCGGCAAGATTAATATTACCAACGCTAAATACCGAGATGACTTCAATCCAATAGAAGAAAATTGCGCCTGCTATACATGTTCACCCCGCCATGGCGGGGCAAGTTACACTCGCGCATATCTCGCCCATCTTTTCCGGGGCAAGGAAATGCTGGCAGGGACACTCGCCACTGTACACAATCTATATTTCATTATTAACCTGGTCAAGAAAATGCGGCAGACTATCCTAGACGATAAATTCTTTGACTTCAAGGACGAGTTTCTATATAATTATTCCCAATTTAATGACCAAGAGAAAAACTGGAAAAATAAAAAAAGCTAAAAAACCAGGGAAAAACTGGAGAAAATTTTGGAAGCTGGGAGTGGATGAATTCAACACCCAGTATTTTGACATTTCTAAAGCGGGAGAACTTACGATAAGAGAAGGGAATTACATCTATAACCTAAACGAAATCATAAAAAAATATGGATCCCCGACTGAAATCGTATTTCCCTTCATTCTGGAAGAGCGATTAGAAGATCTGCATGATTACTTTAAGGCCTATATGAAAATCCAGGGTTACCGGGGCAAATTCTATTATCATTATCCTATGAAGGTAAACCAAAATAAGGAATTTATTATGCCACTTATTTCCGAGGGCGCGCATCTGGAAGTGGGGTCTGTAAATGAGCTTTGGATTGTAAAGAAATTATGGGAAGAGGATAAATTTCATTCCAAACTTCGGGTGTTGTGTAATGGCCCAAAAACTGAGGCATATATTGAACTGATAGAGGAATTGCGCCTTAAAAATTTATCCATTATTCCGATTATTGAAGATGAACACGAACTTGCACGTCTCGTAAAATACAAAGGTGAGCTTGGCATACGGGTAAATCTAGACACCAAGGCGGATACGCATTGGGATAAAAAAATTGATCGTTTTGGCTTCTCTTCCAAGGAAATTTTAGACCTGCCTAAAATGAAAAATTTAAAGCTCCTGCATTATCACATCGGCTCGCAAATCACCTCTGCTTTAAGTGTGATAAAACCGATAGAAGAGGCAATGAATTTATATATAAAACTTCTGCCAAACCAGCCAAGCTTAGACACACTCGACATAGGCGGAGGATTCGGTGTTCCATATGAGAAGAAACATTATTATGGGGCAAAAAAAATGTCAGAAAAAATAGTCAAACTTTTAAAGAAGAAGAGCGATGCGGCTGGGATACGGCATCCAAATTTGGTTGTGGAATGGGGCAGGTATATCGTGGCTCCGGCGCAAATTACCATCTACAACGTGATTGCTGAAAAGAAAATACCAAAAGCCAATGCTCGGAGCTGGTATGTGATTGACGGGAGCTTTATGAACGACCTCTTAGATACTTGGGCTATACATCAAAAATGGCACGTGGTGCCCGTAAACAATGCGAATACTAAAACTCTCAAAAGTGTCTGGCTAGCGGGGTCTTCTTGCGATTCGGATGATAAATACACGGCTGGCGGAAATTACATCCTTCTGCCAAAACTAAAAGAAGGGGAACAGCAATATTTCGCCATACTTGATTCCGGCGCTTATCAAGACGCTCTCGCTTCGCATCATTGCCTGCTTTCTTCGCCGGCCAAATTGGTTGCTCAAGATGGAGT
>DATDVS010000036.1:0-24685 GCA_036517535.1 Minisyncoccota bacterium
AATTTTGCGGATTCATTTTTCATTATCCACAGTATATCGCTTGTTATAGTGTATCACAATGTTATGATATATCATAACACCTGCCCTCGCCCCATCGCCCATATCAAATTCAAAAAATCTTCCCGCCAAACTAAAATAGAATGCCTGCCCGCCATTGCCAGAGCAAAGCGAAGGCGGGTGGGGAATTGCGAGGGGGTGGATGAGCAAGGACTCCCCTTGCTCGTCTTCAAACAAGAAAATCCCTTGCTGGGACCGCTACGCTTATCTCCCTCGACTAAAATTTTTCCGTCGAAAAATTTTGTTTTCGGACGTTGGACGTCCGAAAAGAGGAACCGTTCTTGCGAGGGCTCAGATTATGGAACACTTCGTGTACTAAAGCGATGTGGTCACAAATCACTAAGTATAATTTTTCTTCTTCAGCAAGCTCAGAATCAAATTCTACGTAAGTGTTCGCGACCCCGGCTCGGCTTCCCGCAAGCTTGCGGGATATGCCTGTGCCTTCACAAATCGCTCGCAGGTAAAGCAGTTTACCTGCTTTTTGCGATTTGTGACCCTACCGGGAATCGAACCCGGATTACCGCCTTGAAAAGGCGATGTCCTAACCGTTAGACGATAGGGCCAATTTATTTAATTTTACTTCTCTTACACTCTATCCCCTTGCATCGCCTTTTAAAGGCGATGTTCGCTGACCTTTAACTTGGCTGGACGATAGGGCCTAAAACAAAAGAAATAATAACATTTTTAGAACTTATTGCAAAAAGTTCAAAATCGGAACTTACCGAGTCAAACTCGAAAGCAGAGTAGCGAAAACACTTAAGGCTTTGGGAATAAAACCCAGTAAATCAAATTTATCTTTCTCGAAAGAAAACTTGGAGAGTGTGCCGGTGGCGACAGAAAAATCTTTATGTTTTTCCAATCCTTCTTTTGCGAGCTTTGGCATTATTGCCCGCAAGCATCCACGATGAGTAATAATCAATACATTCTCCCCCGCAATGCTTTCGTCTGCAATTTCCTCTAAGGTCATGAATAAACGCTTTTCCATTTCCTGCCAGGATTCTCCGCCTTCGGGAACAAAAGCATATCGATCTTCCAGGGACATTTGATCGAGCCGAACAGAGGCTTCCTCCCATCTTAAACTTTGCCAGGCTCCCCAATTGCGCTCATCCAGTCCGGTTTTGATTTTTATTGGCAAACCCAAAGCATTTGCGATAATTTCAGCTGTTTCTCGCGAACGGCCCTTGGGTGCGGTGTAAATATGTGTAACTTTTACGGAATTTTTTTGCAAATATGTAGCTATTTCTTGCGCTTCTTGTCTGCCTCGCTCAGTAAGAGGAGTATCGTGCATTATGGGGCAAGTATCGCCCATCGCGTTTCCTTCGCTCTCCCCGTGGCGGACAAACCAAAAAGAGAGGTTCTGCGCGTCTGCTTTGGTTTTTATTCTTTTCTTTAGATCCTCGATCATATAAATACAATAACATTTTTACCTAAATTAACAACACTCCGACCTGGGTCGGAGCGCATTGGCATAAATTCTTTTATAGAAAGGACTCTTGGCCTCACTCTCTCCCGTCTTCACCATTAGCACGGGAGAGTTTTTTAGACGACATCAGTAGTACACTCGGCTACGGCGGGTGCCGGAGTTTGGCCAGCTCGGTCTCGAGCTTGGCCACTTCCCTCGCCCGGACGCTGAAAGAGGCATTGTCGCAATTGCCTCCCAGCTCCCGGCAATTAACGAACCGGTGTCCCGTCTTCGCCGCGCCTCTGGCACGCACCAGCTCCAGGGAAGCGGGGTGCCCGCAGTTACTGCAGACGATCTCCGCGATGCGCTTCATAACAGACTCCTCCATCCCCACCCTACAACGTGGAAAATATTCTGTCAAATAAAAGAAAATATTATCTCTAACGAATAAGGCTTACACAATCGGCATTTTTTATCACGTTTGTAATTTTTATCCAAATTCATGGACTTTTTTTCTGTTGGGTTCATAATTATTTTGGGGTCGCCCGCCGATTAAAATGGGTCAACGGCGGGCAAATTATAAATTAGCTAAAAATAGCGGTCTATGCCCAAAAAAAACATGTTTAAAAACAGAACCGAGGCCGGAGAACTTTTGGCAAAGGCGCTCGAAAAATACAAAAATGAAGAGGCTGTCGTGTACGCACTGCCGCGCGGTGGCGTAGAGGTTGCGCTACCCATCGCCCGGAGGCTCGAGGCGCCCCTCGACCTCATTATCCCGAGGAAGATTGGCCATCCTTCCTCCCCCGAATATGCGATAGCTGCGATTGCCGAAAACGGGCACATATTGGGGAACGAATCGGAGCTTGCCGCGGTCGATCAGGATTGGCTTGAGGCGGAAAAAGAAAGGCAAAAAGAAGAAGCAAAAAGGAGGAGAGAATTATATTTAAAAGGAACGCCTCCGGTGCCGGTGGAGAATAAGGTGGCCATTATCGTCGACGACGGCGTGGCGACCGGGCTGACCATGCGGGTCGGAATTTTGGAACTCAAGCATCGCCATCCCCGGAAAATAGTTGTAGCTGTTCCGGTTTTATCGGAGGAGGCGGAGAGACTGATAAAGAGAGAGGCGGACGAGCTTGTCGCGCTCAGCCCGTCGGAAGAATTTCTCGGTGCCGTCGGCGCCCACTACGAATCGTTCGCCCAGGTCGAAGATGAGGAAGTGACCAAGATAATGCAAAAATACAATGAGGAATTCGAAAAAAGAGCTGACGCGCAATAAATATGAAAATTGAAGCAAAAATCAGCTTAGGCGACTAGGTCTTGCCTAGTCGAACATCTTCTTGTTTTTTAAAAATTTTTAATATATACTTAATTAGTGTCATAGGAGCTAGCATAGTCGGCTTGGCTGTTATTGCATTTTATCAGTATAATTCAATAAAATGGACGACACAACAAAATGTTCTGTTTGCAGCAACAATCCATGCACATGCCCAAAAACAGAAACTCCAGAAACTCCAGCTCAATAAAGCAGGAAAACAAAAACAGCCCGGTAACGGGCTGTTTTTGTTTTCCTGCAAATAAAATATTTCAGCCCTAAACTAAAACGCCTCGATAATCAAATTATCGAGGTCGCATTACTTCGCTTTGTTATTTGAAAGAACTTGGGTGGTCCCCCGCCGACTAGCCCGTCGGCGGGTCCCCCTTAGTGCACGCCGCCCACCAACTTGACCCGGCTGACTTGCACCGGCGCCACCAAGCGCCGAGGCAAGTCACGAACCGGCCACCTGAGGAAGATGCGGCCATCGCAGCGGCTGCACTTTTTCCATCCCTCGAACACCGTGGGCAGCGCCTCCCACTGCTCCTTGTCATACCTGCGTCCGCAGACACAGGTCTTCACGATTTCGTCCATCGATCCCCCCCCTCTAGATTACCCGGAACTTTGCGCCCGCATCCCGCAACGCTTGGAGATGACGCTCATCTCCTTCGAACGTGGCCCGGTACGGCTGGCCCTGGTCCTTGTAGACCACCAGCGTACCCTTCATCCCGGCCCTCTCCAGCACGCGGCGTATGTGGTCCATGTTGAAATTATAACTCCTAGAAAACTGGATCTTGATCTTCACGCCACCCCCTTCATATTCAAATCTATATTTTTCAGCGAATTTGTCAAATATAGCTACTTTGGTATATACTTTTCGGACATGACTGCGCAAAACATAAAAATTTTAATCCTGGCTGCAGGCAAAGGCACACGGATGAAATGGGCAGGGCCGAAGGCCCTGGCGCTACTTCATGGCCGACCCATGATCCACCACATCGTGGAGGAAATAAAAAAGATTACGGATGAAAAGCCGGTAGTCATAGTCGGGCACAAGGCGGAATTGGTGGAGAGTGAGCTCGGGGAATCTTGCGATTATGTCCTCCAGGCAGAGCAGCTCGGTACCGGGCACGCCGTGGCTGCCGCTAAAGAAAAATGCAAAGATGCGGGAGAAATAATAGTCCTCTCCAGCGATCAGCCATTTATCAAGGCGGAGAGCATAAAAAGAGCAATAGAAAAACATGGGGCTTCGCAAGCAAAGATCACTTTTCTTACCACGGAGGTTCCGGACTTTGAAGGCTGGAGAAAGTATTTCCTGACCCATGGCAGGATCTTGCGCAAAGACAGTGCAGTAGTAGGCATACGCGAATATAAAGACGCCACAGAAGAAGAAAAAAGTATAAAGGAAGTGAATACAGGCTGCTGCTATATTTTTGATGCGCGGTGGCTATGGGAAAATATCAGCAAAATAAATAACGACAACATTAAACAAGAATATTATCTGACTAGCCTTTTTGAAATAGCCGCCAAAAATGGCGAGAAGATAGAAAGTATAAAAATAGATAATGTTGAGGCCCTCGGCGCAAACTCCAAGGAAGAGCTTGAAATATTGGAGAAATTAGGTTAGAAATGCTAGTGCGCGGTATAAGATTCGAACTTATGGCCTACCCCACGTCAAGGGGTCGCTCTACCAACTGAGCTAACCGCGCGATGAAACCATCTTACAAAATTATGAAAATCTTAGCAATCGAAACTTCCTGCGATGAAACAGGGGTAACCATATTTGAAGCTACGGGCGGAGTGAAAAATGCTTCGTTTAAAATCCTGGCGAATAATTTATCTTCTCAGGCAAAACTCCATGAACAATACGGCGGGGTCTTCCCCATGATGGCTAAGCGCGAACATATAAAAAATCTCCCATTACTCTTGGAGAAAACTTTAAAAGAGGCAAAACTCTTGAGGCAAGGCCTAAAGAGTCCTGTTGATTTAATTTGTGTAACTTCTGGGCCCGGCCTCGAGCCTACTTTATGGACAGGCATCACTTTCGCCCAAGACCTCGCCAAGAAGTGGAAGGTAAAGGTAGTGCCCGTAAACCATATGGAGGGCCACATCCTCTCCGTTTTTGGCAAAGATAAGGGGACTTTTAAAATTCCAAAAATTAACTTCCCGACGCTTGCGCTCTTGGTGTCCGGCGGGCACACCGAACTCGTGCTCATCAAAAAGTGGATGGATTATGAGGTCATAGGGGCTACGCTCGATGATGCTGTGGGTGAAGCATTTGACAAGGTCGCCCGCATGCTCGGCCTGCCCTACCCCGGCGGACCGGAAATTTCTAGGCTGGCGGGGGGGAAAAGAAAAGGAGGTTTTGGAGGGGGTTCGCAGCGCGACGGCGCGAGACTTCAGCAATTTTCCAGCAGGAAAATTGCGTACCCGGAAAAATCTGCCTTTTCTTTTCCCCGCCCGATGCTCCACACTAAAAATTTCGATTTCTCTTTTTCCGGACTTAAAACTTCAGTTCTTTATCTGATTCAAAAGCTGGGCAAGCTGGATAGTAAAACCAAAGCTGAAATCGCTTTCGAATTCCAAAACGCCGCCATCGAATGTCTGACCTATAAAACCGCCAAGGCTGTTGAAAAATATAAAATCAAAACTCTGATCGTCGCCGGCGGAGTGGCAGCCAATGCTCATCTGCGCAACGAGATTAAGTTATTAGCTAAAAACTATAAGCTAAAAGCTGCTAATGTCCTCTTCCCCTCCCCGACCCTTTCGACCGACAACTCGATTATGATCGGCATAGCCGGGTACCTCAACTATATAAAAAATAAAGGACGAGTTCCGAAGAAGATCAAGGCTGACGGGAACCTTAAATTATGATAATATTTGGGCATGCAGGAGAAACTATCGGAGAGTCTGCCGGAGAAATTGTTGCACCCTTACGACCCGCAAAATACGGAGGCAAGGATTTATGAGCTCTGGGAAAAGAGCGGTTTTTTTAACCCGGACAATCTGCCCGGCAAAGAAGACGGTCAGCGCAAAGAGGCATTTTCAATAATTCTTCCCCCGCCGAACGTCACAGGTATTCTCCATTTAGGGAGCGCAATGATGCTAGCCATCGAGGACATAATGATCCGCTACGAGCGCATGCGAGGCAAAAAAACCCTCTGGCTCCCGGGCACAGATTCCGCAGCCATCGCCACCCAAGCTAAAGTAGAAAAAGAAATTCAAAAAGCCGAAGGCAAGAGCCGGCATGACCTTGGCCGGGAAGAACTGCTAAAGAGAATTGATAAATTCGTCGAGGAATCGAAGTCCACAATCCTCTCGCAAATCCGCGGGATGGGAGCCTCGGTAGACTGGAGTCGCTACGCTTATACAATGGATGAGCCGCGTTATCGCGCAGTGATGGAAGCATTTGTGCGAATGTATAAAGATGAACTGATTTATCGCGGGCACCGCATAGTCAACTGGGACCCAAAAGGCCAGACGACCATTTCCGACGACGAGGTAGTTTATGAAGAAAGAAAAAATAAATTTTATACTTTTAAATACGGCCCTTTTGAAATAGGTACCGCGCGACCGGAGACGAAATTCGGCGATAAATACGTGGTAATGCATCCGGATGACAAACGCTATGCCAAATACAAAAATGGCGAGAAGTTTACCCTCGAATGGATTAATGGCCCGATAGAGGCCACTGTTATCAAAGACCCGATGATCGACATGGAATTCGGCACTGGAGTAATGACTATTACTCCCTGGCACTCGCACGAAGACTTCGAACTGGCGGAAAAATACAAGCTCGACAAAGAGCAAATCATCGACCAGTTCGGCAAGCTCCTGCCGATCGCCGGTGAATTCGCCGGAATGAAGATAACAGAAGCACGAGAGAAAGTGGTAGAAAAGCTAAAAGAAAAAGGGCTGCTGGTTTTGGTGGATGAAAATTATCTGAATCGCGTAGCCACCGCCGAGCGCACCGGGGGAATCATTGAACCGCAGATAATGCTCCAGTGGTTTATCAATGTCAATAAAAAAATAAAATCTCGGGACAATAAATCGCTCAAGGAGCTAATGCTCGGCGCGGTAAAGTCCGGCGGAGTAAAAATCCTACCATCCCATTTCGAAAAAGTTTACTTCAACTGGATAGAAAATCTGCGCGACTGGTGCATCTCCAGGCAAATCTGGTTCGGCCACCGCATTCCTGTTTGGTACAAAGACGGTGAAATTTATTGTGGAGAGAAAAAGCCGAAAGGGGCCGGATGGGAGCAGGAAGCCGATGTGCTGGATACGTGGTTTTCTTCAGCCCTCTGGCCTCTATCCACGATGGGGTGGCCGGAGGAAACAAAGGATCTTCAAACTTACTTCCCTACCTCGGTGCTTGAAACCGGATACGACATTATCTTTTTCTGGGTGGCCCGGATGATACTCATGAGCGAGTATTTCCTGGGCCAAGTCCCCTTCCGCCATGTATACTTGCACGGCATAGTCCGCGATAAAGAAGGCAGAAAAATTTCGAAATCCCTCGGCAATAACATCGACCCGGTGAATATGGGGGCTAAATACGGCACTGACGCGCTTCGGATGGCGCTCATTTCCGGTACCGCTCCGGGCACCGATACTAAAATGTCCGAGGACAAAATCAAAGGCTATAAAAATTTCGCCAACAAGATCTGGAACATCACCAGGTATGTGGTAGAGAACACAAAAGGCAAGACCTTTTCGAATTCCCAAGATCTTGCCTTGGATTCAGAATACATAAAAGAATTTGACGAACTCGCTAAAGACATAACATCAGACATGGAAAACTTCCGTTTTCATCTGGCCTCGGAGAAGATCTACCACTACATCTGGCACCGGTTTGCCGATGAGATAATAGAGGAAAGCAAGAAAAAAGAAGAATTGAAAGCCGCCCTCCCCTATCTTTGGACCAACTCATTAAAGCTCCTCCACCCTTTCATGCCGTTCGTGACAGAAGAAATATGGCAGACTATGGGCAAGGATAAATTACTCATGATTGAAGACTGGCCCTTCCAAGGAGGTCAGGACAAGCCATGCTAAGCGGCGACCCGAAAGTGCTAGCGCTCGCATTCCTCGGGGGGCTAGTGCCCTCCCTTCTATGGCTGTGGTTCTGGCTCAAGGAAGACAAGAGGAGGCCGGAGCCGGCGGGGCTCCTCACCCTCGTGTTTATTGCCGGTATGGCCTCGGTAATGGTAGTCCTGCCGATTCAGAAATTTATCGAGAGTAATGTGAGTTCTGACACCTGGCAGCTAATTTCCTGGTCAGCCGCCGAGGAAATAATAAAATTTTTCGCCGCAGCGATCATCGTCCACAAGACATATCAAACTGACGAGCCCATCGACTGGCCGATATACCTTATCACCGTCGCCCTGGGGTTCGCCGCCCTCGAAAACACCCTCTTCCTGATCAAGCCGCTCTCTCTGGGGCAGACCACCGTCGGGCTCCTGACCGGGCAGCTCCGGTTCCTGGGCTCTACCCTCCTTCATACCGTCTCAAGCGGAGCTATCGGAATTACCCTTGGCCTGTCGCTCCATATGACATGGGCTCGCAAGAGGTGGTACCTCTTGACCGGGCTAATCCTCGCCATCGCCTTGCATAGTACCTTTAATTTTTTTATAATTAGGAATAATGGAATTGATTTCCTAAAGGTGTTCGGGATATTGTGGGTCGCCACGATAATCATCATGCTTCTTTTTGAAAAATTAAGGAGGATGAATTAAAAATTTTAATAACAATATGAATATACAATACAAAAAGCGGGGATTCTTCGAGAGGTTGACGGGCGTCGCGCCGGAGGAAGAGCGCGAGGAAAAGAAACTAACGGCAAAAAACGGCGATAAAAATAAAAAAGAAAACTGGGTAGACGAGGACAATGACGAAGCGGAGCTCACGGTGGACGTATACCAGACCCCGAATGAAATAATAGTGCAGAGCATGGTGGCCGGAGTAAAACCGGAGGACCTCGAGCTTACCATTGCGCGCGACATGATCAGCATCCGCGGCAAGCGCCAGGAATCGCGAACGATCGGGGAGGAGGATTATTTCGTCAAGGAGCTCTACTGGGGCAAATTCTCCCGCACCATCTCCCTCCCCCAGGAAGTCGAGCCGGAAGAAGTGGAAGCCACAGAAAAGCACGGCCTGCTGACCGTTAAAATCAAAAAAGTAGACAAAGAAAAGAAATCCAATATTAGGATTCGGTCGATTTAGTTAATAATTTCAATAAATCTTATGGTGCGGACTATTGTGTATACGATATTGGGTGCTATTGTAGCGTTGGTAGGAGGTTTAGCTATAGGCATCGGTCAATATATCGGTTCAGGCAATGGTAGCATATTTGCAATTATTATTGTCGGTGCAGTTATTGGCGTCATTATTGCTCAAATAATTAAAAAAATAAAAATATGAAAGAGTCCATAACTTCTCTTCGCTGGTACTTTGGGTTGGTCGGCGTAGTCTATATTTTGGTTTCTGGTTTAGTTGTTGTTTTACTGGGTCGGTCAAATTCCTTGAATCTTTTACATTATTCTTCTGTTGCTAGTATGATAGTCACGATTATTTTTGCATTAGGTTTCATTTATTTCGCGACTGCTCTTCCTAAATATATAGCATCCGGCAAGATACATTTTGTCCAAAAATTTCTTATAATAAACTTCGCGGTTGGAGTCTTGTTGATTTTCTGGAGATACGCAGAAACGGGTAGTCTAGCATATTCAAACTTAGTCATAAGTGCCCTTCTGACGTGGTATCTTTACGCTAATATCAAACGTCTTTCTAAGTCTCAAGGGTAGAAAATAATTGTTGTGCTGGGAGGCAGATTTGCACTGCCGACCCCCCGCTCTTCAGGCGGATGCTCTGCTACCTGAGCTATCCCAGCAATGAAGTTATATTACTAAAAAAGGTGAATTTTGTAAACAATTTTGGTTTGATAGAGCAACTTATGCTATACTAGAGCGATGAGGGTTTGTAAGTTATGTCAGAATGAATTTAAAACCTACCAAAGCAGGTGTGTGGCTCGTTGCGGATCTTGTAATACTAAGATAAGGAGATTCCGGGCAAAGGCAGCTGCGATCGAATTTTTGGGAGGAAAATGTACAAAATGCGGCTGGAGCGGAAACCAGGCCGCACTCCAATTTCATCATTTAAAGGGAAAAGATTTTACAATTGGCAACGTAGCCAATAAAAGCTGGGATTCCATTAAGAAAGAAATGCAAAAATGTATTTTACTGTGTGCAAATTGCCATATGACTGAACACAGCACAAAAAAAGACAAAAACTTTCTGAAGGAAGCTTTAAATTATAAAGGCAGAACCCTTAAATTTTAAATATTACTGACTCTTCGGTAAGAAACTTTTGAAGCTGTTTACGGTGTCGGCCGACTCCTGCCAAAAATTGGTTATCTGGTCCACATAAGGCTGGAGAAAGTAAAATAGGCCGATCGTCGAACCGATAATCAGCACCCAGTAGATAACGCTCATAAACCGTCTGATTCTCATGGATCGATGCAGGGCGCGCAATATTTTGTTGTTCTCTTCCGCCAAATCCACGCTCCTGTGTAAAAGCTCTTTTTCTTCCGAATCCATGCGGCCATATTAGCATAAAAACACTCAAAATAAAATACTTGTGTCCTCGCCAGGAGTCGAACCTGGATCAGCTCGTTAGGAGTGAGCCGTTCTATCCATTGAACTACGAGGACATATTATATACCTGACTTAATTAAATCTATCATACTCATTATTAATTTGAAATACTGCCCTCCTTTCCTGACTCGTAATCTACACATTCCATATGGTAACTTACCGATTTTTTTACCTGGAATAACATTAAATATATTAATGAAACCTTTCGGTAAACCTAAGGCATTACACCAAAAATTTAAAGCTGTTTTTTCATCTATATCTTCGAATATTCTAATGCTCACTTTTAAGTCTTCTTGTTTTATTCCTAAGTCCCTTAAACAAAGAATAATTACTCTTATCATAGCTGGATCGCTATTTATTATATTTAACTCAGCTTTATTGCCCTCTCCCCAATACAAACAGGAAAGAATAAGCATTTTCTCTTTAAAATTAAGATCTGTAACAATTTTTGATGCTTTATCTTTTGCTTCCTTCCAGTTACGAAGAGACTTTGCCTTGCTTCCTCCTCTTTTTACTCTCCAAATTTCTTGATATTTAGGTAATATTGAAACACCTTTTATATATTTCCAGATTGTTCCATTGGATTTATTAGTAAGAGTTTTTATCTCATACAAAGTATGCCCGGTTTCTCTTAATTTTATTATTTTTCTTATCTCAACCAATGAAAGACTGGGTTTTGACACATGAACAGCATACCATAACTAGGAAAGGAATACTATTCGACTTAAAGTTCACATTAAGAGAAAGTTAAAAAAATTTGACATATATTAAAAATATGCTAAATTTGATTATATGGCAATTTTAATAATTGAGGACGAAAAAAAGCTTGTAGAAATTTTAAAAAAAGCTCTCAAGAGCGAGAAGTACTCCGTGGAAACCGCTTTTGACGGACAGGAGGGGCTCAACAAAGCCACTAAAAATAATTACAGTTTGATCGTACTTGACCTCATGTTGCCAAAGAAGGACGGCATCACGGTATGCCGTGAGCTACGCGCCCGGAACATCCACACCCCGATAATCATGCTCACTGCCCGCGACACTGTCGAGGATCGGGTCAAGGGCTTGGACATCGGCGCCGATGACTACCTGATCAAGCCTTTCGGCATGAACGAGCTTTTCGCCCGCATCCGCGCCGTCATGCGCCGCAAGAAAACGACCGCCCCGGATGTGAAGAAGATCGCCGACCTGGTGATGGATAAAGTAAAGCACGAGGTTACCCGCGCTGGAAAAGTAGTGGCCCTCACTCCCAAGGAATACAAGCTCCTCGATGTTTTGATCTCCAATCCCGGCGAGGTCATTAGCCGGCAGCGCCTGATCGACCATGCCTGGGGCCCGGGATTCAAAGAAACAAACAACGAGCTCAACGTTCATATAAAATATTTGCGCAACAAGATAGACAGCGGTAAATGGAGGCCCTTAATCCACACCATCCGCGGCGCGGGATTCGTAATCAAGGAGTAAGAGCGAAGTATTCTTTTTTTTGATTTTCGTGGTATAATATTTTCGGAGGGACACATGAAGATGACAATGGGAGCCCGGGCTCAGATGGGCCTGGAGTACGACTGGGACCGGGCCCTCGGTGCCCCATTCGCGCTTGCACCAGCAGACCTGGTGCAAGAAGGGCTGGTGGATGATCCCAGCTACAACGAAGAGAACAAGAAGTTGGGGGAATTCTGCGCCGCTGTCATGCAGGAAGAGCTCGCGGCTCTGGCGGCATCAAGGGCGCCACGCGGCAAACGAATCGGAATCATGGGCGCGGGCCTCATGCGAGACACCCGGTTTTGGATCCCACGGGCCGTGAGTCTCGGACTGCAAGTCAAGATCCGAGACATAAGCCGTGTCGCATGCAAAAACGCTCGGCAGTTCATCGCCGAAAACAATCTGGGAAAGGGAGTCACGGTGAGTCGGGGCGATGTCGAGGACTGGCGGGTCTGGGAAGATGTCGAGGATGCGAGGACTCTGGCATTCTACGCCGGACAGTTCTTCCAGAATCAGACCAAAAACATCATGTGGGACATGATGTACCGCGTAGGAAGCCAATTCCTCAAAATACCCCATCGCTGTGTCTACATCTTACACCCCCGGGGGGAGGACAACCCTCCCGAAAAGGTAAGGTGGCGCAACACCGTTCCTTATACTGACGCAGAACTATTTGATGCCTTCGGGCACGGGTTCTGCGAAGGGGTACAGGTGCTCCCGCTAGGGAAGCACCTGTACTTTCACCAAACATATACGCTGTTCAAAGTAAGAGCAGCGTAGCGACCAATGTGGGGGAGATTGGACAATTGATTCCGTCTCCCCCTAATAAGTATATGAATAAATTAATTAATATAATTTCAGAAAAAATTATTTTACTGAATGACACAATCCTTCGTTCCATGATGGAGAAGGACAAGATTTCCATAATAAAAGATTTTACCGAAACGGGTATCAAAATTCTGGAGGCGGATTTTGGATTCGCCTGGTGGAAGTTTATGAAAGACGAAAAATACAAACTTGCTTATAAGAGCCCCACTACCCCCTACAATCCCACCTATCCCCGTGAAAAAGGGGGTAATTATATTGCAATAAAAACGAAAAAGCCTTTTTTTGACAGCAATGTGAAAAAAGTAAAGTATAGGCATGACATCAGCCGCTATCTAAAAAGCTATATTATTATTCCAATTTTTTACAGAAAGAACACTTATGGGAGCTTTGTTCTGTGTTATAAAAAGAAACACATTTTCACCAAAGATGAACTTAGTTTGGCGCACACCATGGGCAATGCGGCTGCCCAGGCCATTACTATTTATAGGCTGGTTGAAAGTGAAAAACAGGCTCTCCTTCTGGCTGAAAAACAGAAAGAAACCCAGCTCCTCCTGGATCAGGAAAAGATCAAGACAGAATTCATCGCCAACGCCACTCATGAATTCCGCACCCCCCTGGCCATCATGCGCGGGAATGTCGACCTGGCATTGAGTAGCAAAAATGGTGGAAAAATAAAGTCCGCCGAGGCCGCCCTCCGCGCCGTCAGGGGCGAGATCGCTCATCTTTCGGCCATTTTGTCTGACCTGTCGGACCTAACATCAAGCAGGGGGCACCACGTAAAAGAAGAACTTCGTGAACCAATCAACATCGAAAAGCTCTTGGATAAAATTGCCAAAAGGCTAAAAGCTCTGACTCATAGAAAAAAGATATCGTTTAAAATAAAAAAGAGCGTCAAAAAAGAAGAAAGCACAATATTGGGAAACAAAGAAAAACTGGAAAAACTATTCCTTAACTTGATCCGCAACGCCATAATTTACGGCAAGGAAAAAGGCCGTGTGGTCATACACATAAAAAAGAATAAAGAAAACTTGGTAATAAAAGTCGCCGATGACGGGGTCGGCATTCCGAAAGAAGAATTGCCTTATATATTCGAGCGATTTTACCGCACCAAGGCGGCGCGGATGATGACCCCGATCGGCACAGGGCTCGGGCTGGCTATCGTCAAGCAGTCCGTCGAGGCACATAAGGGCACCATTGAAGCGGAGAGCAAGGAGGGTGCCGGTAGCACCTTTACTGTGTCCCTCCCCCTCCACCGCTCAGATTAAATTAATATTAAGTTTATCCACACAATCCCCAGCTTTTTGCGTTTGTGCGCATTGACGGTAGCTTCGCGAAAGAGTATTATATTAAAATAATATTAAATTATTTATATGATACCGGCAATACCAAATGATAATATGTTTCGCTACAACGCGCTGGAGAGCCGCCTCCCTCCTATGGAGGTGAGTTTAAGCATCGTTGCAAGTTCTGCCGTCCATAACATTGCTTTAAGCCCTTGGAGCACTTATGTGGATCCCAAAGAATATAAGGAAGAAGAGATCATGGGGCAGGTGGAAGAAATTGCGAGAAGCCGGGATTCTTTAAAAAAGGAAGTTGAAGAAGAAATAAACAGACTAAAAAGGAAAACCCGAGTCGGGACTTTCATCATAGGCAGTGATCTTGGGCGCCTTCGTTTCCAGCTGGTCCAAATTGATGACCGCATCTACCGTCTGACTATACTGGGACAAAGAGCAGCCCGGGAAGCGGATCAGCTCGCCATAGGCGAAGAAATAGAGAGGCTCAAAAATGAGCAGTCAAAAATTGAGGACTTTATAAAAGATCAGGAGGAAAAGTTCAGCCTATTTGGCTGGCTAGTGGCAATGATTTAGTTTGACTATGGTCAAGGAGGCCTATGCAGGGAGCGCTAAAAGCTTGGAAATTAAAGGTTTATTGAAGCCGACGATTAGCTCGCTATCGATGATGATGACCGGCACGCCCATCTGCCCGCTTTTATCTATCATCTCTTTCCTTTGCACCACATCAGAGGCTACATCGTGCTCGGTATAGGCCACATTGTTGGCCTTGAAATACTCCTTGGCCATGTGGCAAAAATGGCACGACGGAGTCGTATAAATGGTTACATTTGGTGTATTCATGATTTTCATTATAGCATGGTTGTCCTCCGATCAAAATCGGAGCCCCGACTTAGGTCGGGGAAGCCAGAATCAGACTAGTCAAAAAAAACCTTTTAATAACTTTAAGTCAAGTCGAATAATCTTAGCATTCCCCGGCATTATTATGGCGGGGAAATTTATATGGCTACCCGTCACCTTTTTGTCATGGATTATTATACCCCACTCGGCGTTCATCTTATTATTAATATCTATATCTAGATGTTTAAGGAGGTTTTTAAGAGATTTCAGAACAGAAGGGTCGGTAAGTTTTAATGACTCCGTAAATTCTATTTCTTGAAGCATGCCAATTAGGACTGCCCTACCGTGACTGACTTTGTACTTCAATTCTACCGCGTGACCTATGGTATGCCCAACATTAAGAATTTGTCTTAATCCATTATCTTTTAAATCCTTTCCTGTGAAATAATTCTTGACAGCGACGGATTTTTTAATAATTTTTAAGAAATCTGGGCTTCTAACAAGGCTACTGACGGTATGTCTTCTTAAAATAGATAGAATAGATGGATCTTTTATGAAACCAGTTTTTATTACTTCGCCTAACCCATCAATAATATTCTCCTCGGAAAGTGACTCAAGAAATCGCTTCTCTATTATTACCGCCAGAGGTAAATTAAAAGTACCCACTTGGTTTTTATAACCAAGAAAATTGATCCCTGTTTTACCCCCGTGTGAACTATCAACTTGAGATAACAATGTGGTGGGAATATTGATGTATTTAATGCCTCGTAAATAAATTGAAGAGGCGAATCCTGTAAAATCCCCTATTGTGCCGCCTCCTAAGGCAATAACAATACTATTACGATCAAGGTTTACAAGGCTGAATTTTTTAAGCAATTTTTCCAGTTCTTGCCATTCTTTAGCTGTTTCACCGTCAGGTACGAAAATTAAGTCCGGTTTTAAGGCCTCCACTTCCTTTAGTGCCCATGCAAGTTTCTTAGATAATTGTTTTGAAGTAACAACACAAACTTTTGAGGGTTGGTTTTCTTTAATTATTTTATGGATCGATTTTAAAGAATATAGTATCTTTGTCATATGGTGCGGGATAGGGGAATCGAACCCCTGTCTAATCCTTGGGAAGGACTCATTCTACCACTAAACCAATCCCGCTTTTAATAATTCCAGGGAAACACTCCATCAGCGATAACTTTGTTTACTATATCCTTACGTTTATATTTTTTCAACTTATACTCAGAATGGCGGGCCTCTTCAAATGATTTACATAGAATGAATCTTTCTAGCACAAAAGGTATCAGCTTTCTTGTGTAAGACTGGGCACCGGCATTATGTTGGACTAAACGCTTGGAAATATCTTCGGTACTACCGATATAATAAGTATTATTTTTTAAACTTCTTAAAATATATACTCCGAATTCTTTCATGGCTCCCTTACTCCGACCTTGTGTCGGAGCTCCGACTATTGGTCGGAGAACATTTTTTTGAAAAACGACAAGAAACTCTCGGTGGCGGTCGGCGGCTCCACTTCGGCCTCTTTTTTATCCTCCACCACCACGATGAGCCCCTCGCCTTCCTTGGCCAGGCCGAATTTCTCCCGGATAGACTCTTCCACACCCCGGTCCGTCTCCAGCCTGGCGAGGTCGACGGAGAGTTTGTCTTTCTGTGTTTGGAGACCAAGGACTTTGTCTTCGGCTATTCTTTTGTTTTTAGCGGTAGAGATCATCTTGCCGGTAAATCCAATCACCGCCCAGGCCAAAAACATTACGATAAGGGCTAAAAGTATCAAAACTGGGGGCGATTCCATCACCCGGCTCCATTTTCTTTTTTGTTGAAAATTCTTCATCCTATGGTAATATAAGTATATGCTTTTCGACCAAAAACATCAAAAGAAGGTCCGCGCTGTCTGGATAGTGCTTGGAGTGTTTATCATCATTTCGATGATACTGCTCTACTCGCCTATCTTTTTACAGTAGAAAGTTCTTAAAGTTTATAAAGTTATAAAGAATTTTCTTTCAACTTTTCACCTTATGACTTTTCACTAGTCGAGCTATTCGCTCGACCGCATCATTTTCAGGAACACATCCTGGGGGATGTTTACTCGCCCGCGCTCTTTCATCTTTTTTTTGCCTTTCTTTTGCTTCTCGCGAAGCTTCATTTTGCGCGTAATATCTCCCCCATACATGTGCTGAGTGACGTCTTTTTTCATGCCGGAAATAGTACGGGAAGATATGATACGGCCGAGGGCCTTGCCCTGGATTTTGAGCGTAAACATCTGCCGCGGGAGTATCGCATGGAGCTTCTCCACCGCTTTTTCCGCCTCTTCCTCCACCCTCCTTTTCGAAACCACCCGCGAAAACGCTGGCACCACCTCGTCAGCCACCAGAATATCCAGCCGGGTTACCAAAGCCTCCCGCATGCCGTCAATTTTGTAGGATATTGAGGCATAGCCCGAAGAAGTACCCTTTAATTTGTCGAAAAAATCCCGCATTAGTTCCCGAAGCGGCATTTTGAGGTTAATAATAGTCCGGTTGCCTACCCCGAGCCGCGTCGAGGGATCGCCGAAGCTTTCCGTCTCCCCCACTTCCGCCTCATGGTCGTACAGAAGCTGCATGATATTGCCCAGATATTCGGACGGGGTGATTATTTTCACATTTACCCAGGGCTCGAAAATATTCACGATGTTGCTGTCATCCGGAAAGAAGTATGGGGAATAAACTTTTTCTCTCTTGCTTGTCCCGAGCGAGGCCGAGGGGCTGTTGCGTAATTCCACTTCATAGGTGATAGATGGGCTGGTAACTACGAGGTCAAGGCTAAACTCCCGGCGCAGGCGCTCGGTGATAATCTCAAGGTGGAGCATTCCGAGGAATCCGCAACGGAACCCGCGCCCGAGCGAGCCACTTGATTCTTCCTCATATGAGAAGGCCGAGTCGGAAAGTTTAAGTTTACCCAGAGCAAGCTTGAGTTCGGCAAAATCATCCGCGTCTTCCGGGAAAACCGATGCCCAGACCACCGGCAGGGGCTGCATGTAGCCTGGAAGAGCCGGCAGAGGATTGCGGGCCATTGTTATAGTGTCCCCCACCGAGGCAATGCCCGGCTTTTTAATGCCCGTTACAATGTAGCCGGTATCGCCGCTTTCTAAAGACTCGCGAGGGGTCTCCTCCGGCGAGAAAGTGCCAACCTCCAGAGAATTGAATTTTTCCTTCGAAACGGAAAATATCAAGTTGTCGCCGCGCCTGACTTTGCCGTCGAGAATCCGCACGAAGACTATCACTCCCCGGTGATTGGAATATTTAAAATCAAAGACGAGCGCACGGAGTACCCCTTCCGTCCAAAAAGACTCACTGGGGACACCTCCCCCTACAGTAGGGGGAGGAAGGGAGGGGGTAGGTGCCGGAATACGTTTTATGATTTCATTTAAAAGATTTTCCACTCCTTCACCCGTCCGCCCGGAGACTAATAATATTTCCTCTGGGTCGCAACCAAGTAAATTGACCACTTCTTCCTTTACTTCCTCCACCCGCGCCAGAGGCGAATCGATCTTCGATAGCACCGGAATAATTTTGAGTCCGCCTTCGCGCGCCATAGCAAGCGTCGTGAGCGTCTGCGCCTGCACCCCCTGGGTCGAGTCCACGAGCAGTATTGAGCCTTCGACGGCTTTGAGCGCACGCGATACTTCATAGGAGAAATCGATGTGTCCCGGAGTGTCTATAAGATTCAAGATATATTCCTGCCCTTCGCTTCCCTCAGGGCCTCCAGAATGATAAACCATTCTTACGGGCTGCATTTTGATAGTAATCCCGCGCTCGCGCTCGAGCTCCATTGAGTCGAGTACCTGGTCGCGCATTTTACGCGCCTCGATGGTGTGGGTGACTTCAAGCATGCGGTCAGCCAGGGTGGACTTGCCGTGATCGATGTGCGCGATAATCGAAAAATTTCTGATGTTTGATAATTTCATAAAATTGACAAGGTTAAACCTTGTCCGATTCATTCATGTCCTTAGAGTTCAACCATTCTAACACAAAATCTTTAAATTTTAACTCTTCATTAAAATATTCTGGGAACGAAGAGAGGTCGAGAATCTTGTTCTCTGGTCTTTCGGTCCCAGTTAGGTCTACATAGCTAGAATATTTATATGTGGAAAGAAACTTTTCTGATTTAATTAAATCTTTTATGCCTTCTTCTCTCCAATTAGGATCAATCAGTTTAATCGGATTTAGGTTTATGTAAGCAAAAAGGTATTTTAAATAAGTATCTTTGGTTATATGTTTCGCTTTAAAAGTTCCTTGGAAAAGAGATCCACTTCTGTCATTCTTTTTATTAAAATACATTGTATAAGCTGTCTGTATTTTTTGCATAAATAGGCTAACACCGCCTTTAATGTTTTCCTTAACTAGAAGATGAAAGTGGTTCGGCATCAAAGAATAAGCTCCTATACTTACAAGGTTTTTGTCTTTTTTCTTTTGAAAAATTTCAGACAAGGTTAAACCTTGTCTTAGGTAGTCGCCTAAATCTACCTTGGAGTTTTGATTGCACAAATAAAGCAAAAGTAGAAAACGTAAATAATCACCGTGGCCGATAAAAATTTTTCTCTTATCGGTTCCCCTATTGTATACATGGTAGTATTCTTTGGGCACAAATTCAATACTTCTTGTCATGGTAATTAATTATATCACGGACAAGGTTTAACCTTGTCCGTGGGGTTATTCCAGGAATCCTCCCGTCTGATGATTCCAAAGATCAGCATACGAACCATTCAGGGCTAAAAGTTCCTTGTGCGTACCCTCCTCAACTATTTTGCCTTTATCCAGCACAATGATCCGGTCCATCCTCTGCACCGTAGAGAGCCTGTGGGCTATTACCAGCGTTGTTTTGCCTTTCATTAGTTCACTGAAGGCTTCCTGGATGTAAGATTCGCTGATCGAATCCAGCGAGCTCGTGGCCTCGTCGAGGATCAGGATTGGCGCATCCTTAAGCATCGCGCGGGCTATCGCCACCCTCTGCCGCTCTCCGCCGGAGAGTTTGACCCCCCGCTCACCCACTAAGGTATCATATCCTTTCGGGAGCCTTTCGATGAACTCATGGGCGTGGGCTTTTTTAGCGACCTCCACTATCTCTTCATAGGTAGCGTTTGGTTTTCCGTAATTAATATTTTCCCGAATAGGCCTATGGAACAACAAAGGTTCTTGAGGAACATAGGAGATAACACTTCGTAAATCGTCCTGTTTAAGATTTCTAATATCTTGGCCGTCAATTGTTATTGCTCCTTCGCTGATGTCGTTGAACCTTAGGATAACTTTCGTCAAGGTGGATTTACCGGCACCCGAGTGGCCGACAATCCCAACGCGCTCCCCGGGATTAATCTCTAAATTGAAGTCTTGTAGAAGCTTGAAGCCCATAGCATATTTAAAACCAACCTGATCGAAAACAATACGCCCTTCTTTGACTTTTAACTTTTCGGGCTTTTTAGGGTCCAAAATATCAGGGACTATTTCAAATATATCTATCACTTCTTTCATGTCGGAAACCCCTTTCATAAATCGAACCATGGAATTGCTTAGATCCCATAGTTTACTAAGTATGAGTGTGACATAAGTCTCAACCAAGACCACGGTACCTGTAGAAATATCATTATTGAGCCAGAGACGAACAACCACATACAAAATAGTTCCATGAATAATAAAACTAAATACACTTTGAATAACATCAATGATGTTGCCGTAGCGCCATGAATCATTGGCACGCCTAGCGCCCTCCTTTGTATATTCCCCAAAAGATCCTATTTCTTGTTTCCTGGCGGAGAAAAACTTCACCGCAAGAATATTACTAAAAACATCCGCAAGGCGACCACTAATCTTTGAGTCCTGCTCTGCTTCTAACATATCAAACTTACTCTTCTGCCTTATCAACAAAAACACTACTGTCAAATAGACAAACACAAGCCCAAAAAGTATTGCGCTTATTAATTTAGACTGCCCTATTAAGACCACAAAAACACCAATCAATACTACCAGCACTTGGGTAAAATTAAATACAAAAACCTCAAACATACTTTCAAACGAATTAACAAAACGACGAGACTTGGTCACTAGACTTCCGGCAAAAGTATTAGAAAAAAAAGTTTGTGAATTTTGTTCAATTTTCTGAAACACATAATCCCTCAAATCTCGAGTAGTATTCACAATAAATTTCTGCTGAGCGAAGCCGCGAAGCCGCGCCGTAATAGTAACGACCAACGTAAGCCCAATTATAATAAAAACTAGATTCATGATCTGGTTTGATAAGAGGGCATGATTGGGGCCATCATTAGAAATTAAGTCAATAAATTTCTTGAAATATATAGGGACTATGACAAAATCAATAACCACCCTAATAACAAAGAAAAAAACTGTGGCATATAAAGCGCCCTTGTGTTTCCGCATTTGCGGCCACAGATATTTCATTATCCTTCTAAATAAAGACATTTAGATGATTCTAGCAGAAAAGGTCTTGAAATTAAAGGCTGATTACAATTGGTCCTGGGAAGGCACGATGACTTTGGCCTTCCAGAACCTCGACTTGAGAGCCTTGAGGAGTTCGGCAAGTTCCTCGCTCTGGAGGAGATAGAGCACTGCGATGCCGGCGGCAATGCCCAGAATGCCGGAAATAAACCCTTGTAAGAAGACTCCCCAGAAGGTCGTAGTGCCGAAAATCGGCGAGAGAGCATTAAGCGAAAGGTAGGCGACAAATCCGATGAAAAATGAAGCCCCGAGGCTCTGGAAGAAAGTTTTGGAAATAAGCGACTCCCCCTCCATAAAGTCGCGTCTCGCGTATCTCCATAATAAAATAAAATTAAGCACGGTGCCGAACGAATACGCAAGCGGCAGCATGAGCACTTCCGTCCCATGTATGCCCTCCACTTTGAGCAGAGACTCGATAAAATATTGAAATGTCGGCATGCTTTTGAATAAATTTATGAGCGCGTACGCCATCACGATGATGAGCATAGAGCATAAAAGGTTAACGAGGAGCGGGCGCTTGGTCTGCCCTTTCGCATAGTAAGCCCGCGAAAATAGCGCGATCATCCCCTGCGCCAGGACCGATACGGAAAATATTGCAAGCGATGCCGCCACCAGGCGGGTATTGTCCCAGGAAAAGGATCCAGAGCCCAGGATGATGCGTACGATCTGCGCCCGTAGCACGATGAAGAGAAAGGTGGCCGGCATGGACCAGAAGACGATCGCTCTCGCCGCGGACTTCAGATGGCTTCTGAATTCATCCATTTTGCCGATCGATACGGACTTGGCCAGGGTGGGGAACGCGGCCACGGCGTAGGAAATGCCCACAATGGACAGGGGCACGGATTGGAGGTTGAAGGATAAATTAAAAATTGAAATAGACCCGACCGTCATATATGAGGCAAAGGC
Source organism: Minisyncoccota bacterium (assembly GCA_036517535.1). GTDB lineage: Bacteria > Patescibacteriota > Minisyncoccia > Phycocordibacterales > UBA9973 > UBA9973. Next base: position 22,260 of record DATDVS010000036.1, read on the forward strand.
GATGATCGAAACTTCGGCAATATTGTTAAGCGCCAGTCCGAGCGTCCGCGGGAGCGAGGTTAGGGCCACTTTCCGCATCTCGATCCAATTAATGGAAAAAGTAAACGCGGGCTTAAAGCCGGAGCCGGAAGAAGAAATAGCCTGAATTAAAAAGTGCATAAGGGCACCAAGCGCCACGCCTGTCGCCACGCCCTTAATTCCAAAAAACGGATAGAGGAATATCACCCCGATGATGATGCCCGCATTGTAAAAGATCGGACTTAGAGAAAAAATAAAAAATTTCCGAAAAAGCTGAGTGATGCTTCCGAACAAATTGGAGAGTCCGAGGAGTATGGGCGAGAGCAGCATTATGCGCGAGAGTTCGATTACCTTGCCCTGCAGTACCGGCGTAAACCCGGGGGCAATAAAAAATGTAAGATAGGGCATGAGAAAGAACGCGAATACCGATACCAAGACCATTACCGAGAAAAAGACGGTGAAAACCTGATTGAGAAAACTCCGGGCGCTCTCGCTAACTTCTACGTTCTCCCCCATTCTGCCCGCGATAAAAGGTATGAGCACGGTGATGGAGGCAAGTGAGGCGATCGAAATAAAAATAAGATCCGGGATTCTGAAAGCCGCATAATAGGCGTCAAGCAGGGGGGATGGGCCGATAAAGTGAGCGATAGCCCTGTCGCGAAAAAGCCCCAGCACTTGGGAGAGAAAGGCAAAGAACCCCAAGAGGAGCGCAGCTTGATTGACATTGCTGTATTCCCTGCCTAAAATCCTAAATATTTTCTCCATCTAAATTCCTTTAGGGCTTTGGGGCTGGAGCCGGCTCAATGCTACCGCCACTTTTTAAGGATTTTTCGTAATCGATCAAATCTTTGTTTTGCGGGTCGAGCGCGAGGGCCTGCTGTGCGTAGGACAGGGCTTCGCTCGTATTACCCTGGCTCTTGGCGATCTGGGAGAGGGTTATTAGTGCATCTATATAATCCGGCTTCAGTGAGAGCGCCTGCTTGGCGTAGTCTTTTGCATCCGAAATCTTTCCGCTGGAAAAAGCAGCGGTCGACATGGATAATTTTATTCCGGGATTGAACGGATTGACTGTTTCAGCCTGCTTATAGGCGGCTATGGCCATGTCATATGCGTCCTTGACCCCAAGCACCGAGGCATTGGCATACACCGAGCCAAGCATGGAGAAATTTACATAATTATTCGGATCATAGGCTATGGCGGCTTTGGCCGCGCTGATAGATTGGTCCAGGCTCGCCTGCAGAGCCGCTTTGTCAGTATCCGATAAAGAGCCCCCTTTGGATGTGAGAGTGCCTATCTTGGAAAGCTGTATGCGCGCATAACTGCGCAGATAAACGTCGTTGGTGTAAAGAGATAAGGCCTTCAGAATGGAAGACTGGGCTGCCTCAGCGCTCTGTGCAGAGAGCGCTTTGCCAAAATAGGACACGGAGGCAAACCGCTCGACATATTTAAATCCTACAGCGGAAGAAACAACCATCAAGAGTATTAAGAAAATCAGAGAAAAGAAGCTCTTTCTTGGATCCTCGGAAAATGACAGGGAGATTTCTTTGTCGGGTTGGTGCATCGTAGAGAGCCCTATGAATGCTCCGCAAAAGGCGAAAGCCAGGAGAAAAAGCGCCGGTCCGGTGGAATGGAAGAACGCGGATACGAATAAATACAGAGAAGCGACGAAAAACGCGGCCATCTCTTTGTTCACCCCTTTTTTAACGCTGGAAAAGAGCAACTTGGCCCCGTGGACAACAAAGAGCGCAAAAAAGACGATCCAGGCCAGAAGTCCTACATACCCGGTAGTAGAAACAAGGGTCGGGATAAGGCCAGAGCCTGAGTTAAAAGCGGTGTCCCAAAATATGCTGTTGTTGATATCTTTGGGCTTATACATTGACCACGCGTCGGCAAACCTGTTCGGCCCCAGGCCGAAAACCGGATTTTTCGTCAAGGCACTTTTGGCTACGGAAGCGGTCACACCAAAAGAGGGGCTAACCTCGATATTCGCCAGCCCGAGGCGGCCGGGCAAAAACCCTCCGATGAACTGACTCGACATGAAGAAAAGGAGCGCAATCATGAAAAGAGAAAAGGACAGTCCAGGGAAAGGCTGCCTCTCTCCTTCCGCCTCTTTCGAGCCGAAAGAGAAGGATATTTTGTAAAGAAAAATAATCAGGGCAAAGATCCCAAAAACCTCCCAGGCCAGTAGATAATTGACCGCGGCCATGAGGAGCACCGCAAGGACCAGGAAAATATAGAGCACTGATTTGATAAAACGGGAAGTTGAAAAGAATTCAATTATGTACAAAGACATTATGCCCAGAAAGCCAGCAAAAAGGCCAAAAGCGTTCCAGGAACCGAGTAAATTATCGGTCTTGCCAGCCAGGATTCCAAAGGATAGCGTCGCAAGACCGATAATTTACTCGGTT
>DATDVS010000037.1:0-26968 GCA_036517535.1 Minisyncoccota bacterium
GGTCAAGGTTGCTCTCGATGCGATGAGTGTGTCCGTCGGGAGTAACGTATTCGTCTCCAGCAACGACAACGGCCTGTCCTCGCGCTTCGTAACAAGCGGGAATAGGCTGAGCCACCTCATCCATCGCGGTACAGATGCCGGGCCCAACTACGACGCGGAAAGTATCGCGGCGTCGGTGCACGAGCTCATTCACCGAGGGCTTCTGCCGCGAATCGTCGTCGACGCCAGCCATGGTAACAGCCGGAAAGACCACATGAGCCAGGCGTCCGTCATCGCGGATGTCGTCGACCAGGTAATCTCCGGCAGCAAGTCGATTGCCGGGTTCATGTACGAGAGCTACCTCAAAGATGGTAATCAGCCCATTCCGCAGGACCTCTCGGAGCTCAAGCCGGACGTGTCGGTGACGGACGGCTGTGACGGGTGGGACAGGACAGAAGAGGTGCTCCGCGAGGCGCACCGACGGCTGAAAGAAAGCCGCAAGTAATGTAGTAGGGACCAGCCAGGCAATGCCGACTGGTCCCTTTGAACTTCTACTTTAAACATTTTATATATTTTGAAAAAGCCCTGCTTCAAGGTAAGATACTTTTATGCACGAATTGGCGCTGTATAGGAAGTACCGGCCGAAGACTTTTGATGAAGTCTTGGGACAGGATCATATTGTAAAAATTTTGGAGAGCTCGGTGGAAGCCGGAAAGGTTTCGCATGCGTACCTTTTCGTCGGTACTCGCGGTACGGGCAAGACCTCGGTGGCCCGTATCTTCGCCCGGGAGATCGGCGTGTCCGAAAATGATATGTACGAGATAGACGCCGCTTCAAATCGCGGCATTGAGGACATGAAGGAGCTCCGCGACGGGGTGCGGGTCCTGCCCTTTGATTCCAAATACAAAGTCTACATCATTGACGAGGTGCACATGCTCTCGAAAGACGCATGGGGAGCATTGCTGAAGACTCTGGAGGAGCCGCCGAAGCACGTAATATTTATCCTAGCGACGACCGAATTTCATAAAGTACCGGATACTATCATTTCCCGCTGCCAGGTTTTCACTTTCCGCAAAGCCTCCGAGGCTATTTGCAAAACGATGCTGGAGAAGGTGGCCAAGAAAGAGGGTTTCGAGCTCGATCAAGGGGGAGCGGAACTGCTTGCTATTTTGGCCGACGGATCGTTCCGCGATGCGCTGGGGGTGCTCCAGAAAGTGATAAATTTCTCCAAGGGCAAGAAATTAAAAAGAGAAGATATAGAGAAAATTACTGGCGCGCCGAAGACGACGCTGGTAAATGATTACATCTCCGCCATTGCAGAGAAAGATCTGGAAAAAGGGGTGCTGGCTGTGCGTAAGGCCGCCGGGGAGAACCTGGACATGCGGCTGTATATGAAGCTCATCATCCAGAAATTCCGGATGGCGATAATCCTGCGCTACGCGCCGAAGCTAGAAAAAGAAATGACCGGGGATTTGTCGGTAGAGGATTTGAAATTTTTGGCCGGATTAATAAAAGAAACTCCCTTGTTTACATCTAAAACGCTGGCGGTATTGCTGGATGCCTATCAAAACATCGACCGGGCCTTCATCACCGAGCTCCCGCTCGAGCTTGCGCTCATAGAAATACTGAAGGGGGAGAATTAGTTTTTCTTATCTTTGTTCAACCCTCGAGCCATCATCGGGGGCGTTAGTCTTTCAGCTAGAAAGGCCCGGAACGCATTTCTAGATTCACTGCGAGAGAGCCGCACATCCTGCTCATAAGCCCGGAATTCCTCCAAAGCTATGCGATCCGGGGCCTCTTTTATTCTTTGCCACATGCGAATGTCGGCGTCGACCAGCTGGGAGGGATTTACATTTTTTAAATTAATCCAGCCGAAGAGTTTACGGCCGGGCTGTGTTTTGCCCGAGGTAATCAGGCGCTCAATTTCTTTACGGGGATCTTGTAAGTTTAAGGCAGCCCCCCGCGGAGGCGATTCTCTCTGGCTGTGCGGAGCTTGATCCATGTTTGGCATATATCGGGATTATAGCAAGAAACTACTTGAATACAAGTTTAATGTATACGTGATTTATTGAAGGAAATATGATAATCTCTAATTGTCATTACCAATTTGGGAGATCGTCTAACGGTAGGACAGTGGCCTTTGAAGCCATTAATCTTGGTTCGATTCCAAGCCTCCCAGCCAAAAAATAATTATGAATTACAGCAATTTTGGAAAACCTCTTCATGAACTCACAGATGACGAACTTGTCCGTCTAATAAATGATAGTAGTCCCCAATATGGCAGCCTAGCTCAATACGAACTTATGAGAAGGTTGTCAGTTATAAATCACCTTCAAACTTCAAATTTAATTGATGAAATTAAAAGTCTTAGAAGGGATCTACAAGAAAACAGTTTATCAGCAAATAGAGAAAGTAGAGCAATGCGTCATCTAACTTACGCTCTCGGTGTTGTTGCTCTTTTGCAGTTACTTATTGCTTACGGTCAATACAGACTAGGGGAAGTTCAAATAGATGCTTCTCGTGAGCAAGGTGGTCTACAAAAAGGTGCTTTGTTATATGAACAATTGCGAGACGAAAGGCTAGAAGTCCGAGATGTTCAATGGAGAAGAGAAGATTTAGAATTTCAAAAGAGACTACCTGCTTATTAATTGATATAATAAAAATATGTGGTATCTAATAATAATTGTTGTGGCTCTTTTTATAATCAGGCAAGTTGCCTATAAAACTTTTTACTGGGATACAGTAATAAAGCATTTATGGAAACAAGTGTATTGGAAAGCTGACAATATGGCTTCCCATATGGAACAATTTGGCCAAAAAGAATTTGAAAAACTCAACATGGAAGGATTCAAGGCAGAGATTGAGTTTAGGGGGAAATTAATTAATTCAATACTTGATTATATTAACAATATAAAAAGGGAAGATGGAGAAACTCTAGAAGAGGAGGAAACATTCGGATATGGTCGGTATGATTTCGACAAAATCTTAATGTTGGCAAAAAGTAATCCAAAAGCTTTTGAAAAATTCGAATAAAATTATGAATTATTACAGAGGAAATTTTAGAAAAGATAGAGAAGCTAGAAAAAATGACTGGCTGGTCGGTCATTTTATGAACGAAAAAATTGCAGACATCAGAGGCATTAATACAATGTCAGTAAAATTCTGGCATTTTCAAAAAGGAGAGAAAGACCATAAAACAAAATTTCAAAGATTTTCAACTGAATGTACCGTAGTGATAAAAGGCAAACTCAAGGCGAAAATTGAATCCGATGAATTTGAATTTAACGAAGGAGAATATGTCGTAATTCCTCCAAATATAGTAAGTAATTTAGCCATAGAAGCTTTAGAAGACTGTGAAGGTATCACCATTAAAGCACCCAGTATTAATCCTGACGATACGGTTAAACTTGATTAATTTTGGTTCCAAATTCGTTCCACACAGCCAGCCATTATTGATTATATGAAGAAAAAAGATTGTGATTTATGCCAAAGAAAAAACTTAGTCAGGGATACTCTGCTTTATGAGAACAGATACGGTATGATTGTTTTTAATCCTATCCCGTTCATAAAAATAAAAGGTAAAAAATTTAAGGTTAAAAAAAGATTTTCGATGGCGGTGCACAAGCATATTAAAAAGCCCGGCTCTTACTTACTGAAAATGGTAAGAAAAACATTCAAAGATTTTTTGAGCCGAAAATATTCCTTAAAACATAAAAAGGATTACGAATTTTTTATTACCCTAACTACTTACCCGAAACATTGGCATATACACGCATGTATTTATCCTTTCAAAGACGCCAGCCGTTAACTTTGGTATAATAAAAATATGGAACAAATCACTTACGATGATTTTCAAAAAGTAGATATACGCGTTGGGAAGATTGTGGAGGTTTTGGACTTTCCAGAGGCGAGGAAACCAGCTTATAAACTTAAAATTGATTTCGGACTGGAAATTGGGATTAAGCAGTCCAGCGTCCAAGCTGTAGGGACGCATAATAAAGAAGAACTACTGAATTCTTTTGTATGCTGTGTAATAAATTTCCCACCCAAACAAATTGGTCCGTTTACCTCGGAAGTCCTCACTCTCGGTTTTAAAAATAATGCCGGTGATGGCTGGGTATTAATAGAGCCAAAAAGTGATGCTGTAGATATTGGGAGCAAGCTTGCGTAAACATGAAAGAATTTCTAATTTTCGGCATGAAGCAGGCTCAAGCGGCGATATTCGCCGGTTCTTTCTTTGTACTGCTTTTTGTTTCAAATCATATTCCGCTTTTCGGATTAGCCCGATACGATTTTCTTTTTATAGCAGCTGTCCTTATACAAATAGTCCTTTATTTCACCAAGCTGGAAACCAAGGACGAAGTAAAGGTTATTTTTCTATTTCACATTATCGGGCTTGTCCTAGAGCTTTACAAGACAAGCCCCGCAATTGGCTCCTGGAGTTATCCTGAAGAGGGGATCTTGAAAATCGCCACGGTGCCTCTATACAGCGGATTCATGTATGCCGCTATCGGGAGCTATATCAGCCAGGCCTGGAAAATATTTAAATTAGAGCTGACGAATTATACTCATTATTTACTGAGCGTTTTTCTGTGCCTGCTCATTTACATTAATTTTTTCACCAATCATTATATTTACGATATCCGATTGTTTTTAATAGCCGCTGTTTTTATTTTCTTTTGGAAGACAAAGGTGTACTTTACCGTCACCAATATCCGCCGCTATATGCCCATGAACGTTGCCTTTCTCTTGATTGCTTTCTTTATCTGGGTTGCGGAGAATATCTCCACCTACCTGGGTGCCTGGCAGTATCCCAATCAGGTGCATGCTTGGGCGGTTGTTTCTACGAGCAAAATAACTTCCTGGTTTCTGATGGTTATTATTAGTTTTATCTTGGTTGCTTATTTAAAACACTTCAAGAAGGATATTCTAAAGAAAGCAAACTAAAAAGCGCCCCCGGTCAGGCGCCCTTTAGGCTGTGTCCATCCAGCCGCGCTAGCTCCCTTTGGCTATGGTCATACCCCCGATTAAAGATACCAGGAATAGAACCAGGAATATGTAGAATAGAACCTTGGCGAATCCTATTGCAGCTCCGGCTATGGTGGTGAAGCCAAAGAGTGCTGCAACTAGAGCCACTACCAGAAATATGATACTCCATTTAAGCATATATTTATTTAATTTAAATTAATATTTCGACCTGCTTGAATTTTATCATTAAATCTAGATTAAGTTATCCACACAATCCACTAATATTAAATTTGCCATGTAAGCATTACAGACTATAATGAAAACTAGGTCGATCATTAGCAATCTAATCATAACATTCAAAATATATTAAAATAGTATAAAATCATGATCCATCACAAAACAATAACAAATAGGGACAATAAAGACGACAATTCTCCTAGCAACAATTCATCTCAAAGAGGGAGCGATAATCCTTCTGGTGGCGGTGTAAGCGACGACCGCAACCCATAAACACTAATGGGCACAAAAATTGAAAAATAGAAAGGCGCCGTGCTGCGGCGCTTTTCGGAAGGCCGCACATTATCAATATAATCAACATAACTAAATCAACATGCCAAATAAAAATTGGATACAAGAACGAGAAGATCGTGACAACCAATATCTGAATGATGAAGAAACAGATGAAGACCTCTAAAGAATCCACATCATTCTCCTAAATAGCGCCTCCGCGGGCGCTATTTTAGTGTGATACAATAAGTTCACTTATGCCCGATGTTCGCACAATCAGCGAAACGAAGGAGGCCGCCGAATTTATCGCGGATTCCATTTTAGATCGGCTAAAATCGAATAAAAAGGTAATCTGGCTTGTGCCGGGCGGATCGGCCATACGGGCGGCAGTTGAAGCGGCGAAAATAATTTCAAGTCAGCCTCACCGAAATTTAACCGTCAGCTTGACAGATGAACGCCTAGGGCCCGCGGGCCACCCGGATTCAAACTGGCGAGAGCTAAAGGAGGGAGGATTTTCACTTCCCGAGGCGAAACTTATCCCCGTGATAGGAACGGCGGACTGGGTCTTTGTTTTGGAAAAGGAATTTAAGAACAACGATTACCGGATCGGGCTCTTCGGTATAGGCGTTGATGGCCATACCGCGGGGCTCTTACCCCCGGGTAGTGCCTCTAAATTCGATAGAATAAGCATAAGTAATGATTTGATCGGACAATTAGACGAAGTAGTGCTGTATGCCGAAGGTAAGGAAAAGGAAGACGTGATAAATAAACTCAGTGAAGATATAAATATAAAAATTATGCCGGCACAAGTATTAAAAAGGGTTCCTAAATTAACTGTATTCCATAAAATATGAAAATCGCAGTCGCAGGTCTGGGTAAAATGGGGGCGCAAATAGCTCAAAAATTAGAGGAAGGCGGGTTTAAAGTCATCCCTCATCATCGAAATGATGATAAGAAAAAAACTATAGAATCTTTTATGGGCGATCGAGTGATCATCTGGCTTATGATACCAACTCCCGCGGTGGATAAGGAACTAGATACGTGGCTCGAAGTTATCCCAAAGGGAAGTGTCTTGGTGGATGGCGGTAATTCGGATTTTCGTCTAACCCAGAAGAGGGCCCAAAAAGTTTTACAAAATGGGTCCACACTCCTTGATGTTGGCACGAGCGGAGGAGTCTGGGGTTATAAAAATGGATTCGCAATGATGGCCGGCGGCGATGTGGCATCTTTTAAAATCATTGAGCCGGTATTGAAAACTTTGTCCCTGCCTGAAGGCGCATACTTTCATTTCGGAGAAAGTGGCGCGGGGCACTTCGTGAAGATGACCCATAACGCCATCGAGTACGGGATGATGCAGTCGCTCGCCGAGGGATATAGGCTGCTCAAAGAGGGGCCTTATGAGAACATCGACCTTTATAAAGCAGGGGACGTGTGGCAGCACCATAGTGTGATAACTTCCTGGCTTAATGAACTCTCCCGGGATGCGCTTAAAGAGAATAAAGATCTCGTGGACATCGAGGGAGTCGTAGCTGAATCCGGTGAGGCGCGCTGGGCGCTCGAAGCGGCTAGGGATTTAGGGATAGAAACTCCGGCAATACGGGCGGCGTTTGATGTCCGCCTGGCTTCACAGAAAGGCAAGGTGAACTTTGCCACCAAGCTCCTGGCCGCCATGCGTAATGCTTTCGGCGGACATAATATTAACCCCGACACCCGATGAAAGACAAGAAAATAAACTATATAGTTTTCGGCGCTTCCGGAGATCTCGCAAATAGATATCTGTTTCCAGCGCTTGAAAACTTAAATGAGGTGAAAGTGGTGTCGATCTCAAGAAAAGATTACGGTAATCTGAAGATTCTGGTCGATAAAAATTCAGAAAAAATATTCCACCTAGCTATCCCATCAGAAGGCGTGCCGCAGGCGGTAGAGCTGATCCGGGAGAGCTTCGGTAAGGATGTAAAGATCCTGCTAGAGAAACCCTTCGGGCATAACCTGGCAAGCGCCCGGGAATTGGTGGCGCACGTAAAAAAATATTTTGACGAAGCGCAGATCTATCGCGTCGACCACTATCTGGCAAAAAAATCGGTGCAGGAAATAATTAAAAAGGATTGGAGCAGGGATGAGATTGAAAAGATAGAGGTGGTCGCGAGCGAGGAGATAGGCATAGCAGGGCGCGCGGATTTTTATGAAAAGACCGGGGCTTTGCAAGATTTTGTCCAAAGTCACCTGTTGGAAATTGCGGCCTTGGTGCTGTCGGGGTCGTTTCAGCCGTGCTCCCGGTGTGAGGCGCTGAAAAAGTTAGCAGTCGTTTGCGACATCACCAAGCATGAGTGCGTAAAGCGTGGCCAATACGAGGGGTATCGTCAGGAAGTGGGTAATCCGGAGAGCATGGTGGAGACATACGTGTCCATAAATATGGTATCCAATGATCCGGCGTATCGCGGCGTGCCAATCACTCTGAAGACTGGCAAGGCGCTGAAAGAAAAGCGTACGGAGGTACGGATAAAATATAAGGACGGACATAATCTAATATTTACCATTATGCCCGAGCCGGACGCTTACGAGCGGGTGATATCCTCCGCGATAGCCGGCGACCAGGGGCCGTTCATGTCCGAGGACGAGGTACTTGAGAGTTGGAGGATCCTGGACTCGATTCAGCAGACCTGGAAAAACTCCAAGGATGATTTGATAATTTATAAAAAAGGGAGTAGTATAGACGAAATATGAAGAGGAACTTAAAGTTAACCAGCCAGCCTAAAGCGCTCGGGCAGGGCCTTACTTTTGATGATGTGCTCCTGGTGCCCAACTACAGCGAGGTCTTACCGAAGGAAGTGGACACGCGGACTCGTTTAACAAAAAACATTTCTCTCCACATCCCCCTAATGTCGGCGGCAATGGATACGGTCACGGAGTCTACCATGGCCATAGCCATGGCCCGCCTCGGGGGCATAGGGATCATCCATAAAAATCTCCCCATAAGCGCCCAGGCCAAGGAGGTGAGCCGGGTTAAACGCTACGAATCGGGAAAAATTTTAAACCCGATGACTCTGCCTGTGTCGGCCACGGTCGGCGACGCGCTGGCTATACAAAAGAAGCACAATATCGGGGGCTTTCCGGTCATTGATGCGCGCGGCGTCCTGGTGGGAATTGTGACCAACCGGGACCTCCGCTTTCAATCAGACAGTTCTTTGCCGATAAAAAAAATAATGACGATAAAACTTATCACCGGCACCGCGAACACAACCATCGAGCAGGCGAACGCGCTATTCAATCAGCATGCGATCGAAAAGCTTCCACTGGTAGATAAAAACAACAAGCTCGTAGGCCTGATCACTTATCGGGATATTGCGAAAAGCAAAGAACACCCGGACGCGACCAAGGACAAGCTAGGCCGACTATGTGTCGGTGCCGCCGTCGGTGCGGGGCAGGACGTGCTGGAGCACGTGCAGGCGCTGGTAGAGGCCGGTGTCGATGTGGTCTGCGTGGACACCGCTCACGGGCACTCGAAGGGCGTAATTGAAGCGGTGAAGAAAATTCGCAAAGCGCACCCAACGCTCGATATTATCGCGGGCAACATCGCTACGGGTGAAGCCGCCTTGGCGCTGATTAAAGCGGGAGCTAGCGCGGTAAAAGTGGGCATCGGACCGGGCTCTATTTGCACCACCCGGGTTGTCTCCGGGGTGGGCGTGCCCCAGCTCTCGGCGGTGCTTGCGGTAGCGGGGGTATGCCGGAATAAAAATATTCCAGTCGTTGCGGATGGGGGAGTCAAACATTCAGGTGATATTGTCAAAGCTCTTGCCTTCGGTGCGGATGTGGTGATGTGCGGCGGCGCTTTTGCCGGCACGGACGAATCGCCCGGGGACACTATCGCCATGAGCGACCAGAAATTCAAAAAATATCGGGGGATGGGCTCGCTTGGCGCAATGCAGAGAGGCTCCAAGGACCGGTATTTCCAGGCCGACGAATACGACATGACCAAGCTTGTACCGGAAGGCGTGTCCGGCCACGTGCCTTACAAGGGATCACTCTCGGAAGTCATTCATCAGTATGTCGGGGGGTTGCGCGCCGGTATGGGGTACCTCGGTGCAAAAAATATTTCCATGCTGCGCAATTCATCTTTCTATACAATGACTGCGGCCGGATTGCGCGAGAGCCACACGCATGACATATTTATGACCACCCCTGCGCCCAACTACGATAAATAAGCATGATAAATAATATGAAGGGACGAATCACACCAATAATCGGCTTGCAGTGGGGAGATGAAGGCAAGGGTAAGGGAGTTTCCCGTATCGCCGAAAAAATGCAGACGAACGACCTGATCGTACGCTTCCAGGGAGGCAATAATGCGGGGCACACAATTTACCATAAAAAGGAGAAATATGTCTTTCATTTGATCCCTTCCGGAGTTTTCGGCCGCGCGCAAATTCATCTGGGAGCCGGAATGGTAATAAACCCCTTCGCCCTCCTCGAGGAAGCGCGGGAAATTCCCAATAATACCGGTTTTCTGAAAAGAATGTCAGTTTCACCCCACGCTGTTCTCACCATCCCGACTCACATACTGCTCGATTCTGTTTCGGAGAAAAGTAAGGGCAAGAAGAAGATCGGTTCTACTGGCCGGGGCATCTCGCCCTCTTACACCGACCTGACTCTGCGCAGGGCCCTGCGGGTGGGGGATATTTTTGAAAAAGATTTCAAAAAGCGATACGAAGATTTAAAAAATGAACATATAAAAACACTGCGGATACAGTTCGGATACCAAGCAAGTGCCGCCGACCTCAAAGAAAGGGAAAAGAATTTTTGGCAAGGAATTAAATTTTTAAAAACACTACGGATTAAAAATTCAGCTTCTCTAGTGGAAAGAGCCTTATCCAAGGGAAGTAAAGTTATAGCCGAGGGCGCACAAGGTAGCCTGCTGGATGTGCGGTTTGGAAATTATCCGTTTGTAACCTCTTCCCACACCATCGCGGGCGGGGTAAGCACCGGGCTTGGTATTCCGCCCTCATGGGTGGGGGGAGCCATAGGAATTTTCAAAGCCTATGCGACAAAAGTGGGTGAAGGGCCTTTCCCGACCGAACTTGGAGGCAAAAAGTCGGCGATCTGGTGCCGCGATAAAAAATTCATAGATGAGAAAGGAAGATTTCCTAACCCCGATCCGAACAGTCAGGATCCGTTCGAACAAGGAGTAGCACTCCGGAGAATAGGCTATGAAGTGGGGGCGACTACCGGACGCCTGCGCCGTACCGGCTGGATTGATATTCCGCTCTTAAAGCATACGATAAAAACCAATTACGCTACCGAGCTCGTACTGACCAAGCTGGATGTCTTTAACGGCTTTAAAGAAATAAAAGTTTGTACGGATTATGTGATTAACGGACGAAGGACAAGAGAGATCCCTTTCGATCTCGCGCGGCATAAAATTAAGTGTATTTATAAATCTTTCCCCATGTGGAAGGGAAAACTTGCGGATTATGGAAAGAAATTACCAAAGGAGGCGCTCCATTATATAAAATTCTTGGAAAAAAAATTAGAAGCAAAAATAATCTACGTTGGCACTGGCCCGGAAGACCATCACGTAATCGAGCGGTATTGGTAAAAATAGAATGGGCCGGTCGACATCGTCGGCCGGCCCTGGGATTCCGCCTCCTGCCTAGCCTAGGCAGCCGGCTTCGGAGTCGCGGCGATGTAGCCTGTATAGGCAACACCGTGTATATCGCACTCGTGCTGCTTCCGCTGCTCCTTCCATTTCAGCGGTCGCCCGCAGAAACAGGTCGGCCTCTCCCGCTGAACCTGTGGTTCACAAATTTTCATCTCCATACGGCAAGGGCTCCTTTCAAACCCCTTTGTTTGAACGACTTACTTATCCTTAAGTATGAACTTTTCAATTTCAGTGTCAATATTCTGCCCGGTGTAAAGTATGGTTTTCAGATTCGGGCAGTTTTTTATATCAATATTTTCCAAATGCTTTATTTTATCATCTATGAAAACAATGGTTTCTTCTGCGTGTCGGGCGCAAAGCTTCTCCAATTCCTCATTTTTCTTATCATTTTTAACAATAATGATATCGGAAAAAAAGTTTTCGATTCCACTCCGCTTAATTTTATCCAGCTGAAATTCTTTGTCTCCGTAGCTTAAAATATAGCAATTTTCTTTGCCTAGTTTCTGTACCTTTTTAACCAACTTGGTATTCACAAAGGCTTTACTGTTGGCCATTATATCTTCATATAAGTCCGGAATTGAAAAATGTTGCAGGAGCTTCTTAATAGAAAAACGCCGTCCTCTAACCCCTGTATAATACGCATCTATTTTTTCTCTGGGTATACCACAGCTTTCTAGAAAAGGATAGATGTGCTCCCTAAGCCGCCGGGTGGTGTAAAATAAAACATCGTCAAAATCGAAGATGAATTTTGTGTTCTTTTGCATGGTTGTTTTTGCTATCCCCATATTATAGTATATCTGTATGATTTCAAGGATATATGTCGTCCCTAGATCGTGGCAATTTTCCGGGGGGCATAGCGCCTTTGCCTCCTATCTCCTAAGGCACGAGCTCTCGGATGGAGACCTCGGGCGGATAGCCGTCTCGCTCACCAATCCTACCTTGGAAAAATTTTACATAGATCAGTTCCCGAAGGTTTCTGGGTTTAATTATGTAGTTGAAATCGGGTTCAAGCCCGGTGTTACCGACAATGCGGCTCATACGGTCAAAGAAATAGTGAAAGATATGCTTCATTTGCCCGCGGATACAATTTTAGAAGTTTTTTCATCGAAAGTTTATCTATTTAAATCAAAACCAAGGATTGCAGATCTTTACAATCCCTTGATTGAACGTTCTTATACACAGAGTTTAAGTAAAGTAAGTAAAATTGGCCTGCCGAAAGATCTTCCGGAGGTAATTTTACGCCAAGCCATATCAGTAAACGAGGTATCGCTCAAAATCACGGACGACGAATTGTTAAAGATCGGAACAGAGGGCATCCGAAACCAGGACGGCTCCCGCCGGGGCCCGCTCGCCCTTGACCTCTTATCCATGAAAACAATTGCGGATTATTTTGCCAAATTAAGGAGGAACCCGACGGATGTAGAGCTCGAATCGCTGGCCCAGACGTGGTCGGAGCACTGCAAACACACCATTTTTGCCAACCCGATTGATGACATCGAGAAGGGGCTTTATAAGACCTATATCAAAGGCGCCACAAACTTGATCCGGAAGAAAATGGGGAAAAAAGATTTTTGCGTTTCGGTTTTTTCCGATAATGCGGGCGGAATAGTTTTTGACAAGGATTACCTTATTACCCACAAAGTTGAGACACACAACAGTCCTTCGGCCCTCGACCCGTTCGGTGGAGCCATTACCGGAATTGTCGGGGTCAATCGCGATACCATCGGATTCGGATTGGGCGCCAAGCCCGTGGCCAACACTTACGGATTCTGCTTCGGTAACCCGGAAGACGCTCGTCCGATTTACCGCGATAAAGATTTAAAACAGAAGATGCTTCCGCCCAAGCGCATCATGGAAGGCGTGATAAAAGGCATCAACACGGGAGGTAATTGCTCGGGCATACCTACACTTTCGGGTTTTGTAAAATATGACGACAGGTATAAAGGCAAACCGTTGGTTTTCGCCGGCACGGTGGGGCTCATCCCTAGGAAAATAAACGGCAGGTTCTCGCACGAGAAAAAAGCGGAGCCCGGAGACTACATCGTAATGGTGGGGGGCCGGGTCGGCGCGGACGGTATACACGGAGCCACATTTTCATCGGTAACAATGGACGCGAATTCTCCGGCGACCGCGGTGCAGATCGGCGACCCAATAACCCAGAAAAAATTAAGCGATGCGATAGTGAAGGAAGCCCGGGCGATGGACCTATATAACAGCATCACCGACAACGGTGCCGGGGGAATTTCCTGCTCGGTGGCGGAAATGGCCAAGGAGTGCGGAGGGGCTCGGGTAGAGCTGGAGAAAGTGCCGCTCAAATATCCGGGCCTCGAACCCTGGCAGATATGGATATCCGAATCACAGGAGCGGATGACGCTCTCCGTACCGCCCGCAAAATGGAACCTATTTGAACGACTAATGCAGAGCCGGGGAGTGGAGGCCACCGCGATCGGGCAGTTTACTAGTTCGGGAAAATGCGTGGTCACCTACAACGGCCGGGCAATCATGGATCTCGAGCTTGAGTTCTTACACAACGGCCTGCCCAAGAGAGACCTGAAGACAATAAAGGCAACCTCTGTACATAAAGAGCCGCGGCTTCCAAACAGTACATCCCGGACAAAAATGCTTGAGAAATTACTGGCAGAAAAAAATATCAGCGGATTTTCTTTCATCTCACAGCAATATGATCATGAGGTCCAGGCATCATCGGTAGTGAAGCCTCTCTCGGGCGCCGGCCGGATAAATACCGACGCGCAAGTTTTCCGTCCGGTGCTCTCTTCGACGAAAGGAGTGGTTTTATCTTTAGGAACGTATCCGTCTTATGGGGACATCAGCACCTACCACATGTCCGCCTGTGCGATAGATACCGCAGTCCGCAATATTATAGCGGCCGGGGGAACACTCTCGCACCTGGCGATACTGGATAATTTCTGCTGGTGCTCATCGTATGACAAGGAGCGATTGGGCCAGCTAGTAGAGTCGCTCCGGGCCTGCCGCGAGTATGCAGTGGGCTACAGTACCCCGTTTATTTCCGGCAAGGACAGCATGTTCAACGATTTTAAAGGCTATGATGAAAAGAGTAGGCCGATAAAAATTTCCATCCCTCCGACCCTGCTCATCTCCGCGATCGGGGTGTTGCCGGATCTGTACAAAGCAGTGACACCGGAATTTAAAAGTGCAGGCGATGTTATCTATCTGTTGGGCGAGACGCATGATGAACTTGGCGGAGGCGAATATTTCAAGATGCTGGGCTATGTCGGGAATAATGTACCCAAAGTCAATTTAAAAAAGAATTTGAAAACTTATAAAGCGCTCGAGAAGGCGATTGAAAAGGAATTGATCGCATCCTCACTCTCAATCACCTCTGGCGGCTTGGGAGTCGCCCTGGCAAAAGCGAGCGTAGGTGGAATGCTCGGATGCAGCATATCTCTTGCGGAAGTCGGACATCCGCAAGCTTGCGGATGTCCGACTTCCGCAAATTCAGTAGACGTGAAGTTGTTTTCTGAAAGCCAGGGCAGGATTCTGGTATCGGTAAACCCAAGGAAAGTAAAATCTTTTGAAAAAATCGTAAAAAATATCCCACACAAAAAGCTTGGCGTAGTGCAAAAAGGCGGCAAATTTGTTATTTCAGATAAGAATAAAAAAGTAGTACGGAGCTCAATCAAAACTCTCGCCAAGGCTTATCATAGTTTTTCTAACAAAATGTCATGAAATCTGAAACGAAACAATGCCAAAATTGTAAAAATAATTTCACAATAGAAAGTGAGGATTTTAATTTTTACGAGAAAATGCAGGTGCCGGCACCGACCTTTTGCCCGGATTGCAGGTTCCAAAGACGGCTGATGTTCCGCAACAATAGAGTGTTTTATCGGCGTGAGTGCGCATTGTGCAAAAAGTCAATGCTGAGTGTCTATAATAAAGATAAGCCCTATGTCATCTACTGTCGTGAGTGCTGGTTTGGGGACAAATGGAATGCTTTTGATTATGGGCAAGAATACAATTTTTCTAAACCCTTTTTCGAACAATTCATGGAACTACAAAAGAAAGTACCTCGATCCAATTTATTCCAAACCAACTATGTAAATAGCGAATATTGCAACTACGGAAAGGACTTTAAAGATTGTTATTTGCTTTTCGGCGGACACAACAACGAGAGAGTATATTTTGCCAATCAAGTATTCGATTCCAGGGATTCCATGGATATCGCTTTTTCAGATAAGATTGAATTCAGCTATGGATTGTTCGAGTGTTCTCGAACAAATAAACTTTTTTTCGCGCAATATTGTACCGACTGCGTAGAAAGCTCGTATCTGATAGATTGCCGAAATTGCATTAATTGTTTTGGCTGTGTGGGTTTGGTAAACAAGCAATATCATATTTGGAATCAGCCCCACTCCAGAGAAGAATATTTGAAGTTCATTAAAGATAATCAAGGAAATTATAAGAAACATCTGGAGAATTTGAAAAAATTAAAGGAATTGGATTTAACCATACCCCATCGTTATGCTCGGGTGTATAAATCAGTCAATTCTGATGGGGATGATTTGTCTGAAACCAGAAATACGCACAACTCTTATAGTTCAAAAGAAACGGAAGATTCAAAATTCTTATTCTTTTGTAGGCATGGGACCAAGGACTGCTACGACATTTCGTTTATAGGATTTAACTGCGAGCTTGAATATGAGAATGCCCACAGCTTCAACGGCAATAATGCGGCTTTCGGAGTCCGGAACTTTTTTAGCCAAAATATACGCTACAGCGAGGATTGCCATGATTGCCAGAATGTATATGGCTGTATAGGATTGCGCAAGCAAAATTACTGCATTTTAAATAAGCAATATTCTAAAGAAGAATACGAAAAATTAGTGCCGAAGATTGTTGAATATATGAAAAAGAATGGAGAGTACGGAGAGTTTTTTTCAAAAGAACTTTCACCTTTTGCCTATAATGAAACAATCGCTCAAGAATACTTTCCTTTGAGCAAAGAAGAAGCCCTAGCCAAGCATTATGAATGGCAGGATATTAAAGATAGAAACTATAAAATAGATATAAAAAATAAAGATATTCCGGATAATATAAAGGATGTGAAGGATGATATACTGAATAAAGTTATTGAATGCGGGCATGACGGGGAATGTAAGGAACAATGCACCGAAGCATTTAAAATAGTGCCGGAAGAGTTGAAATTCTTAAAACAGATGAATTTACCTCTGCCGAGATTGTGTCCGAATTGCAGGAATTATCAACTTTTGAGCCTAAGAAACCCCATGAAATTATGGAGTAGAAAGTGCATGAAAGAGGGATGTGCTATAGAGTTTAAGACAACTTATGCGCCAGATAGGCCAGAAATTATTTACTGCGAGAAATGTTATCAGCAGGAGATATATTAGCTAGTTATAAAGTTGAAAGTTTCTAAAGTTATAAAGTAAATGAATAAGAAACCAAAAATAATAATTTTATCGGGATATGGACTCAATTGCGAGGAGGAAACTCAATTCGCATTTAATAAAGCGGGCGGGGAAGCGGATATCGTGCACATCAATGACCTGATTGAGAGGCCGAAACTGCTCCGGGATTACCAAATCCTGGCTTTCCCTGGTGGATTCTCCTATGGGGATGACACCGGGTCCGGCAAAGCATTCGCGAATAAATTTAAGAACCATTTATCGAAAGAACTACAGGAATTTCTAGCACGGGATACTTTAGTCATCGGTATATGTAATGGATTCCAGATTATAACTTCGCTTGGCATCGCCCCTGGTGCCCTTACGCATAATAAAAAAGGGTTATACCTAGATCGCTGGGTGGACCTCGTAGTGGTGGGTAAGAGTCCGTGGCTTGTTGGAATTGATAAAATATCTCTGCCGATAGCTCACGGGGAAGGGAATTACATAGTTGATGAAAAGGTAAAAACTCCTGTCGGATTTAAATATATAAAAGGTGACATTTGTAAGTTTCAGAGCCTAGAAGCGAACCCAAATGGCTCGGAACGTGATATCGCCGGAGTTTTAGCGTATAATGGACGGGTCTTGGGCCTTATGCCGCATCCGGAGCGCGCTATGTTCGACCACCAAAGTTCGCTATGGCCCCAAAGGAAAGCAAGCTCCCTGCGGGGCAAGCATAAAAATAAAGAAGGTGAGGGAATGCAGATTTTTAGAAACGCGATAAATTATTTTCAAAAGAATAGATAAGTATGGAGGAATTAAAAGAAAAATGTGGAATCGTAGGAATCTACGGCAAGGGGTTGCCCGTTTCCAGGTTGTGCTTTTTTTCTCTTTTTTCACTTCAGCATCGTGGACAGGAGGCGTCCGGCATCACCACTAATGACGGCGATAAGCTGAAAACACACAAAGGTACCGGCCTTGTTTCGCAAATTTACAAGGAAGAAGACATTAATGCTCTCTCGGGTTATATAGGCATCGGCCACAACAGGTACTCGACCTCCGGCGGCGGAGCACTGAACCACGCCCAGCCGGTTTTGAATGACGATGAAACGTTTGCTCTGGCGCATAACGGAAACCTACCCTCAGTAAAAGCATTAGAAGAATTTTTGAAATCCAATAATTGTTTGAAAATTGATCGTAGCGATTCCGAACTCATCTCAGACGCCATTAGCTTTCATTTAGGGCAGGGGCTTAAACTCGAGACTGCGGTTGAAAAAGTTTTTCCACTTTTAACCGGTGCCTTTTCTTTGGTGATGATGACTAATGACACCTTGGTGGCTGTGCGTGATCATTACGGGATGCGCCCGCTCTGCCTGGGCGCCATCGGGGATGGCTATGTTATAGCCTCGGAGACCTGCGCGCTCAAGACTATCGGCACCGAATTTATGAAAGAGATTGCTCCGGGCGAAATGCTGGTGATAAACGATTACGGATGCAAATGTGTCCAACTCGCAGAGCCCACGCCGAAGCATGACATTTTTGAATATGTATATTTTTCGCGGCCGGACAGTGTCTTGAACGGTAAATTGGTCTACGATGTCCGCAAAAATTTTGGCAAAGCGCTGGCCCGGGAATGTAAGGATCTTAAAGTTGACTTCGTGGTGCCGGTGCCGGATACAGCAATGCCGGTAGCAGTTGGCTTCTCCCAAGAGTTGGGGGTACCAATGGAGCTCGGCTTGGTGAAGAACCGATACGTGCACCGCACTTTCATCGAGCCCAATCAGGAGTCCCGTCGGCACAGCGTAGCCTTGAAATTAATCCCATTACCGGAAGTTCTAAGCGGCAAGAGAGTGGCGGTCATCGATGATTCGATCGTGCGAGGGCATACTTCGCGCAAACTAGTGGAATCCTTGTTTGCCAATGGCGCTAAAGAAGTCCACTTGCTCATTTCCTCCCCGCCGGTCCGGTATCCGGATTTCTATGGTATCGACACTCCCAAACAAGAAGAATTAATTGCCTCGAATAAAACTGTGGAGGAAATTCGTGCCTGGCTCGGAGCAACATCATTACATTTCCTTTCGTTGGATAGCTTGATATCCTCAATAGGACTTCCAAAAGATCAACTCTGCACTTCATTTTTCACCGGCGAATACCCGATAGATTTAAAAGAAAGAATCTCCGAAGTGAACTACGATGTCCCAAAAAATTAAAATTGTAATTTTACTTTCGAATGCTGGTACAGGCACAAACACCCAAGCCATTATTGATGGAGTCGAGTCTGGTAAAATAAAAGCGGAAATCAACGCCGTGATTTGCGACAAAGATGATGCACTAGGACTGGAGCGCGCCCGAAAACACAATGTACCTATCGAGATGTGTTATAAAAAAGAAGATTTACTACCGCTTTTACAAAAGATCAACCCAGACTACATATGTCTGGCTGGCTGGAAGCAAATCATACCGGACGAGGTTATTTTGGAATATCCGAATAAAATCCTTAATCTACATCCTGGGCTCGTGCCAGATACCGTAGACGGTGTGGTAGAGAATCCGGACGGAACTCCGGGGCTATGGAACAAAGGAGTATTTGATACTAAGGCGATTCAAAATTGCTTAGACACTCATACCACCTTCGTAGGGGCTTCGATACACTTCTTAACTCAAGAATTTGATTTCGGCCCTGTACTTGGGCGAGTATTTGAAAAAGTTGAAGCAGGTGATACGGTAGAATCCCTTTACGACAGACTAAAAAAGAAACAAGGCGAATTATATGTGCAAGTTTTAGAAAAATTAACTACAAATGGATAAAAAATACGACAAAATTTTAATGCTGGGTGCCGCAGGTGGGCGGGAGCATGCTCTGGCCTGGAGGATAGCGCAGTCACCTCGATCGGGGGAACTATTCTTCGCTCGGGGTAATGCCGGCACGGCGCAGCTGGGCACAAATTTAGATATGAAGGAAACAGAAATACCAGATCTCATTCATTTCGCCAAAAAAGAGGGCATTGATTTAGTTTTGGTTGTTTCTGACGATCCTCTGGCGCTGGGGGCCGTGGATGAATTTAAAAAAGCAGACATACGAGTTTGGGGACCCACTAAAATGGCCGCAGAGCTTGAGTGGTCAAAAGCTTTTTCCAAAAACTTCATGAAGAGGCACAATTTACCTACAGCCAAATTTGAAATATTTAAAGATTTTGAAAAAGCTAAAGCATACATTAAGTCCCAACCTTTGCCTATTGTCATAAAAGCCAGCGGCCTTGCCCTAGGTAAAGGAGTGGTCATTACACAGACACAGGAAGAGGCACTAGATATTCTTGAAAATATGATGATTCGCAAAGTTTTCGGTGAATCAGGCGCAGAAGTAGTAATAGAAGAATTTTTAACCGGCCCAGAAATATCGATTCACGCATTCTCCGACGGAAAGAACTATAAAATGTTCCCGGTTTCTCAAGATCATAAGAAAATTGGTGAAGGGGATACTGGGCCGAACACTGGCGGAGTAGGCGCAATTACTCCATTACCTTTCGTGAATGAACAACTCATGAAAGAAATAGAAGATACTATCGTGGCCCCGACTATTCACGGAATGCGAGCGGACGGAAAGCCTTTTGTCGGTATTTTATATCCCGGCCTAATGCTCACACCCACTGGACCTAAACTTTTAGAATTTAACGTGCGCTTTGGCGACCCGGAAGCAGAAATTTATATGCGTTTACTTGAAACTGACCTCCTAGACATAATCGATGCTTCTCTAGAGGGTAAATTAAATGAAATAAAAATAAAATGGAAAAATGAAGCTGCGTGTAACATTGTGTTGTCCTCTGGAGGATATCCTGGAAATTACGAAAAGGGGAAAGAAATTAAAATTGGAGAATTGGATAGTGATATAGTAATTTTCCACGCGGGAACTAAACTAGAAAACAACAAATTAATTACAAACGGCGGGCGAGTACTGGGAGTTTCTGCGACCGGAGTTACCCTACAAGAAGCACTGAATAAAGCATATAAAGCAATTGAGAAAATTTCATTCGAGGGTATGCAATACCGCCGAGATATTGGCAAAAAAGCTTTAGATATTACCATCTAGTAAATTTTATATTTTAATGTATACTCCTTCTTGAAGGGAGGGACCCAACATATGTGGGTGGGAAACTCGTTCGTCGGATAAGGATGGCCAAGCACAGCCGTTACGAGAGTAGGCTCAGCCTAATCCCCTGAGGGAAATCGGAACATCTCCTACGAGGCTTCGCAACCTTCGGGTTGTATTTATTAGAGGAGGGACCGGGCAGCGCGACTGCCTCACCAGAGCCAACCCTCTGGTGTTTTATTTTTTAAATGATAAAATCAAACCATGAAAAAAGACGTACTCGTGGGTATAATTATGGGCTCGGATACGGATTTGGCCATATTTGCCGAGGCGGGGGCACTACTCGAAGAGTTTGGGGTAGAGTATGAAATGACGGTGGCTTCCGCGCACCGAGCGCCGAATCTGGTACATAAATACGCGACTGGCGCTAAGGACCACGGATTCAAGGTGATAATTGCCGGCGCAGGTGGCGCGGCGCACCTGGCGGGCGTTGTGGCGTCAATGACGACCCTGCCTGTCATCGGGGTGCCGACCAAAGCAAAGACCTTGGATGGCCTCGACTCCTTGCTCTCCACGGCGCAAATGCCCCCGGGCGTGCCTGTGGCAACCGTCGGCATCAATGCCGGCAAAAACGCCGGAATATTAGCTGTTCAAATTCTGGCTATAAACGATGCAGACCTAGAAAAGAAATTGCTTGCCTATAAAAACAAATTGGAAGAAGATAATAAAACAAAGGGCGAAAAACTTCTAAAAATCGGATATAAGAAATATTTAGAGAAATAAAATGTCCGATGTGATTGATGCAGTAATTAAAACTAGAAAACTTTCTGCAGACGTAGCTACTCAGTCTTTGGTGAACATCGAGAATATTTCTGAAATCGAATTGCACAGGCGAATTCTAGACGAGATGTCTGCTTGTGATACTATTTTCCCTGCTGGCTGGTATGAACCACCACAGGGGGGTGTAAGCGTGCTTTTTGATATAGCTCCATTCAGTAGACTTTTATACGGCACACTACGGGATCCGGAATTCTTACCGAGTGAAACACACAAATTCACAAAAGAAGCAGTTGGAAGTATATATTTCTCACCAGTAAACAAAACAACAAAAACATTAGCAGACATTGGATTCACAATTTATCGAGGCCAGAATAGGGAAATAAAAAATCATTTAAAGAAAACGTACAATATCGTGCATAAGATTGCAGAGCGAGTAAGGATCGGAATGAGATTTTCTGATTTGTGTATATTCGCTACCGAACTATTTCAAACGAACAATTTAAGACCGTCTAAAAGAGTAGTGCTAAATTCTACCCAAAAACAAAGTTTGAATCTGGGCCACTCAGTACCCGGCATATTGCCAAATGATCAAATTCCAGGGAATAGCCTTGAAGAAATTAAAGAATATATCAGAACAAAACGAGTGAGCTTTATTGATACGGAAAATTTCGA
The DNA here is from genome assembly GCA_036517535.1 of Minisyncoccota bacterium. Classification (GTDB taxonomy): domain Bacteria; phylum Patescibacteriota; class Minisyncoccia; order Phycocordibacterales; family UBA9973; genus UBA9973. Next base: position 22,031 of record DATDVS010000037.1, read on the forward strand.
AATCCCAGAAACATACGCCTTTACCGTAGAATCAAGATTGGAAAGCATCACAGATTCAAGTATGCCGAGTGCTTCTTGGCATTTTATGGTATGTTTTAATAAAGGCAAAAAAACAATAATAGACAACTTTGAGGAAATTTTTAAGGTTGTAGGAATGGATTATATGAAGACAAAATAATAACATGAGCGAGACCTCAAGAAACAAAATTTATTCCCGAGATGGTGTAGATGTTGAAGAGGAAGCTTCCTTTAGTAGGTTTGCCGGATCTATTTGTAGGAAAAGTTATAGGAATTCCCCATTCATAAAAGTAAATGATCTTTCTAACGGTAATTTCCGAGGCCCCAGGCCTTTTAGTTTTAAAAATCTACCAAAAGGATATTTAATAGAAGCATCGACCGATGGTATAGGAACTAAAGGAATAATAATTGATGCAGCCAAAACTCATCACTTGGCAGCCTACGATATTATTGCAATGACTGCGAGCGACATAACTCGCTTTGGAGGAATACCGCTTGTATTTATCAATGTTTTTGATACTAGCTCTATAGGCAATGAGGGTGATGAGGTTAGTGAAACTTACAAAGGTGCTATTGCCGGCCTTGGTAAGGTAGCTAGAGAATCCAAAATCGTAATTTTGAAAGGGGAGACGGCGCAAATGGGAATCGCCATAGGATCAGAAATAACTGACTCAAAAACCAAACTTAATTGGTCTGGCACAATGATTGGCGCTTATCATAAAAACAAAATGATAACTGGGAAAACTATTAAGCCCGGCCAAGTGATAATCGCTCTAAAAGAAGACGGGTTTCGCTGTAATGGCATAAGCTCTCTACGAGGTGCTTTACAAGCCAAGTATGGAAAAACATGGTGGAAAAACAAGGATGCTAAAGAAAGTATCCGCGAGGCTGCCACACCTTCAGCTTTATACGACACTTATGTGAATACCTTACATGGGTGGTTTGATAAAAGTTTCAAGCCGGAAATAAAAATACACGGAATTGTTCACTTATCAGGAGGCGCATTAAAGGAAAAGCTCGCAAAAGATATTTTATTACCTAAAGGTTTATCGGCTGAGCTAAATAATTTATGGAATCCGCCGCAAATAATGAGAGATTGCGCAAAATGGCGAGGAGTTACAGACGAAGAATTTTATGAAGTTTGGAATGGAGGGCAAGGTATGTTATTAATTATAGATGAAAAGGATGCTAATTATTGCATTAAAAGAGCGGCTAAGTTTAAAATTCAAGCCAGGGTTGCGGGTAAAATCACAAAACAGAGTAATCCCAGTGTTTCCATCTTATCAAAATTAACACCTGGTAAAAAAATAATTTATAAGTAATATTTGATTCATGGACCTAGAAACAATCAAAAAGCACATAGATGACGTTCTCCGGGAGACAAATTTCACGAATTTGGGTGAAAAGAAGACCGGCAAGGTTCGGGATGTGTACGTGGCGAATGACCACATAACTTTAATTTCGACCGATCGGCATTCGTCTTTTGACCGGATAATTGCGCATATACCATTTAAAGGCGAGATACTTAATCAAGTCAGCCTATTTTGGTTCGAACAAACCAAGGACATCATTCAAAATCACATTTTAACTTCACCGGACCCGAATGTAGTCGTGGTGAAGAAATGCAAGGTTATCCCGATAGAGATGGTTGTGCGCGGCTACATTACCGGAAGCACCAACACCTCGCTCTGGACCCTATACAAGGGCGGCCAGCGAGATTTCGGTAGTTTTACCCTGGCGGACGGAATGAAAAAGAACCAAAAGCTCGCTTTGCCGGTCATCACCCCTACCACTAAAAGCGATGAACATGATCGGCCGATAACGCCGAAGGGGATTGTGGACGAGGGTATCCTTCCGGAGGACCTCTGGAATCAGATGGCTGACACGGCAACGAAATTATTTACTCGCGGACAAGAAATAGCTTTAAGGCAAGGCCTGATTCTAGTGGACACCAAATACGAGTTTGGGCTCGACGAGGATGGCAAGCTCATACTCATAGATGAGATACACACCCCGGATTCTTCCCGCTATTGGCAGGCTAATTCATATCAAGCCAGAATAGATCAAGGATTAGAGCCAGAAAATTTCGACAAAGAATTTCTACGATTATGGTTCAAGGACAATTGCGACCCTTATAATGACAAAGTTATTCCCCCGGCTCCGCCGGAGCTGGTGGCCGAGCTATCCCGCCGTTACATCGAAATATACGAGATGATTACCGGTAAAAAATTCGATCACGATTTTTCACAATCAACTATACAGAGGATTACAAATAATCTAGCGAAATTAAATGCCGCTTAATTCAATTTCACCCATAGACGGAAGATATGAGAAATACACGGCCGATTTAGCGCCTTATTTCAGCGAGGCCGCTTCAATGAAATACAAAATTATCGCGGAGGGGGAATATTTAATCGCATTAAAAAAGTTATCCGGAAAAGACAGTAAATTGATCAGAAATTTATACAATTTTAACGCAAAAGATGCCGAACTTGTAAGCCAGATTGAACTCAAGGGATATAAAAATATCAAAGCCACAAACCACGACTTCAAGGCAATAGAATACTATATTAAGGAAAAACTAGGACAAACGAGCCTCAAAGACGTCCTAGAATTTGTGCATTTTGGTCTCACCTCAGAAGACGCGAGCAACATCGCATACGCGCTTATGCTAAGAGATGGCATAAAGCATGTTTACCTACCTCAACTGGAGGATCTAATAAACAAAATCAATAAATTGGCGACAGAAAACAAAAATGTTCCCATGCTGGCGCGCACTCATGGCCAGCCAGCCTCGCCCACGACATTCGGCAAGGAATTCAAAATATTTACCGAGCGGCTAAAGAGACAGCTAAAACAAATTCAAAGCCATAAGATCCAGGCAAAGCTCAACGGGGCGACCGGAAATTACAACGCGCTCGTGGCCGCCTATCCGAAAATCGACTGGATAAAATTTTCACAAAAATTCATCAAATCCCTGGGGTTGGAACCCAACTTATATACCACTCAAATTGAGCCACATGACAGCTATGTCGAGCTCTTTGACACTATGAAGCGAGTAAATTCGGTTCTGATAGGCTTTAATCAGGACATATGGAGATATATCTCCGATGGCTGGATCGGGCAGAAAGCAATAGAAGGAGAAATAGGATCTTCCACCATGCCACATAAAATCAATCCCTGGTTTTTGGAAAATAGCGAGGGAAACTTCGGGATGGCAAATGCTGTATTAGAATTTTTCGGAAGAAAACTACCCGTCTCTCGCCTACAAAGAGATCTTTCGGATTCGACTGTGCTTCGCAATATCGGCACTGCTTTTGCCCATTCAATAATCGGATTCAAATATTTAAATACTCAATTAGGCAGAATGGTTGTAAATAAAGAAAAGGCGCTTGAAGATTTAAATAAACACCCCGAGGTCATCGCCGAGGCGATACAGACGATACTACGCAGGGAGGGCGCAGAGATGCCATATGAAAAGCTCAAAGCTCTGACCCGGGGTAGGGAGGTCAGGATGCAAGATTTGAAGAACTTCATAGATTCCCTACCAGTTTCTGAGAAAGTAAAAAAAGAGCTCCACAAAATCACGCCGGAGAATTACATCGGTCTTGCTTCGAAGCTCGCACAGTTATGAAAAAGAATATTTTTCTGCTTCTGATTGTAATATTTTTTCTGTTGCCTATGCAAAATATAGCGGCACAGAGCTCCAATGCCGGCTTCGTGCAGGGAAATATCTGGTACTCGAAGGATCCTTTTGAGGAAAATGATAATATCAGGATCTACACAGTAATCTTTAACCCTGACGATAGGGAACTCTCCGGTGTGGTGCTTTTTTTCGACCAAACTAAACTCCTCGGTAGGAAGGATTTCACTGTGGCTGGTAAAAGTATCAAGGATGTATTTATCGACTGGACGGCGGCAACTGGCGAACACGTTATTTTTGCTCGCATCGAGAATGCCAAACTCCTGATCTCTAAAGGTAAATATCAGGAAGTATTTCTGACAGAGAACAAGACTGAAGATAGCTCACGGATAGTTGAAAAGAAATCGGTCGTCGAAACAATCTCTCTCGGCGAGCAAGGAGCTGGCCTTATCGCTGATTCAGTTAAAAAAATAGAAAATGTTGTGCAGGAATATACTCCAAATTTTATTGTCAAACCAATTGTAGGGGTGGCAACCGCTTTGGAAAATCTACGCGAAAATATCAGTACAAAGACAGAAAATAAAAAAATAGAAATAAAAGGAACAACCGCCATCCTAAGCAAAGCTGATGATCTGAAGATAAATGAAAATGGGGAGCTCGTGCCGAATTCTAAAAAGGCCGAATCTTCTAAGCCACTGGCTAAAACTCTAGAGCTCTCTTTCTTTTCCATTATATCGATATTTTTTAAGTATAAAATACTATACTATGGAATTCTAACGATCTTTGCTTGGTTGTTGATCCGTTATATTTGGCATTTAATCTTCTTGCGTGTAAGATAAGGACATGCCAGTGAGAACTTTAATCTTTTTCATCCTTATTTTGTCTGTGTTTTTTATGCCCTGGTGGGTGTCCGTTTGCCTCGGGATACTAGGCATCATATACTTTTCCTACTATATTGAGGCCGTGATTATATTTCTGCTTTCGGATTTGCTTTATGGCGCGACGAGCGAGCGATATTTTGGAATGGTGTTTGTTTCTGCTATTGCGGCAATACTTTTCCTTTGGCTTTGCGAATTTATAAAAACGAAACTGCGGCTTTATCCTAAATAAAAAATGATCGGAAAAATATTCAAAAAAAACAAGATCGGAAAAGGCACCAGCTTCGTCGAGCCGGACGAGATATTTCTGGATTCAAAAAACATCGGCAATTTTAACCGCCAGCAATTCGAGGGCCGAATTGAAAAACCTATTTCTAAAAAAACGATACTCGCGCTCGG
>DATDVS010000038.1:0-10080 GCA_036517535.1 Minisyncoccota bacterium
GATCCGAGCCTCCACTTTTGCTTCCGTGATTTTTCCACTCTCGTCATAGGGGATGCCGGCATGAGCGATGTTGTATTTCTCCTCCTCGAGTGCGTTTAAATATTGGACCTCGCCGGTTATTTTCCCGTTTTTGACTTTGATATAAGGAGTTTCGATTATGCCGAACTCGTTTATGCGAGCGTAGGTGGACAGGTGAAGGATAAGTCCGATGTTCGGGCCTTCCGGGGTGTGAATAGGACATACGCGGCCGTAGTGCGAAGGGTGCACGTCGCGGACTTCGAGTCCGGCCCGTTCACGGGTAAGGCCGCCGGGACCGAGCGCGGAGAGAGTGCGCAGGTGCTCCATTTCATAGAGCACATTTTCCTGCGCCATGAACTGCGAGAGCTGGTTGGTGGTGAAAAATTCCTTGATGCGGGCCTGGAGCGGGCGCTGGTTGATGATGTGGATCGGGAGAGCCGTATCGACATCGATGATCGACATGCGGTCCTGGATATTTCGCTTGATCTGCATCATACCGGTGCGAACCTTTTGTTGTAGAATCTCGCCGACAAAACGCACTCGCCTCTGGCCCAAGTGGTCGATGTCGTCGGCTTTCGCCTCCGGAGTATTATTTAAAACAATTATATTGGTCAGCACCGTGACCAGGTCCTCTTTGGAAATCGTGCGGCGGGCAAGCTCGGCGTCATCCATACTTTTGCCGAAGCGCTGATTGAACCTAAAACGCCCAACCGGGGAGAGGTCATAACGCTCGCTGGTGAAAAGCGAGTTGATGAATTCCTTGGCGTTCTCGGCTGTGGCCATGTCGCCGTCGCGGAGACGTTTGTATATTTCGATGTAAGCCTCGCTTAAGGTCATCGTGCCGTCCTTTGCTAAGCAAGCCTTGATAGACTCTGCCGCCACATCATTCTTGCCGAAAGCGGATAAAATAGCTTCGCTGGATTCATAGCCCATTGCCCGGAGCAAGGCGGTAGCCGGGAACTTTCGCTTTTTATCGATGCGCACATAGATGGCGCCGTCCGCCTCGGACTCTATTTCGATCCAGACTCCGCGAGCCGGAATAATTTTCGCGCCGAAATATTTTTTGCCCTTGATCTCGCCCTCGGTGAAGAAAACTCCGAAACTGCGCGCGAGCTGAGGCACGATCACCCGCTCCACGCCGTTGATGATGAAGGTGCCGTGCGCGGTCATAAGCGGCATGTCCGACATGAAGATCTCCTGCTCCTTGGTAGTACCCAGGATTTTATTTAAAAGTTTTACCCGCGCCTTGAGTTGCCCCTGGTAAGAGAGCTTGTTGACCTTGCAGTAGTTCTCGTCGAACTTCGATTCGCTTAGAGAAAAAGATGTGAAGTCGAGCTGAAATTTTTTATTGGAGTAGTCGGCAATCGGGGAGAATTCCTTGAACACTTCACCGACCCCCTTTTCAACCAGCCACTTGAATGACTTGATCTGAGCTTCGATAAGATTCGGAAACGGAACAAGGGGCTTCTTGTATCTGGAAAAATACTTCTTAGGACGATTTATGTCTGTTCGCATAAGTTATATGTCCCGAAATAAAGCAAAAAAGCAAAGAGACTACAGAGAAAAACATACGGAAGAATGCTTTTCTCTAGCTTCTCTTAAGTCCTTCTCGATTATTTAGGCTGATTAAGTTAAAACCCTAGTAATAACACATGGGATTCCATCCAGTACTCAATCAATGAATCTAGAGTAGCCTACTCTTTTTTAACTTTATTGTCAAGTCTCTCTTGGGACTTCCTAAAACGAGCTTGCCGGCGGGTCGCATGGAGCGAGCCCGCCGGCACGAATTCTGCTTCACCCTTTGGTTCGCCACTCGAGCAGAATGGTCGAACCGAACATGAGGATCACCGTGAAGAGCACAAACCCCGACTGGAAGTCGAGAAACTTCTCGGCAGGAATGTGTGGCCGCAGAGCGGGCAGCACCACCCCGAGCATGACGAAGAGGATCCCGAAAAACGTTGCGACGACCCTGATTGCGTGCCAGCCGATCATCTCTCTACCTCCCTTGGCCGATCCGACCTAGATCGTAAAACCGGAAAACCAATTCCTTAAAAATCTAACACTTATTAAAAATATTGCAAATATTGAGTTAAATAATTAATGTATAACTTTTACGCATATGCATAAATCTTATATAGGTTAAAGATGAAAATATTTCTTTAATTTTTCCTCATTTAAAACATTTTCCACCGTCAAAATCTCAACATACTTCCCTACCCTAAAGAAGTCCGCAATAAAAATTATTTCATCTTCACACTGGTAGGGATAAATCCACGCGGATTTCTGGAATTGAAAAAAGTTCATGTCTTTCAACTTCCACCTGAAAGCATGTCGAGCTTTTTTAAATCTAATAGGAAGATCGTACATTACTAGTCGCCATTTACCATCCCATTTTTTAGGTCTTTTGATTTCCATTAGATCAATAGCGAACGTCCGTAATCGTGTTTCTCCCTTTTTGGTAATCTTTACCGTAGTTTTTCCATTTCTTTCGGTAACATATTCTATAAGTTTTCGCCTTTTTAAACTATTAACAGAGCTTCGGATCTGGGTTTTGGAATATTTCCTAGAACCCTCAAACATTTTAAATGCTTGTACCGCGTTGCCTGCGACCCCGGCTCCTACTACAAGTATTGGAAGAGAGGCTATCGCCAGCACACAAAGAGCAACTGTTGCAATTTTTGCTTCAGTAGTGTCAGATGCTAGGAAATTTTTTAATTGTTGTGTGTAATTTTCTTTGTTCACCTATATAAAATTATAGCATATGCTAATTTCTTATACACCCATAAAACACAAGTAGCCGGGCAGGCTTGTGCCGTACCCGACGATTGATTCTTACCTTGCGTCATCATCCTGGACCCTGGACGGATCGGCGATGCACGCCCTGACTTCTTCCGGGAGATCTTCGACTCGAACCGCTCCCGCCGGTAGCGCTTTCGAAAACTGCCAGTCTTCGACCTTGGTCAGCAGGAAGCCGACCAACAGCAAGAACTCACACACCGGCGTGAACGGCGGAAAGGCAACGATGAACTGCGAGAAGGTCGATTCATCCTCTTCGCCATCCATGTACCGATCCCACACCCACCACTGCCACCTCTCCCAGGGCATATCGTCTAGCTCTTGGTACTCGGGGCGGCGGCTCTCCTTGCGCCAGACCCAAAGCACCCGAGTAGCGAAGATCGCGTACACCGCGACCACAAACGCCAACGTCCACACAATGACAAACGCCGTCATCTCAACAAATGCGACCATGGCCACTCCTTCGGCGCATTCTGCGCCAACAGAACTTTCGACATTTACGATACAACTAAACTTCAAAAGTGGCAAGGAGCGGTCGGTGGTCGGAGCCGGGCAAATCAAGCATTTCTTTGGAGATTATTTTTAGGTTTTTGGTAAAAATATAATCCAGGCGGGATTTTAATTTTACTCCGAAAAATCTCCAGAACTTCGCAATTTTTTCCAGGCCGTCCTGGGGATCGGTGTAAGATAGGTCGCAAGTGTATTTTATATTCGGAAAGACATTGTCGAATTCTTTGCCGAGAATATTTTCTACCCGCCTCTCTTCGACCCTTCTTAGGACCGCAGGTATATTCGTATTAAAATCCCCGGCTAAAATTTCTGTGTCAACTTTCTCGCCCCCTCTAAATTGCAGGAGTTCTTTAAGTTCTTTTGCCTTGTTCTTCATGCCTCCTTCCCACGCTAAATGCGTATTGGTGATTCTTATTGTTTTCCCTTCGCCTGTAAATGTAAATAGAACGGTTATTGCTCCGCGGGGTATTATCTTATTTTTATAATTCGTGAGCCGCTGCATAAAAGCGGGTTTTGGCAGCGGTTGATATAAGATGGTTTTCTTTTCTTTGCAGTCAAGCATCGGGCTGTTCCAAGCAATGGCTAGATTGCAACCAATATCATGTCGAAAATATTCAATTTTCCAGCCCGAAGGTAACACACTTTCAATTTCTATTTCCGCCTCCTGTATACAAATCACATCCGCACCTTTTTCGATAAGCGTCTTTATATTTTTAAAAATCTGATCTTTGTAATATCCGTGAAGGATATTGTATGTGGCGCAAGTGAGTTTCATTTTTCTTATTCTATATTAAAAATTATTTTCTAGCCATAACGAGCTTGCCGGCAGATCACCCACTCAAGGATAACCCGCCGGCACTGTTGAGACCCCTACGCCGGATCCATAAACGCCCCGACGACAACCACGGCTAATGCCGGGATGGAAACAAGGAACGGGTGGGGGCTGTCCCGGAGAAGGAGCATGCCGATGGTGGTTCCAGCCAGGACGAGGAAAACCGCCACCACATCGTACCGATCCCACTGCTTTCGGAATCTTGTCCAAGCGAAGGATAGGATCCCGCTGAGGACAAGGAATGCCGATCCGAACACAGCACTGGCGAGCAACGGCGGCCCCTCAATGGTGGAAAACGCCAGAAAGGCGTTGGCCATGAAGGCCATGGAGGCCATCATGACCTGGAAATTCCCCGCCGAGAAGTCGCCCTTGGACGCCCTTCGGAGCGTGGAATACGTCCACACCGCCACACACACGCCGTAAACGTAGGGTCGTTCAGTCGGCTCCACGAACCACACCACTCCGATCACCAACGCAAACATCACCAAAGTCTGGAAAACCACACCACCCCCTTTGGCCGCGCGACAGCGCAAGCCGAATTCATTAAAAATCTAACACTTATGAAAATAAATGTAAACTTACTTCCCAGGATTTCCGCATATGCTGAAATCTTGGATACATATAAAAACACAAGTCGCCGGGCAGGCTTGTGCCGTACCCGACGATTGATTTTCACCAGCCCCCGCTCTTGAAAATACTTTGGGGCTTAGCTTGCTCCACACACGATGGCTCGATGTACTGGGCATTGTCTTCACGAGCCCGTGACGGATCCTCGGTGCAGAAGTCGCGCCCATCCTTCCCTGTCATGGTCGCCACAAACTGACGCCCAACGGCTCGGGCAAACACGACCCACAACACCAACGCCAATACCGCAAGCCCGACAATCCCGACACCTGCGTAAATCCATACCATAACGATCTCCTCGCTCATTTCACACCACGAGTCTTCAATATTCACATTACAACTATTTAAACTATTCGCAACAGCATCTACGCTATAACGTAGATGCTGTTTTATCTTCTAAAATTCCTTAACCTATCATATATAGTGTGTTAAGGAATTATTTTTTAGTTTTATTTTTCCACTCTTTTATCTTTTTATGGTGCCCGGAGAGAAGAACCTTCGGGACTTTGTAGTTCTTGCCTTTCCATTTCAAAACCTCCGGGCGGGTGTAAACCTCGCTGGAGGATACCCGCTCTTCTTCGAGCGATTCGTATTTGCCGAGGACGCCCGGAATCTGACGGGAAATGCAGTCGATTAAAACCATAGCGGGGAGCTCCCCACCGGTGAGCACATAATCCCCTATAGATAAATTATCAATTTTCAATTTCCAATTTCCAATGATTACCTTAGCAACACGTACATCGATTCCCTCATATCTTCCAGATAGAAAAACAATGTCGGTGTATTTCTTTTTTACCAAATTTTTCGCGTAGCCAGTTGTGAATTTTTCTCCTGACGGAGTCAGAAAAATCACTTTTGTTTTCTTCTTATCTTTTATTTTAATTTTTGAAAATGCCTTAAGAAAAAGTTCTGGCCGCAGTACCATACCTGGCCCGCCGCCATAAGGCCGGGCATCTACCCTTTTTTTTGGTTCACAAAAATTGAGTGGATTATAAAATTTGATGGAGATCTTTTTATCCTTCACCGCACGCCCAATAATAGACTCTTTTAAATAAGAATCGAACATCTCCGGAAAAATTGTAATTACGTGAAAGCGCATCTTAGTCAAAACCCCGCTTTCGCGGGGCTTCGTTTAGATTCCCTTCAAGTCTTCCATTGCCTCGTCCACCGTCTTCATGTTCGGAGTAGATGGAGTAGGTCGGTGAGTATAGGTGCCGTCATCGCGGTCTTCTGCCCCTCCGCCATGGCCGCCCATGCCTCCCCCCGTCCCTCCTTCGGGTTCATTGATTTTGAGGTTCACTCGCGCGTTGTTCTTCATACCGATGATTCGGAGCAGTGTCCGGATAGCCTTGGCAGTATTGCCCATCCGCCCGATGATTTTGCCCATATCCGCCGGGTTTACGGTGAGGCTGATAAGCACACCCATCTCATCCACCGTGCGGTCTATCTTCACATCATCTGGATTATCTACCAGAGCTTTTACTACGTACTCGAGGAATACCTTGTCTGCGTCTTGCATATTTTTAAATATAAACTTTTAATTTTCGTGCAGTACTTACGACATTACTGCGTCTCTGTATTATAACTGACTATTTAGCGGCCTTCAACTCTTTGCGTTTCTTTGTCGGCTTTTTCTTGGGCAAAACGTTGATCTTTTTACCCTTTATTATCCCTTCGCGCACCAGGAAATTATGCATCGTGTCAGAGAGTTTGGCGCCCTTGCTCATCCATTCGATAATACGACCCCCTTCGAGATTAATTTTATTATCCTTATCTTTTGGATTGTAAGTACCCAATATTTCTAAAAATCTTCCACTTTTCGTACTGTTCTTCGAATCAGTCAAAACCACCCGGAATGCCGGGTCATTTTTCCTGCCGATCCTCTGCAATCTGATTTTTAACATTCCTGCAGTCTAACATAATTAGTAAAAAAGGCAACATTTCTTAATGTATTATGACTTTTGTGCTATATTAAGAAAGCATGAATAAACTAAAGAAAAATACCCACTCCGTACAGGGTGTCATTTCTATCTCCTCCAAGGGTACCGGCTATGTAGCCATAGGTGAAGAGAAGAATAAGGGTCAGGATCCAGAGATAGACTTCAAACACTTAAACACCGCTCTCCATGGCGACACAGTGGAGATAATGCTCCATGCCAAAAAGACTGGCCGGCAGACTGCCGAAGTAGCGCAGATTTTAACACGGGCTAAAATGCGTTTCGCCGGGGTGCTCGAACGAGAAAACGGAGCCTACTTCCTGCATCCGGACGATACGAAAATGTATACGGATATCCTAATTCCCGAGACGATGCTCCGCGGCGCCAAGGCGGGCGAGAAAGTTTTCGCCGAAATAGTGTCCTGGAGGGACCCGCGCAAAGCACCTGAGGGAAAAGTTATACAGGTCCTGGGCAAGCCGGGCGACAACACTGTGGAGATGCATTCGATTGCCATCGAGAAAGGTTTCGCTCCGGACTTGCCGATACATGTGGAGCAGGAAGCGGAAAGGATAAAAGAGCGCGGTATCAATGCGGAGGATTACGCGGGGCGGAAGGATTTCCGGAAAGTTCTCACCTTCACCATTGATCCGTCGGATGCCAAGGATTTCGACGATGCCATATCCTTCCGCGATCTCGGCCGGGATGAATACGAAGTGGGGGTGCACATCGCAGATGTGTCGCACTATGTGCGCCCGGGCAGCGAGCTTGACCACGAAGCCCGGGAGCGCGGCACCTCCGTGTACCTGGTGGACCGCACCATTCCGATGCTACCGGAAGAGCTGTCGAACGACCTGTGCTCGCTCGTGCCCCATAAAGACCGGCTCACCATGAGCGCCATCTTTACAATCAACAAGAACGCCCGTGTAAAAAGCGAATGGTACGGCCGCACCGTCATCCATTCACAAAAGAGATTTACATATGAAGAAGCCGAGGAATCGATAAAGAAGCCGGGCGCGCCGCTACACAAAGAGCTCTCCCTTTTAAACAATCTGGCTAAAAAGCTGACCAAGGAGAGATTCGACCAAGGAGCAATATCGCTCGATCAAGAGGAAGTGAAATTCGTGTTGGATAAAAATGGAGTGCCTCTAAAAGTAATTAAAAAAGAACGGGGAGATTCAAATAAGCTGATAGAAGAATTCATGCTCCTGGCGAATAAAAAAGTGGCGGAGAAAATCACCAAGGGGCAGGTTAATAAAAACAATACTTTCGTATTCCGTGTACATGATTTCCCTTCAAAAGAAAAAATGCTTGACCTGTCATTTTTCCTCCGGAGCCTGGGACACAAAGTATCTTTAGTAAACGGCGCCATACCCAACCCAGAGATAAACGCCCTACTCAAAAAATTATCCGGGCATCCGGAAGCCGACACAGTACACCGCGCAGTCATTCGCTCGATGGCGAAAGCCGTGTACTCCACGAAGAATATCGGGCACTATGGGTTATCTTTCGAATACTACACTCACTTCACCTCGCCCATCCGCCGCTACCCGGACATTATGGTCCACCGACTGCTCCAGGATTATTTAAATAATAAAAAAGTGGGCACGGATAAACTGCGGGAATACGAGGCCGCTTCGCGGACAGCGTCGGACCAAGAAAAGCGCGCCTCCGACGCCGAGCGGGCATCGATCAAATACAAGCAGGTGGAATACATGGGTAAACGCCTGGGGCAGATTTTTTCCGGCGTCATCAGCGGGGTCACCGAATGGGGTATGTATGTGGAGGAGCTCGAAACGAAATGCGAAGGCCTGGTGCGCGTACGCGACATGAATGATGATTTTTATATTTTCAGCGAAAAGAAGCTTGAGCTCCTGGGCCAGAAAAAGAAAAAACGCTACCGCCTGGGCGACCGCGTCAAAATAAAAGTAAAAGCCGCGGACCTAGAGCGGAAAACGATTGACTACGTGTTGGTATAGTTGATTTGTAAAATATCTGGAAAATGCTATCTTGAGAGTGAGGAAGTTCATCATGGGGTGTTAAAACACCCAGAGAGGTAGGTTCATATGTTTAAACTTGGGGCAGGACTGGTAGTTCTGGTCTTGTTTTGTTTGGCCTTTGCCGTGGTCGCGCTTGCCGGCCTTGACCAGAGGGACACGGCACGCGCCGAGCTCTCGCGGGCCAAGGGCGAAAATGCGTCTCTCCAAGCAAGGATCGAGCAACTTGCCGAGACAGAAAGGGAGGCCATCGCGGACTGCGCGGGGAGATCCAAGAGTGGCGTGAGGCGGTGGGTCCGCTCTATGAGGCCTATAACCGTCATCAACGGAATTATGGCGAACACGCCAAAACAAGGGACGGGTTCGCAAACACGCCCGCAGATCTATGGATCGCTCTACGGATTCAGAAGTAAGCATCTACCGTGCCGGCGGCGTCGCATCGCGACCCGCCGGCAAGCTCATTTATACACAAGCGTTCCTGTGTATCTTTTATTTTAAATTAGAGATTTCAACTACGTAAACATATCCATTTGCTAACTTAATCCTAGCTCTAGTAGCATCTCTATGTATAATTGTCGCTCTAAGAAAACCGCCTTTCTGAGGCTTCGGGTCCAACTTTAAAATTGGATCTTTTGTAATTATTTCGAGTATCGCGTCAGAAGAAACTTTAATCGGGTCCCCCACCTTAAATTCGGGCCTGATAAGTTTTTCTGGTTTTCCATCTCCCGTCATATAACTATGATAACATTTTATTTGGCGATAACCACGGCTTCGTCAAAGCGGACAGAGAGGAGCTTGGAGTCCCCGGCGGCACCCATGGTGACCCCGTAGAGCATGCCGGCGCGCGACATCGTCTCGCGGTTGTGAGTCACCACAATAAGCTGGGAATGCTTGGAGAGCTTCTCCAGCATATCCCCGTACTTGCGGGAATTCGCTTCGTCGAGCGCGGCATCCGTCTCATCCAGCACCAGAAACGGCGGCGGGTTAACCTGGCTCATGGCGAAAAGAAGCGCAATGGATGTGAGCGACCGCTCGCCTCCGGAGAGCGCGTGGAGCTCTTTGACCTTCTTGTGCGGGAGCGACACATTGATCTCTATCCCCTGTTCGAACATTAGCTCTTCCCCGTCCTCATCCATATCTCCCTCTTCGCCTTCCAGATCCTTCTTTCTTTTTTTCTTATTCTCCACCACAATCGCCAGCGAGGCTGAACCTCCGCCGAACATGAGGGAAAAGAATTCTTGGAATTCCACATTTATTTTTTTGACTCCGTTCTTGAACTCTACGTCTATTTTTTCTTTCAAATCGGCGATGAGCCTCTCCAGTGACTCGATACTTGCCCGGATATCTTCCATTTCTTTGGCCAGGAACT
>DATDVS010000039.1:0-2776 GCA_036517535.1 Minisyncoccota bacterium
ACCTCTCGCAATCGACGCTCGAGCGAATTACCAAGAATCTTGCTAAACTTTAAAAATAATGCCGCTTAATTCAATTTCACCTATAGATGGAAGATATCGGAAGTATGTTGAAGCGCTGGCACCGTATTTTTCCGAGCAAGCATTCATGCGCTACCGCCTGGTGGTGGAAGGGGAGTATCTGATCGCGCTTTCTGAAACCCGCGGAGTGGGTCTGCGGAAACTCTCTTCGCGCGAGAAGAGAATTATTCGGAGTCTATATAACTTGAAAGAAAAAGACGCACAAATAATCTCGGATATTGAGTGGAAGGGTTACAAAAATATCAAAGCCACGGATCACGACACCAAAGCGGTGGAATATTTTATAAAAGGCAAGCTCGCCCATACCTCGCTCCGAGACGTGCTTGAATGGATTCACTTTGGGCTTACCAGTGAAGACACTATAAATCTGGCTTATGCGCTCATGCTGCGCGACGGAGTGGAAGTATTGCAGGGAAAACTAGCGGAAGTAGTAAAAGAAATAAATAAATTAGCAAAATCTCACGGCACAATTCCCATGCTAGCCCGCACTCACGGGCAGAGCGCGAGCCCCACGACTTTTGGAAAGGAGATGCGGGTTTTCGTGGCTAGGCTGGAGCGGCAAATTTCTCAACTGGAGAAACAGCAAATATTTGGCAAGCTAAATGGTGCAACAGGAAATTATAATGCGCACCATGTCGCGTTTCCGAAAGTTGACTGGATTAAATTTAGTAAAAGTTTTATTAAGGGCTTGGGCCTGGAGGCGAATTTGATAACCACGCAGATCGAGTCGCATGATTCTTATGTGGAAATTTTTGATAATTTGAGGAGAATCAATACTATTCTTATCAACTTTAACCAAGACATTTGGCGTTACATTAGCGATGATTGGATAGGCCAGAGGCCGATAGGGGATGTCGGCTCTTCCACTATGCCCCACAAAATAAATCCCCTTAAGTTTGAAAACAGCGAAGGGAATTTGGGAGTGGCGAATGCGCTTTTTGAACACTTTGGCCGTAAATTACCAATATCGCGCCTGCAGCGCGACCTTTCCGATTCGACGGTGGAGAGAAATTTCGGAGTCGCGTTTTCGCATTCATTAGTTGCTTATGAGTATCTACTTAAGGGCCTTTCGCAGATTACGGTTAATGAAAAGAAAATGCGTGAAGATCTCGAAAATCACCCAGAGGTTCTAGCCGAAGCAATTCAGACGATTCTCCGCCGCGAAGGCGCAAAAATGCCTTACGAGCAGCTTAAATCCTTAACTCGCGGGAAAGAAATATCAAGGGTTACCCTTGATAGATTTATTGACGGCCTGGAAATTTCTGAAAAAGCCAAAAAAGAACTCCGCAAAATCACTCCGCAGAATTATACCGGCCTTGCGTCAAAACTGGCGTCCTAAATACTGAATTGCCTATAATTATGCTATAGCATATAAATAGGCAATCAAGGTCATGATACATTACGGTATTATTGACTTTTTGGTGTAAATATGCTATACTATATAGAATATAGGTTCTTTCAAATTGCTTCATGGTGACCAATAGGGACGTCGGACGTTCTTGCTGGTTGCCATGAAGTCTATTTCTGACTACTTACTCTGAGGAGAGAATGAAAACTTACCGTCTGCTGTTCCCAGCCGCCCTTCTGGCGGCCCTCTGCAACACCGTCGTCGCGCAGACCACGATGACCACGAATGTCTGGCTTGGACACTTCGTGTCCCGGGTACCCGGCGATTCAAGCCGGGGTTATCACCTCGTGGAGGCTGTGGTCACCCGTGGCCGCTGCATTCTACTCGATGCTGCCTATCTCGACTTCGGTCGAGGAGGTGAATATCGAGAATGGTTTGCGGGAGCGGGTTGCAACAGCGTGGTCTCGAAGTCGCTCACCGTCTCACACGAGCTCATTTTCGCACAGTCGTCGGGGTCGAAGGGTGGTGGGGCAACCTACCTCTGGCTCTGGACGGGGATTTTCTACAATCTCACGCCCAGGCTGGGTGGCGACATCGTCTTCTTTCCCTACCTCCCCCTCGACAAGGCGGGTAAGCGCCAGTTCGTGATCGAGCGGGCGAAGCTCGAGTACAGGCTCCATCCGGCCATCAAGCTGGGTGCTGGTTATGGTGCCTACCAGATAAGCGGCGAGGAGTGGCAGCACAAGCCGTTCATCACCGTGACCCTAGCCCCGTTTGCCGGCAAGTTCGGGAGCATGGAATTCTGGCTCCAGAAGATGCCTAGTGGAGCCCAAGTGCAGACCAGGTACCAGATTATGTTCAAAGAGAAGAAGTAGCGGGAAGAAATAAGGCCCCGCGGTAGGAAGCTCTGCTTCCACCGCGGGGCTTCTTACTTTGTGCTAAAATATTACTATGCAACGATTGGTTCTAATTTTTTTAATTACTTTTTCTATTTTACTAACATCTGGTGCCGCGATTGCGCAAGATAGGGCCGGCGATGCTAATTCGGACGTGCCGACGAGCTATGTCCGGAATTCGGAAATACAGAATATCAAAAAAATTATCGGCAAGAAGACGCCTGATTTTATCGCCAAGCCGGTAATTGCCGTGGTGACCGCTCTCGAGAACTTCCGCTTGGCGCAGGCAGAGAAATCCGAAGGGAAGGTCTATCACTTTGTTTTTGCCAATGTTTTCATTTTCTACGGAATTTTTATAATAATTTTATTTTTGCTGCTCCGCATAATTTGGCGTATAATCTTCTGATATGGCGGTCCGTATTGTTTTTTCCATTACCCTTCTCGCATCAATTTT
>DATDVS010000040.1:0-15770 GCA_036517535.1 Minisyncoccota bacterium
AGGGACTTCATCAATCACGCGGCGTCGCTCCATCAGACTTTCGTCCATTGTGGAAGATTCTCGACTGCAGCCACCCGTAGGTGTATGGTCCGTGTCTCAGTACCATCGGTGGGGGTCAGCCTCTCAGCTCCCCTAGGCGTCATAGCCTTGGTAGTCTTTTACACTGCCAACTAGCTGATACCGCACAGGCCTTTCCCAGAGCGTTAAAACTTTACTCCGACGCCCTTTCGGGGTCGGAGACCATCTTGTATTAGTCCGTCTTTCGACGGATTATTCAAGACTCTGGGGGAAGTACCTATGTATTACTACCTCGTTCGCCACTAATAAGCGATCCGCATCCATACTTCTCTTGACCTTGATGTAATCTCAATCTCAATCCGCACTTCAGTGGGCTTATTCGTTCGACTTGCATGCCTTATCCACGCCGCCAGCGTTCATCCTGAGCTAGGATCAAACTCTAACTAAAAGTTAGGCCTGCCAGCCCTCTTGCGAGGGAGCAGGCTGGAACGAAACAAAACAAAAAACAGCACTTCGCTACGCTCAGTGTCTTCGACACTAAATTGTAAAGAAAGTATTTTTGTCTACTTCGCCAGAGTTTGATTTCACTCTTGAATTATTCTTTACTCAAAAAAACAGAACAGACTTGCACCTGTTCTCAGAAAACATTCATTTGTCAAAGAAAAACGCCTTAACCTAAAAAGATTTAGACGTATGGACCAGTATATATGAAGGGCTAAGGCAAGTCAAGCCTGAATAGTCACCAAAAAGCCCCTATTTTAGGGGCTTTTTGGTGACTATTTCTTCTTACTTCTTCGCGGCTTTCTTTGGCTTCTTTTTGTCCTTCCTGTAAGCGTTATTTCCCTTTCCCATATATTTTTAATTAAACTAATAAACTACTTTTTGATTATAACACGTTTATCGTATGCCGGTGTCTATGTCGAAATCAATTACCGTTGTTTCTTGTGCCGGTAATCGGTATGACATCGCCTAGGAATTTGGGTACTCGATTCAAGGCAAGATTGAAAACTACTTTTTCATTGGCAAAAATTTCTCGAATATAATTCTTGAAAAGAATATGCCCAGCGTCAGCTGAAACGCCGTAAGCCTTCAGTCCAAGCGAACGGGCAATAAATACTGCACGTGGCAAATGAAATGATTGCGTAGAAACAATAATGGAGGAAACCTGGAAAATATCGCGGGCGCGATACATCGTACTGTAAGTATCAAAACCGGCATGGTCCAGAAAAATATCTTCATCCGGAATTCCTTTGTTTATAAGATAATTTCTGACCGGATTGACCTCATTGTGGGCAACAGTACTATTGTCGCCCGAAACTAAAATCTTGGAGGCCTTCTTTGCTTTATATAATTCAATCGCGGTGTTGACTCGGTCCTCAAAAATATTTGAGAGTCCACCATCTGAGGAAACTGCGGCTCCGGGAATAACTACCGTCTGCGCCTCCGATACATCCTTTATATTTCTATAAATGTAGGGTTTAGAGTCAGCATAAATGACTAGGTTAGTCAGGAAAATAAAAACCAGTACTGCCCCCGCTCCATAAGCAGCCAAAATAAAATAGCGTTTAAGCTTCATACACTTTATGACAATCTATATGCTTAATATTACATCATTGCCTTGGCGTCAGCCTCGGACATGAATTTGAACATATTGCCTCCGCACTTGGCACACTTGCCCTTGGCGGAGTAGCGGCCCTTGTCATTCTTAGTCACGACCGGGTTAGTCATAGTCTGCATCGTCGGCTTCCTATTCGCATCCCTGCACTTCATACACAACGCCTTTAAATCTGCCATATTTTTATATTATTAATTGCTAATACTTCTATTATAGCATATTTGGGAGAAATCTACTCTGTGGCCACCCCATCGAATTCCGGGCTGTCTGCCTCGGCCTCGGCCCGAGTAGCGCGGACTACGCCGTCCTTGTGGTGTGCCGGAGAGTAAATAGTATAGAGCTTTAACGGCTCGGTGGCAGATGTATTCCGCACATTATGCTCCGCTCCAGCCGGCACGATAACGCCATCCCCATCATGCACTTTGTATACATTCCCATCTATCATTACCTCCCCGTCCCCTTTTTCAAAACGGAAAAATTGGTCATTATCCGGATGCGTCTCCATACCTATCTCCTCTCCGGGGCGGAGCGCCATCAATACCAGCTGGCTGTGCCCGCCGGTATAGAGCACTTTGCGGAAGTTTTCATTTTCCAGCGTCGCCTTTTCTAAATTTGCATGGAAGCCTTTCATGTCTTTATTATAAGCTTATTTTATTTTGAATTCATTATTTTATCTTATGTCAGTATCTCCACTTTTGTTTTCGGCAGGAGCGATAGTTAGGCTGGCAACCTCACCGGCATCATTTAATGTATAACTGAAATTTTTTACTTCTTGTATATGGCCGTCTTCATACACTACCGTGCCGGTGTATTTGGTAGTGTCTACCGATACGGAAACTACATACCAGGAACCACCCAGCACAGGCTCCACCGGGGACAAACTGGCGATATTCGCTCGCAAATAGTCCTCCACATTTTGCTTTACCTGGGCCTCGGTAACCAGCGCGGGAGCGGGCGCAGGGACAGAAGCCGGAGATTTAAATAAAAGGAAACCTCCGACTAAAAGTGTAATTATAACAATGATTAAAGCGCCTAATTTGCTCATCCTTTAATTATACACCTAAAGAATGTTCAAGGGGCTAAAACCAGATTTCGATAATAAACTTAAATTCATCCCCGTCATACAGATCCTCCTGGTAGCGAATTTGCTTTTGAATTTGAATTTCGCCCGAGATTTTTTCATACTGATTTCAATCTAGCACGAGGAGCTTGCTCGGGCTTCGGTGGCCGTTGATTATTCTTACTTTATTGACAGACACTTTGAAATACAAAGCAACGAGCTCGAGAATTCGAGCATTCGCCATATTGCGCTCAGCTTTTTCCTTCACTGAAACTTCGAAGTGGTCGTCCGACTTTTCTTGGAAAGACTCCTTGCGCGCACCAGCTATGACTTTCACATGAATGTATTGCATATCCCCTTTTTTATAGCACAATATTTTAAAAAATAAAGCTGGGGGGGGAAATGTATAGTTCTGATATACTGAAACTCGATGTCCAGCTCAATCAAGATCGTAATCGTCGGCAACGGCTTCGGCGGCACTTATGCGCTAAAGCACTTGCACAAATTCCTCTGTAATGACAAGAGGGTGGAGATCACCATTATCGGCGAGAAAAACTATTTCCTTTTTACACCGCTCCTGCATGAGGTCGCGACCGGCGGGGTCGACCCTGGGCACATCATCGAGCCGACACACGAAATTTTCCGCTGTTGTATCGCGAAGTTCCATGTAGGCAGAGCCGAACATATAAATCTGAAAGAGCGAAAAGTAAAAATAAGCGGGGTGGGCGGCGAAGAGACCCTCCTTTATGATTATCTAGTGCTTGCCCCGGGGTCGCGGACGAATTTTTACGGGATTCCGGGCGCCAATAAATTCAGCCTTGAATTAAAATCGGTCGGCGACGCGATAAAAATAAAAAATCACATAGTCGGGACCGCGGAGAATCCGGCAGGGTCGAACTTCATTGTGGTGGGCGGGGGGCCCACTGGGGTGGAGCTGGCCTGTGAGCTTAAAGAATTCTTGGGGCAGATGAAGTCCAGCGCAGAAGTGTATCTGATTGAAAAAGGAGACGAGGTGCTCACACAATTCGGCCCCCGGATGCGCAAAGGCGCGCTTAAAATCCTGAAAAAGAAAGGGGTGAGGGTACTCCTTAACTCCAGAGTGAAAGAAGTAAACCCTTCCGGCGTGATACTTGAAAACGGGGAGAATATAAAAAGTAAAAGTATTTTCTGGGTGGCCGGGATAAGGCCCAATGAAATAAACTTCGAGGAAAATCCAAAAAAGCTCGGGGATGGCCGGCTGGTGGTAAACAAATATCTAGAGCTCGAGGGCAAAAGCGGGGTGTTTGCCTTGGGTGATGCCGCCGCCTGTCCAGAGGGGGAAGGATTCCTCCCGGCGCTCGCCCAGGTAGCCGAAAAGCAGTCAAAAACAGTGGCAAAGAATATTTATCTTTCAATAAAAAAGAGGAGCATGGCGCCTTTCCGCTACCGGAGTGCGGGCTCGCTCGTCTCCCTCGGGCAGTGGCACGCGATTGGAGAAATTTACGGCCTATATATTTCCGGCCCCTTGGCCTGGCTCCTCTGGCGGGGCGTATATCTCTCCAAGCTCATATCACTCAAGCAGAAAATAAAAGTGGCGCTTGACTGGATAATCGACGCATTTTTACCGAGAGATATTTCTAAAATTTAAATTATTTCTCGGCTATATCGTACCGGTCCAGGATGGCTTCGAACATGAGCGGGGCAACGATGGTGGCGTCAGACTCGATTACGAACATCGGGGTATCCACCGTCAGTTTGTCCCAGGTAATTTTTTCATTCGGAGTAGCGCCGGAATACGACCCGTAGGAGGTGGTAGAGTCGGAGATCTGGCAGAAATACCCCCACGGCCTGGCCGGCTTTTTGAGGTCGTATTTGATCGAAGGCACCACGCAAATCGGAAAATCTCCGGCAATGCCTCCGCCGATCTGGAAAAATCCCATCCCGGGCCCGTCTGCCGCCAGCTTTTCATAACGCTCATACATATCCACCATGTATTCAACCCCGCTTTTAACCACGTTCGGAGAAACTTCACCCATTTTACAGTAAGCGGCGAAAACATTCCCTAAGGTCGAATCCTCCCAGCCCGGCACGACGATCGGCAAATTCTTTTTCGCGGCCTCCAGCAGCCAGCAGTGCTCCGGATCGCCTTCATACTTGCCTTTCAGATCATCGGACAGGAGCATCTGGTAAAAGTACTCGTGCGGGAAATACCGCTGGCCCTTCTTTTCGGCTTCCTTCCAGCGCGCAAGGATAATCGGCTCAATCACCCGGAAGGCTTCCTTCTCCGGAATGGTAGTGTCGGTCACTCGGCATTCCCCCCTGCTTAAAATATCTTCATCGTCTTTCTTGGTAAGGTAACGGTAGTTCGGATAGTCCTTGTAATGATGGTGGGCAACCAGGCGGAAAACGGATTCCTCCAAGTTCGCTCCAGTACAGGAGATCATGTGAACTTTGCCGGTCTTGATCATCGGCGCAAGCGTGATCCCGAGCTGGGCAGAAGACATGGCACCGGCCATGGCGAGGAGCATTTTGCCGCCCTGGTCCAGATGGTTTCTGTAAGCCACGGTCGCGTCCTTCATCGCCCGCGAGTTAAAATTATGAAACAATTTCTGGAATAGACCCAGGACGGAAGTATTCTTCTTGGACATGTTAAAATTATACTCGCTTGTTTTTTGCTTGGCAATATGCAATAATGCCCCCATGCAAT
Source organism: Minisyncoccota bacterium (assembly GCA_036517535.1). GTDB lineage: Bacteria > Patescibacteriota > Minisyncoccia > Phycocordibacterales > UBA9973 > UBA9973. Next base: position 5,380 of record DATDVS010000040.1, read on the forward strand.
TAGTAGCTCGGATTCTGCCATATGCAGAAATCATCGTATCAGCTGTACTGATACTGACCATCTTGCTTCAGCAAACAGGCGCTGAGGTAGGCGGAGCGCTAGGCGGCGGCGGGGAGAGCTTTCACCATACCCGCCGAGGTTTTGAAAAGTTTCTTTTTTATTTGTCTATTATTTGTGCCATTCTTTTTGCTTTATTCGCTCTCACCTCGATCATCATCCAGGCATAGCGGGCAGAATTGCACTCTTGTAGTGCTTCCTTGAATATCTTAATTTATGAAAAAAATCTTGCGGCGTTTGGGCCAGTCTAAAATCATCGGCAAACTGCCTAAAAATGAAGAATTGAACACCATCGTCTCTTCTTTTTCCAAAAAAGAACTGATCGCTTTTTTCTCGCTCGTGGCCGTGCTGGTCGTGAGCACCCTCCTGATCTTGGAAAGTATCAATAAATCCTTCATGGTGGGAGTGCCAATACAGGGCGGAAATATTTCCGAGGGTGTCGTCGGCACTCCCCGCTTTATCAACCCGGTACTGGCCTTCTCCGACACCGACCAGGATCTGGTTGCGCTCATTTATTCGGGCCTTATGCGAAAGGACGCGGAGGGAAATCTGGTTCCCGACCTGGCTTCCAAATATGACGTGTCCTCAACTGGCCTTATCTACAGTTTTACCCTCAGAGACAACATATATTTCCAGGACAACACTCCGGTCACGGCCGACGATGTTGTGTTCACCATAAATAGCGCCAAGGACCCGATTATCAAATCTCCGCGCAAGGGCAGCTGGGACGGCGTTACGGTGGAAAAAATAGACGATAAGACAGTGAAATTTACCCTCAAGCAACCTTACGCGTCATTCCTTGAAAATACTACGCTCGGAATCATGCCTGCCCGCGTCTGGGCGGACTCCCCGATTGAGCTTAATAATGCGAACACCAATCCGATCGGTTCCGGGCCTTATATGGTCGAGGAACGAGACATACAATCCTCGGGGATCATAAATTCTTACACCTTGGCCCCGTTCAAGAAATTCGTCTTGGGCGCCCCATACATAGAAAACATCACCCTGCGTTTTTATTCAAATGAAAACGATCTCATCGCGGCATTACTCGGCAACGAGGTCGGACAGATCAGTTCGATCACTCCGGAGAATGCCGAAACACTCAAGGAGAAGGGCTACCGCATCGAATCCGCTCCCCTGCCGCGGATATTTGGGCTCTTCTTTAATCAAAACCAAAATCAGATTTTCACCAACAAAGTCGTGGTTAGGGCTATCAATGACGCCATAAATAAAAGCAGGATAGTGCAAGAGGTGCTCTCGGGAAACGGCCTGGTGATCGATTCCCCCATCCCGCCGGACATGGTCAGCCAAGCAACCCCATCTCTAGCCAAAAGCTCCGACCGCGCGGAGGTTATAAAAAACGTGGAGGCGGCGCTTGCCAAAGACAGATGGAAAAGGGGGACGAGCGGATTTTTGGAAAAGACTGTGACCGGCAAGAATAAAAAGAAGACAACCACCGTCCTGGAGTTCTCCATCTCGACCGGCAACGCCGCCGAGCTCGCCAAGTCCGCCGAGCTCATCAAACAGGACCTGGCCGAGATCGGCATGAAAGTAGACATAAAAACTTTTGAGATCGGAAATTTGAACCAGTCGGTCATCCGCCCCCGCAAATATGATGCGCTCCTCTTCGGCGAGATCATAAATCATCCGTCCGACCTGTACGCTTTCTGGCATTCTTCACAGCGCAAGGATCCGGGGCTCAATGTCGCCATGTATACCAATGCCAAGGTGGATAAGATACTGGAAGATGCTTTTGTCTCGCCCGACGAAAAATCGAGGAAGCAAAAGTATGTCCAATTCGAATCCGAGGTCAAAAAGGACATGCCGGCCGTCTTCCTCTACAGCCCGAATTTCCTGTATGTGGTATCAAAAAATATCAGCGGGCTCTCGATGGAAAATATCATTTCCCCCGCCGACCGGTTTTTAAGCGTATATAAATGGTATATTGTAGAAGATAATGTTTGGAAAATATTCGCCCGCTAAAAACTAAGAAAAATTAAGTAAAAAAATAAAAATATCATGAAAAAAAACAGACTGTCTTTCAGTGCTCTCAGCATTGAGGAAAAAAAACCTGAACAAAACAATTCTTTTCCCGCCTACCCCGGCGGGCAAAAACCCCCTGCCCGGACGGACCAAAGACCGCCGGGCAGAATCGGCAGGAGGGGTCCGAGTCGAGACAAAAAAAGAGGTGGCAAAAGCTCCACTTATCAGTATTCAAAATTCGGCAAGAGGCCGCGCGGAGCCCCCTCCCCTGTCCATAGCCACGGCAAGTCGATCGCGGAGCGAAGTTCGGGCGAGAAGATCCCCGATCTAGCGGCGGGAAACATCCGCATCGTTCCCTTGGGAGGAGTCGAGGAGATCGGCAAGAACATGACCGCAATCGAGATCGGAGAGGACATCATCGTGGTGGACGCGGGAATGCAATTTAAAACCGAAGACACTCCGGGGATCGACTACATAATCCCGAACACCACCTACCTCGAGGAGCGCAAGGAAAAAATCCGCGCTATGATCGTCACCCACGGACACCTCGACCACATCGGCGGAATCCCGATTGTAATGTCGCGTATCGGCAACCCTCCACTTTATTCAAGGAATTTAAGCATCCTACTCATCCAGAAACGCCAGACGGAATTCCCGCATTTGCCGCCGCTTAATTTAAACGTCGTGGAGAATAATAGTGTCGTCATGGCCGGACAAATAAAAATACGGTTCTTCGGCGTCACCCACACCGTGCCGGACTCGATGGGTATCATCATCGAAACTCCGTACGGCGACATTGTCACCCCGGGCGACTACAAGCTCGACCAGGTGGACGGAGTGGTCAGCGAACGGGAAGAAAAAGAATACTCTATTTTTGACAAACGAAACACCCTTCTGCTTATGACTGATTCGACCAATGTGGACAACGAGGGCTTCGCCCTGGCCGAAATAAAGGTTCACCAGGGACTGGAGAAGCTGATCAAGCAAACGGAGGGGAGGGTCATTATCGCGGCCTTTGCCTCCCACATCACCCGGCTGGTGCGGGTCGTAGAGATTGCGGAATCTTTTGGGAAAAAAGTGGTGCTAGAAGGCCGCTCCATGAAGACCAACATGGAGGTATCCGAGCAGGCCGGGATCTTCAGGCCAAAAAAGGGCACGATAATTCCGGTGGAAGAGATCGACAACTACCCGCCGAACAAGGTGCTGATACTCATGACCGGCGCGCAGGGCGAGGAGTTCGCCGCGCTCAACCGGGCGGCAACCAAAACCCACAAGAAATTCTCCCTGCGCAAAGGCGACACTATCATCCTGTCGGCCTCAATCGTTCCTGGAAACGAAATGGCGGTGCAGGGGCTCAAAGACAACCTCTCCCGCCAGGGCGTGCACATCATAAACTTCCGGACTTCGGAAGAATACATCCATGCCACCGGGCACGGCAATCGGGAAGATATAAAATGGCTGCACCGCAAAACCCATCCGAAATTCTTTATCCCGATCCACGGGCATCACTACATGCTGGTGCTCCACAAGGAGCTCGCGATGTCGCTCGGTATGCCGGAGGAGAACATTGTCGTCCCGGACAACGGATCGATCATTGAAATCCAAAATTCCGGCAAGAAAATAGTTATGCTCCGAGAAAAAGCCCCTTCCGCGCCGATGATGGTAGACGGATTCGCTATCGGCAACGTGCAGGATGTGGTCATCCGCGACCGCCAGATGCTCTCGCAAGACGGCATGTTTGTGGTTATCGCCCTTGTCGACCAGAAAACCGGAAAATTAAAAAAATCCCCGGACCTGATCTCCCGCGGGTTCGTATATCTGAAAGAAAATCAGGAGCTCCTCCGCCAGGTCAGAATCATCATTAAAAAAAGCGTGGAGGATTCGACCGCGAGAATGAGGCCGGTGGATTTCGACCAGATCAAGGCTTCCTTGGGAGAAAATATTTCCAAATTCTTGTACCAAAAAACAGCCAAGCGCCCGCTCGTCATCCCCGTAATCCTCTCCGTCTAGTAGTGTATAATTGGAGCTATGGCCCACAATCGGAAAATAATATATTTCGCTGGATTCATTCTCTCGCTCCCGATTGCGCTTACCGCTTATATCAATTCGAGCTTCCTGGAGGCCTATGTCGGCACGTATTACATCGGTTTTATTTATGCCGCCGCTTCTTTAATTACCATCTGGGCGCTTTTTGGAATGCCTCGCGTGCTCGCCCGCTGGGGCAACCGTGGCACCGCCGTAATATTTTCCGTCCTTACCCTTTTGTCCTTTTTGGGCCTGGCCTCGGGGGCAAGCGCGTATATTATTATCCCCTCTTTCATACTTTTCTTCCTAGCGAGCACTTTTGTGCTTGTGTCGCTCGACATATTTATCGAGGATTTTTCACAAAGCGGGTCTATAGGAAAATTTCGGGGATTTTATCTCATCATTATAAACAGCGCCTGGGTGGTCTCGCAGACTATCTCGGGCGGAATACTGGCCAAAAGTTCTTATCGCGGCATATACATTTTTTCCGCTCTTTTTATGGGGCTGGTGGTCGCCATTTTCATACTATTTCTGCGCGATTTTCGGGACCCGGCATATAAAAAACATTCAACGCTAAAAGTGCTTCGATTCTTCTGGCACAATAAAAATATTTCTGCCATTTACATCATCAATCTGACTTTGAAATTTTTCTACGCCTGGATGGTGATCTATAGTCCGATATACCTCCATGAGCATATCGGGCTTGACTGGAATCAAATCGGCCTGATCTTTACCATAATGCTTACCGCATTTTTCACCCAGTATCATTTAGGCAAATATTCCGATCGACACGGAGAAAAAAAGATTTTAGGATGGGGCTTCATCATAAGCGGGCTCGCGACGCTTGTCATTCCGACGATCTTTGTGCCGAGCGTATTGATCTGGGCTCTGGTGTTATTCATTACCCGCATCGGCGCCGCCATGATCGAAGTCATGAGCGAAAGCTACTTCTTCAAAGCGGTCAGCGAGGAAAATGCGGACGCAATCGACTTTTTCCGCAACACCGGCCCACTTTCCTACCTGATCGCCCCGCTTTTGGCCGTCCCGATACTTTTCTATGCCCCTTCCTTCGAATATATTTTCTATGTTCTGGGCGCGATAATGCTCGGCGGATTTTTGCTGACAGAGAGGCTCAAGGATATAAGATAACGAGTTAGTTTTTGGCCGCCTCCAGGGTCGCTTTGACCGACAAAATCGCGGACTTGATGCTATTGATGGGCAGGGCAAAGCCGATATTTTGCGAGCCCTGAGCCACAGCGACATTTACCCCGATGACATTGCCGGAGAGGTCCAGCAGTGGCCCGCCCGAATTTCCCGGGTTTATCGCCGCATCCGTTTGAATTACATGATCCAGCAATTCGGTATTTCCGGAAGAATCTCCAGCGGAAACTGTCCGCGCCAGCCCCGATATCACTCCGACGGAAACGGTATTGCGAAATTCAGCGAGAGCGTTGCCGATGGCAATCACCGTCTGCCCTACCTCCAGTGCATCGGAGTTGCCCAAGGACAAATAGGTATAATTTTTGCCAGCCTCCGGCTCGATCTTGATGAGCGCAATGTCGAGCACCGGGTCGCGGGCAATCACGGTTGCTGGATGTTTTTTCCCGTCGTTGGTATAGACGGTGTATTCGACGTTGGTCTGGCTGACAACGTGCTTGTTTGTAACTATCAATCCGTCGGTGGAAACCAAAAATCCCGATCCGCCGCCGATTTGCTTTTTCTCCGTACCATTTTGGCGATACTCCGGAATAGAAAGGTTGAATCCCGGGAACAGATCGCCGAAAGGATTTTCCGTCTGCCCGGGCACAAGTTCGTATTTCGGAACTTCCTTGGAGATAATTATCGACACCACGGCCGGATTCGTCTTCTTAACGGCGTTTATCACGAATGACTCCTGGGAAAAAATAGTTTTCTCGATTGTTTTTTCAGTGATTGTATTCTCCTCGGACGCTCCGGTTGAAGTCTCCACATTGCGCAGATATTCTTTCGCAAAATATCCGTATACTTGGCCCCGATAGTTCCAGACCACTGTGGCTAAGATAACGAGCACAGCCAGAACTGAAAAAAGTGAAGTCAGCAAGAAAGCCGCCCACGACTTCTTCTTAAATTCTCTCTTTATTAACTCAATAATATTCTTCTCCATGCTTTAAATTATATTTACCTTTTCTTTTTTAGCAAGCGGTTCTTATAGATGTGCGCCATATAGGGCCGGAGCCTTAAAATTCTGGGGGAAATTCCATAATTTTGCAGGTTTTTTCTTAAATTATCCACGTAGGGCGACTTCTGGTCGTAGCCGAGGGCGATAACATCCGGATTTTCTTTTTTTATGTGCGCCAGGTAGTCGTGGAGGCTGCCTAATATAACTTTGTCCGCCAATTTGGAATTTTCCACCAATTTTTTCCTCTTTTTTTCGCCAAGAAGAGGAAGTCGTCCTTTGATTTTTTTTACATTTTTATCCCGCGCCACCGAGACGATTAAAAAACTCTCTCTGCTGGAGGGTTTTAGGTCCTTTGCCTGTTTGAAAAAATTTAGGTGCCCGGGATGGAGCCCATCAAAGGTCCCAAATACCATTATTTTTACTGGGTTTTTAGCTTTTGTTTGAGTCATGTGTTGACATTATTATATTCAATTTCATTATACCAATTTTTTCCGTTATCCACATTGCGAGGGGCTCGGCAGAAGACTATAATTGTACCCATGGCCTTAACAATAACCAAAAGAGACGGTACGAAAGTGCCCTTCAATGCCGACCGGATCAACAAGTCTATAGAGCGGGCATGCTATGGGCTCTCCGACCCGATCTCGAAGGTTATTCAGATAGCTACCGAGACCCGACTAACACTATATGACGGCATCACCACCGAAGAAATGGACGCGGCGACCATAAACGCGGCGCTCCAGAACACCCAGTTCCACCAAGACTTCGACAAGATCGCCACCCGCCTACTACTGAAGGTAATTTATAAGAAAGTCATCGGGGATTATGACAATGACGAGAGTAAATCGGTCTCCGCAGAGGATTTCAGTAAACTTCACACTGCCCACTTCAAGGAATACATCTTTGATGCGATAGAGCGCAAGCTCCTCGACCCTAGAATGGGCACAACTTTTGATCTGGATGATCTTGCCGCGAATTTAAAAATAGAGAATGACGAGCTTTATAAATATTCCGGGCTCTCCACGATGATGAATCGCTACCTGGTAAAGAACGAGAAGCAGGACCCGCTGGAGACTCCGCAATATTTCTGGATGCGCGTCGCGATGGGCATGTCTTTAAACGAAACAAATCCGAACGAATGGGCAAAAAAGTTTTACAGCAAGATGTCCAAGCTCGAGTACCTCTCTGCCGGCAGCTCCAACATCGGCGCCGGCACTCCGCATCCGAAACTTTCCAACTGCTTCCTGATGGAAATTCATGACGACATGGAGCACATCGGTAAAACTGTTTCCGACGTCCTCATGCTCTCCAAAGCTACCGGCGGGATTGGCCTGTCCGTCACCAAACTTCGCGCAGAAGGATCGCTTCTCAAATCAAGCAACATGAAATCTTCCGGTCCGATACCTTTCATGCATATTATCGACTCCGCTGTGCGCGCCGTACAACGCGGAGGCAAGAAAAAGGGCGCTCTTTGCTTCTACATGGAGAACTGGCACCTCAATTTCCAGGACTTCATCGACCTCAAGCAGAACAACGGCGACGACTACCGCAGGACCCGGACCGCCAACACCGCGGTATTCATATCGGACGAGTTCATGAATCGCGTACTCCTGGGTGCAGACTGGTATTTGTTCGACCCGAATGAAGTAAAGGACTTAAACGAACTCTACGGCAAGGAGTTCAGTAAGAGATACAACGAATATGTCGAGCTCGCCAAGCAGGGCAAGATCCGCTCTTATAATGTCATCCCGGCCCGTCAGCAATACAAGAATATTTTAGTATCGCTCGAAACCACTTCCCATCCGTGGCTGACCTGGAAAGATTCTATCAATCTACGCGCCCTCAACAACAACACCGGCACCATCCACTGCTCCAACCTCTGCACCGAGGTAACCCTACCGACAGACAGAGACAATGTTGCTGTTTGTAATTTAGTTTCCATAAACCTGGCCAAGCATATAGTAAACGGCCAAGTCGACTGGCACCGCCTAGAAGAATCCGCCCGCCTGGCCACCCGCCAGCTCGACAACCTGGTGGACATCAACGAGCTGCCGATACCAGAGGCTACTCGTGCCGACTCGGAGAACCGCGCAGTGGGCCTGGGGCTCATGGGCTTTGCCGATTCGATCGAGCAGTTGGGCTACTCCTATGAAGACAAAGAAGCCTACGACTTCGCCGATCAGGTCTTCGAATTCATTTCCTACATGTCGATCGACGAATCCGCCAGTTTGGCAGAAGAGCGCGGCTCATATAAAAATTTCAAAGGCTCCGAATGGTCAAAAGGCCATGTACCGATGGATACGATGACCAAGTTGGAAGTTGATCGCAACAGACCGCTGACCGTGGAGAAAGAATCCGCGAAATTGCTTCCGCCGCTTGACTGGGATACGCTCCGATCCAAAGTGAAGCAGGGCATCCGTAATGCAACACTGCTGGCCATCGCTCCGAACGCCAATATCGGACTCGTGGCCGGCACTTCCCCAGGCATTGATCCGCGTTTCACTCAGATGTTCTCCAGAAATAAAATTTCCGGAAAATATTTGGAGGTGAACCCGAACCTGATGGAGGCTCTGCAGAAAGAAAACCTATGGGAAGAGACCCGCGAGCAAATACTCGAGCACCATGGCGACGTGGAGGCTATCGCCGAGATTCCGGACCACATAAAAAGAATCTACAAGACTTCCTTTTCCGTGTCCCCTTACGCGTATGTGGAAGTCGCAGCCCGGGCGCAAAAATGGGTGGACATGGGAATTTCCCGCAACATGTACCTAGACGTCCGCGACATCGATGAGATCATGAATATCTACACCACTGCCTGGGATAAAGGGCTGAAAACCACTTACTACCTGCATATGAAGCCCCGCCACTCGGCCGAGCAGTCCACCACCACGGTGAACAAGGCGGCAACCCTGGGCAAGAGGGGCTTTGCTGTGCTTAAGGACAAGGCGGAAGTAAAACAAGAGCCAGCGACATCCAGAGAGCCGGTAAAAATAGAGGAAAAAAAGATAGAAGAAACAAGAGAAATAAGCGAAATTAGAGAAAAAGTCCTGGTAGCCCAGGAGTCAAAGAAGGAACTCAATATTCACATAGCCGAGGACCCGTCGGAGGCTATGATTTGCGAAGGCTGCCAGTGAACCAGCTACTAGTTGCTAGCTTCTAGCTTCTAGTAAAATTATTAAAACTAACAGCTATAAGCTAAAAACTAAAAGCTATCCCATATGATCCTAGGAAAATTCTCACCCACCGACGTCAACCTCCACCCCATGAAATACAAGTGGGCTTACGAGCTCTATAACCAGGCTGTGCGTAACAGCTGGTTCCCCCATGAGATAGCCCTGGGAGAAGACCTGGCCGACTGGCGAGCGATGACTCCAGATGAGAAGTTCGCCGTACAGTTCCTGATGTCCTTTTTCAACCCGGCTGAGCTCATCGTCAACAGGACGCTGGCACTCGGCGTCTATCCATACTTGAAATCCCCGGAATGCCATCTGTATCTGGCCAAGCAGATGTTCGAAGAGGCCAATCACTGCGTAGCCTTCGAGTATGTGCTCGAAACTTTTCCGCTGGATCGAAGCCAGGTTTACAATACCCACCTCGAGCTCCCCTCTATGCAAAGCAAGGAAGCCTTCATCAACAAATACCTGACCCGAATGACCGAGCAGTCGCTCGACATCGAGGGCATGGAAGGCAAAAAAGATTTTATCCGGAACCTCGTGGCCTACAACATTGTGATGGAAGGAGTATGGTTTTACTCCGGATTCATGGTGGCCCTCTCCTTCCGCCAGCGCAATCAGCTGCGCAACTTCGGCTCGATGATCAACTGGGTGCTCCGCGACGAGTCACTCCATCTGAAATTCGGCATTCAGCTCATCCACACGGTGCTCGAAGAAAATGCGGAGCTCCTGACCGCGGATTTTGCCGAAGAGATCAGGAATATAATTATCGAGGGAGTAAAACTCGAAGTGGCTTACAACAAAGACATGTTCCCGAAAGGAATCCTGGGGCTCAATGCGGATTATGTGAACCAATACGTAGAGTACGTAGCAGATCGCAGGCTCGAAGAACTCGGTTTAGAGACACACTTTAATGTAACCAACCCGGCTAAGTGGATGAGTACCGCCACCGACGTATTCGAGCTGGTAAATTTCTTCGAACAGCAAAACACTTC
>DATDVS010000041.1:0-5551 GCA_036517535.1 Minisyncoccota bacterium
GAAGATGGCGGTGCCGGAATAGCCTTTTTTGGTGGCTGAATTCCAATATTCTTCGTATTCTGGTAAATCCACTTCATGTTGGCTTTGCTCCGCCTTGGTTTCCTGCAGGCACAGCACATCCGGCTGGTATTTTTTTATAAACGGCACAAAAAGTCCTTTCTTATGCACCGCCCTTATTCCATTCACATTCCAGCTGATTATTTGCATATTTAAATGATAACATAATCTGTTTTATTAAAATTAAAGTCCGCCGCGGGGAAAGCCCCAACGGCGGACGAGATTACTGCGACGATTACCAGCGCGGACCAGGCCAGCTGAGGCGGTTGGACGACTGTTCGTCCTTGGGCTTCGGCGGCTTGTGGACGTCCGGGACGCCTTCCACCGTCAGCCCAGTGCTGAGGTAGATGAGGACTCCGTTGGCCCAGCCCAGCGCGCTTTCCGGAACCCTGAGCCGCGCCGCCGCTGTCTTCTTTAGGTACTTGCGCAGGGCGATACGGTTCGTCACAACGAAATCCGCCTTTTTGCTTCGCATATTTTCGCTACTCCATTTCGCTACTTTGTTGCGGACGGGCCACTGTAAGAACGTGACCCATTCGGGAGCATACCACACATATTTTTTTTGGCAATACTAGGCTTTCCCGTGAAACTTCTTGTGCACATCGTGCAGTTGCTTGTCGGTCACGTGGGTGTAAATTTGGGTGGTGGAAATGCTGGCGTGGCCCAGCATGATTTGGACGGAGCGGATGTCCGCGCCGTTGCCGAGCAGGTCGGTGGCGAAGCAGTGGCGGATGACGTGCGGGGTGACTTTCTTGGCAATGCCGGCCTTGATGGCGTAAAATTTTACAATCCTTTCTACTGATTGGCGGTCTAAATTATCGTATTCTTTGCCGGTGTATTTCTTTTGCTTCGAAGAAGGAGCAAAATTTGCCCGCTTTACCCGCAAGCGGGCTCCGACACGGCTCAAATTTTCCTCCTTCTTCTCCGCTGAACTGGCAACATTCTCTAATCGAACGAAAAGTCCCTCACCCATATCCTTGCGCGCGTCCAGATATTTTTTCAAGGCGGCGCGAGCGCGCTCGGAAATGAAAACTACGCGTACTTTGCCGCCCTTGCCCCGCACCGAGAGCTCCTCCGAGTTGGGATTTATCTCCCGGGACAGGGAGCAGAGTTCGGAAACGCGCAGTCCGGTGGAAAAAAGGAATTCCAAGATGGCTTTGTCTCGCAAACTTTTTACGTCATTACCACTTGGCGCTTCGAGCAGGCGAGTAAGCTCGGCTGGAGTGATCAGATCGATGTGCCGCTCGGGGACTTTGGAGAGTTCGATGCGGTCAACGGGCAGGGATTTGATTTCCCGCTTACTTAAATATTTTAAAAATACCCGTAAGGCTATCAAATGATAGTTTTGGGTTTTCTTGGACATTGGCTGGAGTTGGACACCCTTTTTGTTGCCTTGTTGGCGATTGAGCCACAGGCGGAATTCGCGCACCACGTCATCCGTGATGTCCGAGGCGTTCTTCACCTTTGTAAATTCAAAGAACCGACGCAAGTAGTGCTGATAATTCTCGATGGTCTTCTGGGAGGAGCCCTTTTCAATCTCTAAATATTCGAAGAATTGACGCTGTAAGGTGTCTATTTGGGAAGCCATGCATTTATTTTATCACGTCGCACAATATTATCGGAAAAGTGCTGTTTATAAAGTACGCATAAAATTCTACTGAATTTTTGCTCAGGACTCCGGGCCGTCGCCCTGCGTAGCCTTTATAAACAGCACTTTTCCGATCTATTGCAATTTATCGAGTTTTGTGCTATATTCTGCGCATGTTAGCTACCAAGAAAAAGCAAGCAGTTATTAAGAAAAATCAGATCCACGATAAGGACACAGGCTCTCCGGAGGTGCAGGTAGCTGTGCTGTCTACTCAGATCGATGAATTGGCGAAGCATTTAAAGAAGCACAAGAAGGACAATCATTCCCGCCGCGGCCTCATCAAGATGGTGGCGGACCGCCGGACTCATTTGAAGTACCTGGAACGCAAAAACAAGGCTCGTTACGACGCTTTGGTCAAAAAGATGGACCTTGCTTAATTTTCGCAGAATCTCTTTTAAAATGTACGCATAAAATTCTGCTGAATTTTTGCTCAGGACTCCGGGCCGTCGCCCTGCGTAGCCATTTTAAAAAAGATTCTGCTACAATATACATATGACAGTTATTAAACATAAGGAGCAGAGAGTCGGTGTTTTCATCGATACGCAGAACCTCTATCACTCAGCTCGCAACTTATATAAGGCGCGGGTCAATTTCGGCGCGGTGGTTAAAGAAGCGGTGGCTGGCCGGGCGCTGGTGCGCGCGGTGGCGTACGTCATCACGACCGAGGCGGGGGATGAAAAGAACTTTTTTGAGGCGCTGGAAAAACAAGGTATTGAAACCAAGACCAAGGACCTACAGATTTTCTCCGGTGGAGCCAAGAAAGCTGACTGGGACGTAGGTATGGCTGTAGATGCTATCAGCATGGCGCCAAAGCTCGATGTCGTTATTCTTGTTTCGGGTGATGGCGACTTTATACCACTAGTAGAGTATCTGCGAATGCATTCAGGCATTCAGGTAGAGGTGGTCTCCTTCGGCAAATCAACTTCGGGCAAGCTCCGAGAAGCCGCAGACGACTTCATTGACCTCTCCAACAATCCCCGCAAGTATCTGATGGGTAGCGGGAAATATTAATTCCAGAATTCCCAAATAGATATAGATATAGCTCTAACTCAAGAGGATTTTATACTGTATTGACATTGTCATTACATGGGTATATACTTGTTGCATATGAATACAACAATGCAAATCAGAATAGATAAGGCAGAGAAAGCCGAATATCGAAAGATGTTTAAAAAAATGGGGTTAGATTTGTCCTCGGGGGTAAAATTCCTTTTAGCTCGGGAAAAAAATCCCGAGAATCTTACTTATGTTTGTCCTTTTGGTTTTATGCATAGATATACTCCAAAGATGCTTGCGAAATATGAAAAGGAGGCAGAGTGGACTCTAAAGCACAGCAAAGGATATTCCTCTACAAAAGAGATGTTTGATGCTTTGGAATCTGGTAGATAATTTATGTATCACAAACATTATACTAAGAGATTTCAAAAATCTTTTCAGAAAGTAATTCGTTCGGGGAAAATTAGCAGAGAAGAAATTGAATTAGTTATAAATATTTTGGCTTCTGAAAATAAGCCGGCTCCTAAATATCAAGATCATCTTTTGCATGGGAGTCTATCTGGCCTACGTGAGTGCCACATAAAAGGGAATCTTCTTTTGATTTATTATATAAAAAATAAAGAACTTGTTTTGGTGTTATTTGATATCGGTAATCACTCAGAACTTTTTTAAGGTCTTTGTTTATATTGCTTTTTCCCTTAAAAATGCTAGTGTAAGTAGATTATTATAAGTTAATCTGGTTCGCCTCCAGACACAAAGTAGTGTTTCCTTAAAACCGAAACAACACTGTAGTCTGAAGGGGAGCCAACCCCTCCGGCCCAGGTCGGAGCAAAATCATATGCAAAAGAAAGAATATAAGTTAGAAATCGGCGGCAAAACTCTGACCGCTATGTTTACTGATTTGGCTGAGCAGGCTCACGGCTCGGTGATGCTCAAATATGGCGAGACGGTAGTCCTCGCGACTGCGTGCATGTCCAAAGACCGGCAGGATGGCCTGGGATTTTTCAATCTGACGGTGGACTATATGGAGAGATTTTATGCGGCTGGTAAAATCTCCGGTTCCAAGTTCGTAAAAAGAGAAGGCAAGCCGTCGGAGGATTCGATCCTCGCGAGCCGGGCGATCGACCGCACCTTGCGGCCCCTCTTTGACCATTCCATACGGCATGCGGTGCAAGTCATCGTGACCGTACTTTCGGTGGACGACAATGATTCTAGTATTTTAGCCGTGAATGCAGCTTCTTTAGCTCTAGCAGTGTCTAATATTCCCTGGGCCGGTCCCGTGGGCTGTGTGCGTATAGGTAAATACACCGATGATACCCTGATAATTAATCCTTCAAACACCCTCCGCGCGGACGACTCAATGTATAAATTCGACCTGACCGTCTGCGGCAAGGACGGCAATATCAACATGATCGAGGCCTCCGCGCACCAGACCGGCGAAGAAGAATTAGAGGAAGCGCTGATGCGCGCCAGCGCGGAGATAACCAAGCTGGAGAATTTTCAGAAAGATATTGTCAAAGAGATTGGCCACGAGAAGAGAATTATCGAAAAAGAAACGATTTCAGAGGAATCCGTGAAACTATTCAATGACAACATTTTACCTCAGATGGAGGGCGCGATATTCGCCGGCGCCGGAAAAAAGAAAATCGACGAGCTCCATAGCACCTGGAATAAAATGGTCCAAGAGCATTATCTTGACCGGGAAGATTTTGCCCCAGAAGATCATCTGTTTGACGACACTGAAAATGACATCATTCACAAAAAAGCAATCGATGAGGGCAAGCGAGCCGATGGCCGGGCGATGGACGAACTGCGCGATCTGTACGCGCAAGCCGGCGGGCTCTCCACCGTGCTGCACGGTTCCGGAATTTTTTACCGGGGAGGCACGCATGTGCTCTCGGTGCTTACCTTGGGCGGGCCGGAAGACAGGAATGTAATTGACGGCATGCAGACAAAAATGGAAAAAAGATTCATGCACCACTACAACTTCCCGCCGTATTCAGCGGGCGAGGTGGGCCGCGCAGGATTTACCAATAGGCGCGAAGTGGGGCATGGAGCCTTAGCCGAAAAAGCGCTGGCCATGGTGCTACCCAGCCCGGCGGAATTCCCTTATACGATGCGGGTGGTTTCCGAATCACTGGCCTCCAACGGCTCTACTTCCCAGGCATCCATTTGCGCCGGAATTTTGGCGTTGATGGACGGCGGAGTGCCTATCCAAGCGCCTGTCGCGGGTGTCGCAATGGGATTGATGCACGAAACAGATGATAAATATAAAATCTTGACCGATATTCAAGGCCCAGAAGACCATCATGGCGACATGGATTTCAAGATCGCGGGTACGCGTAATGGGGTTACCGCGATCCAGCTCGATGTGAAGGTGGAGGGTGTACCGATAAAAATTCTGGGCGAGGCGATGAAGCAGTCGAAGAAGGCGAGGATCGCGATAATCGATCGAATTGAAAAAGAAATTCCGAGCCCAAGGGCGGAAATTTCGCCAAATGCTCCGAAGATTATCATGATCCAGATCAAACCGGATCAGATCGGCATGGTCATAGGTTCGGGCGGCAAGACCATCAAGGAAATCAAAGAAAAGAGCGGGGCGGAAATAACTATCGAGGACGACGGCACGGTCTACCTCACCGGCAAGGGCGGCTCGGCGGAGGAGGCCAAGAGAATTGTCGAAGAAATGACCCATGAATTCCAGGTAGGGGAGATACTTAAGGGGGAAGTGGTGAAGATCGCAGACTTCGGAGCCTTCGTGGCCCTAAACTCGGCGATCGACGGCATGGTGCATATCTCCGAGTTAGCGCCATTCCGTGTGGAGCGGGTTTCCGATATAATTAAGGAAGG
>DATDVS010000042.1:0-6632 GCA_036517535.1 Minisyncoccota bacterium
AGGATATTAAATGGAGCTGGGACACCATCGTTTCGCACATCCGCCAGCAGGTATACCTCGTGCGGGGGATGAAAATTTTGATTATTGACGCGCGGGAGTGGGATGATAAGAAGGGCATGAACGACGAAGACGTGTTTTGGTTCCGCGACCTGGGACTGGAGCTCCCATCTGTATCTTTTTATTTCGAAGGCGGGCTCGTTTCACTCGTAAAATATTACAATAAATTCCAAAAGCCAGTCCAGAACAATATTTTTTATGTTTCCAAAGAGCAGGACGGCGTGGGGGTGGAGATAGCGCTCCAGTATGTGGACGACATCGTGGATCGCATCGTGCCATTTGCGAACAATATTTACACAGCCGAGGGCGGCACCCACATTACCGGGTTCAAGATGGCCCTTACCCGCACACTCAATACATACTGCAAGAAGAATGAAATGATGAAGGAGTCCGAGGGCGGATTCACTGGCGAGGATGTGCTTGAAGGCCTCACTGCCGTCTTGTCAGTTAAGTTGCGTGAAATACAATTCGAAGGGCAGACCAAGGCGAAGCTTGGCAGTGTGGAAGCCCAGGGTGCCGTGGCCACCATATTTGGCGAGGCATTTGGCCAGTTTCTGGAGGAGAATCCGGATGACGCGAAAGTTATAATCAATAAATCAATACTCGCGCTGAAGGCTCGCAAGGCGGCCAAGGCGGCCAAGGATTCGGTGCTCCGGAAAGGCGCGCTCGAGGGCATGACCCTCCCGGGCAAGCTGGCTGACTGCCAATCCAAAAGTGCCGAGGAGTCCGAGCTATTTCTAGTAGAGGGAGATTCCGCCGGAGGCTCGGCCAAGCAGGGTCGCGACCGCCGCACCCAGGCTATTTTGCCACTGCGCGGCAAAATTCTAAATGTTGAAAGAGCAAGAATAGACAAAATGCTGGCCTCAAAAGAAGTACGAGCACTGGTGATCGCCATGGGTACCTCGATCGGGGACACCTTCGATGTTTCGAAGATCCGCTATCATAAAATAATTATCGCCACCGATGCCGATGTGGACGGCTCGCACATCCGCACCCTTCTGCTCACGCTTTTCTACCGCTATTTCCGCCAGGTCATCGAGATGGGCTACATTTACATCGCCCAGCCACCGCTCTACAAGATCAAAAAGGGCAAAGAAATTTCCTATGCATACACCGATGATGAGAAATTTAAAATAATCGGCAAAGAAAATGTCTCCGAAATTCAAGAAGCCGAGGCCGAAGGTCCCGAGCAAAGCGAGGGAGAAGAAGCCGAAGGTGAAGAGGAAGCTGAAAGCCAAAAGCTGAAAGCTAATAAAGTCCACATCCAGCGCTTCAAGGGTCTGGGTGAAATGAATCCGGAGGAACTATGGGAGACGACGATGGACCCGGCCAACCGCGTGCTCAAAAAGGTGAACATCGACGACGCCGAAGAAGCGAATAAGATCTTTGACATTCTCATGGGCTCCGAGGTGCCACCCCGCAAATCTTTTATCCAGTCCAATGCTAAGCTAGCTGAGATAGATATCTAATATTATGATTGAAAGACCCCAAGGAGCGTCGGAACAATTAAATGCTTTAATGCAAAATATAGGCAGTAGCTTGAGTGACTCAAAAAACCAAAAGGAGGCAGATCTAGCAATAGATAAAGGATTCAAATCCTTGCTAGTTTTTGTTCCGGATGTGCATAGAGCCGGGAAAATTATGGACGAGCTTATTAATGCTCATCGCGAAGAAATGAACGGCAAGGGCATAGAGATATAATCTCTCTTACTTATGGAAGGCATAAATAATCCGGGGCAAAAGATCGAAAACAGAGAATGGGAAAAGTTTTTACCACTGGATAAATATTGGACTCCATTCTGGGAATTTTTAGATAGTGTTACAAAGCAATGAAACCAAAACTTTTGATTGTTACAGGGAGCCCCTTTAAATTCGAGGATTTGTCGCTCAGGTTGAGCGAATATTTTGAATGCGAGCAAAGGGAGTGGAACGAGCCGGAGATACAGGGCACGCCGGAGGAAATAATTATACATAAATTACAGACTGCGTATAAAAAATTCAAGGAGCCCGTATTGGTGGACGATGTGTCTGTAAGCATTGCTGACTTAAATGGATTCCCGGGCCCATACATGAAGGATTTCTGGAAGTGCTTCACACCTTATGAAATGGGGCACAAATTCGCCGGCTCGCGCATCAGCGCGACCTGCTATCTGGGCCTCTGCCGGAGAGAAGGGGACTATACTATCGCTGACGGCACATTTGAGGGGACCATTATTGCACCTAAGGACAAAGACCATAAAGGCCGGCAATTCGAACTCTTTGTCGTCCTCGACGGCACCGACAAACCCATGCTCGAATATTCAGTAGAAGAAAAAAATATCATCGGCCACCGCGGCAAAGCCATGAAAAAGCTTTTAGAAATCCTAAAAAACGAGAAAAAATAGTTATTTCTTATTCTTCATTTCCTCCAGAAGCTTAGAAATTAGTTCTTCTTTGGAAATTTGGCCGAGCTGGCCGGCATCGCGGGATTCGAGAGTAACCTTACCCGCTTCTATTTCTTTGTCACCGATCACGATCCAGTAAGGCATTTTATTATTTTTCGCATCTCGGACCTTTTTGCCGAGGTTCTCATCACTGTCGTCCAGCTCCGCGCGGATGTCCGACATTCGCAAAGACTCAAAAACTTCGCGAGCGTAGTCATTATGATTCTCCCGCACCGGGATCACTTTCACCTGCACTGGCGCGAGCCAGAGGGGGAATACTCCGGCCACATGTTCGATGAGGATTGAGAGGAATCTGTCGATTGAGCCCATAATTGCGGCGTGGATCATTACCAGGCGTTCCTTTTCGCCTTTTTCATTTATACAAAACAGATTAAAGCGCTCCGGCTGGTTCATATCTAGCTGGATAGTAGCCACTTGCCACTCTCGGCCGATAGCGTCTTTGGCCATGAAGTCCAATTTTGGTCCGTAAAAAGCGGCTTCTCCCATACCCTCGAACCAATCAGCTTTTTTACCGGTGACTATTTCATGAAGCACGGACTCGGCATGCTCCCAAGATTTTTTATCCCCTAAATATTTTTCGGAATGTTCCGGGTCGTGGAGCGAAAGCCGGACCCGCATCTTAAATCCAAAAGGATTATAAAATTCGTGCACAATATCCCAGACCCTTAGGAATTCTTCTTTCACTTGAGACATTCGGCAAAACACATGTGCATCATCCTGGGTAAAGCTGCGTACGCGGGAGAGTCCGGAGAGTTCACCTGTCTGTTCATCCCGGTAGCAAGTAGTGCTATTGCAATATCTCTGCGGCAACTCACGATAGCTCCACTGTCTGCGATCAAAAATCTGGATGTGGTGCGGGCAATTCATCGGCTTCATTGCGAATTCATGGCCTTCGCGGGTAGTTATGCGGAAAAGCTCCGTTTTGAATTTATCCCAGTGTCCGCTTTTCTCGTATAGTTCTTTTTTGGTTATGTGGGGAATTTCCACTTTCACATATCCTCGTTTCTGTCGGAGTTCCCACACGAAATTATCTAAAACATCTCGCAAAATTGTACCCTTTGGAGTCCAGAGGGGGAGTCCACTTCCGACTAACTCTGAGAATACAAACAAATCTAATTCCTTTCCTAATTTTTTATGATCCCGCTTCTCCGCTTCCTCACGTTGCAAAATATATGCATCCAGTTCTTCTTTGGTTTCAAAAGCGAGACCATAGATGCGCGTAAGCATTTTATTCTTTTCATCTCCACGCCAGTAGGCGCCAGCGACGCGGTCGAGCTTGAAGGCTTCCGGGTCGATATCTTTACTTGGATTCTCTACATGTCCGCCTCTACAGAGGTCGGAATAGTCTCCCGATTTATAGAAGCTCACTTTCTGTCCGTCCTTGGTAAATTCATCGATGAGTTCATGCTTGTAGGGATTCTCCGAATATTCTGCTTTCGCCTCATCTGCTGATAGCTCCGACCGCTCAAAACCTTTCCATTTGGGCAGGATTTTGCGCATTACTTTCTCTATTTTAGGCAAGTCAGCGTCGGAGACGGGTTTAGAAAACTCAAAATCGAAGTAAAATCCATTGTCTATCGCCGGGCCGATGGTGCGCTTGGTGTCCGGGTATAGCTCCATCACTGCTGCGGCCAGAAGGTGCGCCAGAGAGTGCCTTAAGTTATGGAGCTTTTCGCTCTTTTCCATAAACCCTATGATAGCATACTTATATTTGCATTTCACCCTTTATATGCTAGTATAGAACCTATTATGGTAGTCCGAATGAGGAGCACAAAATCGCATACGGGGAACCGCCGCTCGCATCATGCGCTCAAGAGCTTGAACTTCGCCAAGTGCGAGAATTGTAGCGTGCTGAAGAGGCGGCATACAGTGTGCGCGGCTTGCGGATTTTATCGCGGAATGAAGGTTTTAGACTTGGTCAAAAAAGCGGAAAAGAAGCAGAAGAAGATGAAGGCAAAAGCGACAACGAAGTAGTTTTAAAGTGTAAAGTTATAAAGTTTGTAAAGTTTCTGGATTTTCTTTTAACTTTATAGACTTGATAACTTTCAACTGTTCATTATGGCAAATAGGCACCTTTCCAGATCAATAGTTTTGCAGACCCTCTTTGAGTGGGATTTTAACAAGTCCGAGAATTTTGATGTGCAAAAGACTCTCGCGCGCAACCTGAAAGAATTCGCTCCCGGGCTCGAAGACGATGCTTTCGTCTTTACCCTCATCAACGAAGTATTAAAAAAATGCAAAGTAATCGACGAGATCATTGAAAAAGCCGCGCCCGACTGGCCGCTCGAGAAGATCTCGATCGTGGACCGCAATATCCTGCGCATCGGACTGACCGAGCTCCTCTTCGGCGACAGGTCCCAAGTGCCGCCCAAGGTCGCGATCAATGAAGCAATAGAGCTGGCGAAAACCTTCGGCGGGGAAAACTCCGGCAAATTCGTCAACGGCGTGCTCGGCGCTGTGTATAAAGAAATCGGTGAACCGGGCAAAGACGAAAAAAGTAAAAGGAGAGAAAAGAAAAGCAATGACCCCGTAGATATTTCCAAACTGCCAGTAGAGAGGAAGGGCGGAGCGTTGGTTTATGCCCACTTCGGCGGGGATATTTATTTTGCTCTGGTGCATGACGTATTCGGCTACTGGACACTAAGTAAGGGCGGAATTGAACAGGGAGAAGAAGAAGAAGCAACTGTAAGAGAACTGAAAGAAGAAATAGGTTTAGATATAAAAATAAAAGCCAAGCTCGGGGAGAATGAATATATCGCTTCGCATCCGGAGAAAGGCAAAATATTAAAGAAAGTCACGTACTTCCTGGCCGAGAGCGACTATGTGCCGCTAGAGCTCGAAGTCTCCGGCGGCCTCGACGGCGCGCGGTGGTTTAAGCTCAAGGAAATTCCGGACCTTCATATTTACAACGACATCGTTCCCCTTATTGCCAAGGCAATAGAGATAATTACAAACGAAAATTCTAAAGTATAAAGTAAAAAGCCATGATCAATTTCGCAGATTTTGAAAAAAAGACAAAGATCGTTTTCAGCGACAAGGCACTCCTGAAGCAAGCTTTCATTCATCGCTCCTACATAAACGAAAATCCAAGCGAGGGATTGTCGCACAATGAGCGGCTGGAATTCCTGGGAGACGCCGTGCTCGAGCTTATCGTCACGGACTATTTGTATAAGAAATACCCCACTTATACCGAGGGGGAGCTTACAGCCATTCGCTCCGCGCTGGTCAATGCCGTGATTATCTCGGAGGTCGCTTCCGCGGTCGGCATGAATGGCTATCTTCTGCTCTCCAAGGGTGAGGCGAAGGATTCCGGCAAGGCCCGTCAATACATCCTGGCCAATACATACGAGGCTTACATCGGCGCAGTCTATCTCGATCAGGGATACGAGGCTGCGGATAGGTTTGTGACCGAATCACTTCTGCCGCACACAGAGGAAATAGTAAATAAAAAGTTGTGGCGGGACTCCAAGTCCTTGGTGCAAGAGAAGGCGCAGGAATTCGCCCTGGTTACCCCCGCTTACAAAGTGCTCCACGAATCCGGCCCGGACCACGACAAGCACTTTACCGTGGGGATCTTCTTCGGAAGTTCGATGATCGCCGAAGGCAAAGGGAAATCCAAGCAGGAAGCGGAGCAGAAGGCGGCCGAGGCGGCATTAAAAATAAAAAATTGGCTGGACTAATCCGCCAAAATTTTTCAAAAAAATGAACCCCAATTACCAAATTTATAATGTTAAGAAAATTTAGGCGGATAAACCAATGCGGCTCCTCAACCTCGAACTAAACGGCTTCAAATCTTTTTCCAAGAAAACAAATTTGGAGTTCGAAAGCCCGATAGTATCAATCGTGGGCCCCAATGGTTCCGGTAAGTCCAACGTGGTTGAGGCGATACGCTTCGTACTGGGGGAGCAGTCCATGAAGTCGATGCGCGGCAAGCAGGGGGCCGACCTCATATTCAAAGGATCCAAGACCCTACCCAAGGGCAGCCACGCCACAGTTGCTATTCATTTCAATAACAAGGATAAAGTTTTCAAACTATCCGGCGACGATGGGGAGAATTTAAATTTAAACTATGATACGATCACAATTTCCCGCGAAGTTTTCTCCGACGGGCTAAATAAATATATTCTAAAT
>DATDVS010000043.1:0-21254 GCA_036517535.1 Minisyncoccota bacterium
CTGCCAACGTCTCTCCTGACTTAAAACGCGCCACTATTTTTATTACTGTTCTTCCTGATTCAAAAGAAGAAGCAGCTCTCGAATTTGCAAAAAGAAAAAGAGGAGAGATCCGAGACCATATTAAAAAGAATCTAGAAATAAAAACTATACCCTTTATCGATATACAGATTGACCGCGGAGAAAAACATCGCCAAAAAATTGACGAGCTTTTGAGGGGAAAATAATTACTTGCAAAATATGTTTTTACCACCTACAATTAAGTAGTGGGAATAAAGCATAAGGTAAATGAGAAATTTTTTGCCAAGTGGTCTCCTAACATGGCTTATCTTTTAGGTTATATCTACGCTGATGGACATCTAATAGATTCCCCTAGCATGCGAGGGAAATATATTAGCATTACAAGCGCAGATAAAGATTCCATTTCGAGAGTAAAGAGGTGGTTAAAATCTGAACATGTAATAAAAGAAACCAAATCACATTTTTCTGGATCAAAAATTTGTTTTACATTAAAGATTGGGAGTTATAAGTTATACGATGATGTTTTTAAATTAGGATTATATCCCAACAAATCTTTAACGATAAATTTCCCTAATATTTCTAAAAAATATTTAAATCACTTTGTAAGAGGGTATTTTGATGGAGACGGCTGTATATATTTTGAAAAAAGAAAGGGGAAAAATGAGAAAATGATTATAAAAAGAATTCGGGTAATATTTACGAGCGGAAGTAAAATATTTTTAGAAAACATGAATGGCGTTTTAAAAGATATTGGTATTCAAAACGGAAAAATTTATCAAAGCAAAAGATCCCATCAAGCCATGTATAACACCAAAGATTCCATAAAGCTTTTCAAGCTTATGTATAAAAATGCTGGCATTAATTCCTTTTTTATGCGAAAATTCAAAATATTCAATGATTATTTTGAATTACGGCCAATAAACGCAGATAAAACTGTCAGAAGAATTATTGACTTTCACAATGGCCATGTGGTGAAGTAGCTAACACAGCGGTCTGCAAAACCGCCATTCGTGGGTGCAAATCCCACCATGGCCTCCACGGTAATTTGAAAAAAGAAACATGCCCGGGTGGCGTAATTGGTAGCCGCAGGAGACTTAAAATTTCCCGCCTTCAACAGGCGTGTGGGTTCGATTCCCACCCCGGGCACAATGTGCAATACCCGATGTTGCACATGTATAATACGTCTAAAGAAAAAATTGCGCCCATAACTCAGCTGGTAGAGTAGCTCCCTCTTAAGGAGAATGTCCCAGGTTCGATCCCTGGTGGGCGCACAAAGCATGTTATGCTTTGTGCGAAGACGGAGCGCGGCGGCGCGAGTCTGGGTCGGGAAAGTTTTCAGCAGAAAACTATTCCTGACCACAAAGTGCTTCATGTGGGGAAAAATAAAATACGGGCAAGTGGCGGAATTGGTATACGCGTTAGTCTTAGGAACTAATGCCGCAAGGCTTGAGGGTTCGAGTCCCTCCTTGCCCACAAAAGAAAAAGCCACTCATAATTCTTGGGTGATTTTTTCTTTTTAGCGAGGGACGAGAAAGGCGGACTCCGACCCGGGTCAGAGGAGCCGGGGTCGCGCAAAAATTCAGCAGAATTGTATGTGTGACCGAGTCCCTCCTTGCCCACATTTTATGCATATTTTGTAGGGCCCTTATCGGGCTTGACTTTTAGACTAGAGTATGCTATACTATCAACATGAGTAAAATTAATAAAAATTCAATAATTAAATATCCGTTTTTAAGTTTGCTGGCGCTTGCTGGTTTTACCTTGGTGGCGATAGCCTTCATGCCGGCACTCGCGCGCGCAGAGGTGATACATACTCTTACCCCGCCTACCTATAATGAGCCGTATCAGCCTGCTTCTAATTTCGAAACCGTTGCAACCGTTAATCCCTCACCGGTCATCAGTTCTATCACTCCACGATACATTAACGGTACCGATCCGGTCAGTGTCACTGTAAATGGCAATCACTTCATTCCGGGTTCTGTTGTACGAGTCAATAATTCCAACTACCCTACTACTTACGTAGACTCTCGCCACCTTATGATAAATTTCGGTGCTAAGGAACTTAGGAATCGCACTCAGTACTCTATCACTGTGTATAATCCTGGCCCGGGTGGAGGCTACTCTAACTCCGTCCCATTTGGTGTCAGCGGCGGCAATGTTAACTCGAACAGCAATTCTTACTCTAATTCCAACACCCAGCCGAACTCTGCAAACATCAACACCAGCGAAGCTAATGGTAATGAAGATTACGGGGGCCTGGCCGCCACCGCGATAATCGGCGCCGACGGCTTCATGCCGACGGGACTCGTAGGGTGGATCGTAGCGGCAATATTGATAACAATCATTATCATTCTGATCCGCAGGATCTACGGCGCGGAGAAAAGATATCACGAAACTCCCCTTAAGCACGCGTAACCAAAAACGAAACAAAAAAACGGAAGCAAGGCTTCCGTTTTTTTGTTTCTCGAACCAGCATTGACTTTTTTGTTTTTGTGTGATAAAATGCGGATAAGTTCGTTGGTCTTCGTCAATTTTTGGTTCCGCGTCGAACGCGGCGTTTTGCGCCACGAACGGCGCGCGGAGATAGTATGCTCACAGCAGTTCTCATGTCGGTGATCGGGGTGCTCATTGGGATTTTCGTTTTCGCGGCAACACAGTCATTCAAGATGCCACGGGAACGAACGAGCCAGGTGATCACCCGCCTCGGCAAGTTCTACACTTGCATCATGGCGGTGCGGGGTCACCACTTCGACCCGGAGTGGAACATCGTACCAGACCAGCCCGGCCACAAGAAGAGTCTCTCGGAGAAGTGGAACGTATACTTCTTCCTGTGGCCGATCTACAAAACACACGTCTACCCTTTCACCTACCCGAAGTTGAAGCGCGTCGGGGAGGAAAAGTCGGGGGACGTTGTGATCTGGAAGGACGATGAGAGCGGAGAGTGCATCGTGTCCCGCACGGGAGTCTCCAACTATATCGACTTTCACACGGAGTATCCGGTCATCACACCGGACCTCCGCACAGAGGAGATGGCCAGGGTGAAGGTGCTGACCACTAACACCATCCAGGCGGTCAATCCGTTCAAGATGCTCTTCGGCATCAACAACTGGTTGGGTGTCACCATGGAAACCATCAACGGCGCCCTGCGCGGCATCGTTGGCGGGTTTAGCATGCACAAGCTAAACCAGGTCAAGAGTGAATACCAGGCTGGGCAGGATGGCCCGACCTCGGACTTCACCGAACAGATGACCTGGATCAACCTCGGTCGCGAAGGGGTGCAGGACGGCATCGAGGAGCGCTGGGGCGTCCGGCTTACACGCTCCATCTTCAAGTCCTTCAGTCCGGAAGACGAGGCGGCCAGAGAGCTCCTCGCGTCCTTCGCACAGCCGGAAATCGCGGCGCAGAAGGCCCACGCGTACAGCCGCGAACAGGCCGCCATTGTGGAATGGCGGAAGAAATACCTCGTCGACACCGGCCTTGCCAAAGTCGACGAGAAAGGCAACATCACCGACCTCGTGCCCGATGCGAACGTCCGTGTCGGCGCCGAGGCGCTCAAGGAGCTCGCCAAGCTCAAGGGCACGCTCGTTACCGGCGAGGGCGGTGTGCAGGCGATGCTCGGGCTCAACGCGAGCCATAACAAGGAGGAGTGATGCATTGGTGGGGATGGATTTTAGTGAGTCTGGCGCTGACGACGGCAATTCTCCTTCTCCGGGCGTACCGTATATACACCGCCCTGAAGGTGTTCGGTGTCGTTGTCGGCGTGATCCTTCTCGTCGGAGGGGGCTGCAAGGCCTGCAACTACTTCGCAGGAGGGTCGGACACCGACGGGTCTGCCGGTGGCGGTGCCACCGTGCAGGAACGCCTCGTGCCCACGCCGCTCGTCATCCGCGGCACGACGCCAGCCACCATGAAGCTCGGCTTCGAGTTCAACATCGAAGCCGACGCACCAGTGCTGGTGGAGTACGAGGGGAACAAGATAGTCTACACCCCGGGCAAAGGGTGCCAGCAATACCCTCAGCCGCAGCGCGCGGCTTCCGACAAGGTCTTCACCGACCCCAAGGACCCCAAGGACGGGCATGTGGACTTCCGCATCTATCGCCTGTCGCCAGGCGAAGGTGCGTGCAAGTAGTTCTTCGGGAAAGTAATAAGGGCCGAATATCGCGTCTGGCCCAACGCAAATGGCCGGCTCTTCGGGAACGAAGAGCCGGCCATTCAACGTTTACGCTATTTTTTATTTTACTTGAACCAGTTCCCTCCGGGATTATAACTATCCAGCTTTACTTCATTCGTTTGGGGTTTAACTTGAGAATCTATATTAAGGGTCCTCGTGACGATGCCTAATATAGTCCACACTCCCATCATGATCGTTATCCCGACTATCCCCCAGAGCATGTGGCTCTTGCCATCAGTCTTTTTCTCTTCACTGGCCGCTCCGACGAGGAACTCAAATACACCGTATAGGAAGTAGACCAACGCCAGAGCGAAAAGGAGCACGATGAGCGGATTGATGATCTCCTTGTTAACGTTCGTCAGAAAAGAATCCACGTGCCTGGTTGACTAATCCTAGTAAGTAACGGTCGGCAGGTTAATGTTTGTCCTATTGTCCAGGCCGAAGGTGTTGGTAAGTATCTTCACCAGACCCCACACGCCGATGATGACGGCTAGGCCGATGATGCCGAAAATAATTCTATCCCTGCCGGCCTTTTTAGCTTCCTCGTCGCTTGCAATAACGTAGGACACTACCCCCCATACGAAGTAGACGATGCCCAGCGCGATAAGTACCGGGATGACCGCGTTTAAGATCTCCGCGATCTTACACAGCAACCCCTGAATGGAGCTGACGTTGCTCCCATTTATACAGCTAGTAGGATTACCGCCTGTAGCGATCTGCGCAAATACTGCGACAGGAGCAAGCCCTAGTACCGCTCCCGACAAAACAAACAATTTCTTTTTCATAATAATTAAACTGGCTAAACTAACTAATAATAAGTGCGACCCCCGTCCGGACGACTCAGTCGGGCGGGAATTAATAATAAATTTATCCCTCAAATTATACCACAAGGTGCCTAAAATAACACAAGCCTAGCGGGGCGCCACCTGTGGAATAAACCCTTCAATGCCAAAGGTGTTCCGGAGTATTGCCACCAGCCCCCAGACGGACACCATGACGGCTAAAGCTATTATGCCCCACAGCATAAATTGCTTGCCCTGGGTCCTTTTCGCCTCCTCCCCCGCCCCTAATATAAAGAAGTTTACAACTCCCCAAACGAACACCACCAAAGCCACTCCGAAAAGAAGGGGCACGATAGAATTGACCAGGAGGCACGTACCGTAATTAAGTAGATGGGATAGCTTCGGGTTTGCAGCCAGATCGCAGATTACCCCAGCTTTAACAATCCCTCCGCTTTCCTGGACGAACTCTACGCTTAAATTGGCCGGGTTCTCGAGGCCGAAAGTGGATAGAAGTATGAATACGAGGCCCCAAACGCTGACAATCACCGCCAAACCGATAATGCCGAAAATTATCCTGTCCCGGCCTGTTTTTTTGGCTTCCGAATCACCGGCGATAACATAAGTCACCACTCCCCATATAAAGTAGACAATACCAAGTGTAATAAGCACCGGCAGGACGCTGTTCAATATTTGCTGGATAGTGTATAGCCTCCCTAGTATCGGGGTAAAACATCCGTAGCCGTTATTATAAGTACCCTCGGGACAAGCTCCCACGAATCCTTGCGCTAAGGAAATAAAAGGAACGACAAATAAAACAGAGAATATTGAAATGGATTTAAATATTTTTTTCATAACTTTATAAAGCTAGAACCGTACTAGATATTAATTTTGCAATAGCCCATGACCCGAGCAATATTGCCGCCCCGATGACGGTGTACAGGAGCGCATCCTTGGCTTTGCCTATCTTTTCCGTATTGCCCCGGGCGGCCACAAAGAGGAACCCGGAATAAATGATCGCCAGGGCGATGAGCGGGATACCGATTCTCAATGCTCCCTGCAGAAAAGTTTTTATAAAAGTGTTCAGATCAACTATTCCTCTTGGGGCTAAGGGATTACAAATTTTACCCGAGGTATCACAAGGTCCCGGAACATTCCCTTGGGCAAAAGAAATAACCGGTATGATAATCAAACTGGCCATTAAAATAACCCTCAGGAGGATCTTCTTCGTAGATATCATTTTAATATTATACATATAATTAGAACCCAATCCAAGCCCCATCAAACCCAAGAATCGACAGCAGAGTATGGATAATAAGCCAGGCCCCGGCGGCAAGCACCAGACCTATGACCGTACTGGTAAAAATGTTTTTTGCTTTACTTCTGGCCTCTGTGCTTCCTCCGCTCATTACCAGGCTGACACCCGCATAGACGAACATAATAGCCGCAAGAGGGATAGAGAGGTCAAAAAGGATGAAATTAATGACAGTATTGATAAGAGTCATAAACTGGGTAAACCCGCAGGGTTCCCCTACGCTATTCGTGCATGGCACCAAGCCCGCAGCTGAAGACAAAATAGGTGCGATAATTAAAACAAAGATGAAAATAAAAATTAAAATTTTTTGTACCTTTGTCATTTTAATTTAAGAGCAAGAAATTAAGCTTCGAGTCGGCGTCCTTGAGCGCCGCATCGGCCGTCATGCTGTTCGACAGCACGTTCTCCACCATGCCTCGGAAGATAACGCCGCTCTCGGTAGGTGCTGGATCGAGGAAACTGCGCCCGTAAATCGCCGAGTCATAGAAAGCCGGAGAATATTCATCGGCGGGCTTGATTGAAAGCAGATCTCGGCGGGCCGGGGCGACGTTTAGGGCCGTGGCAAGCTTGCCGGCAAAGTCGCTCGAGGACATCGCGGAGGCTGCGGTGAAAGCGGTGGTTAGATTTTTTGAAGAAGAGGAAATTGCGACACCGGTAACGTGCGCAAAGGTGCGTTTGAAGTTGGAGCCTTTCACCTGCGGCACTGGTGCAGCCAGGAAATTCTGATTCGGATTTTTATTTACCAAGGACTGGAGCTCGCTCGCAAAGCCGAAGTAGAAAGCCACATTCTCCGCACTGAAAGCGTCTCTCGAGCCGGGGAAAGATTTATTCCAGGAATAGGCGGGGTGGAGAGGGTCCGCAAAATCTGTATAAAATTTTAAAGTCGGAGCCAAATCGTAGCTCACATCATCGAGCGTGGCGGACAGGGATTCCCCCTTTTGGGCAATGATGGGGTTGTTCTTTTGCATGAAAAGAGTGGCAAGCAGCTCCTTTGCATTGGCCACATTCGAGAACTGCCCCATGCCGACTGTGCTTTTGAGTATTTTGTTGGTTGGATCTTTTTTCGTCAGAGCCGGCACGAGGTCGATAAGCTCGTCCCAGGTGGCCGGCGGGTAAACGACGGCATTGGCATCAAGCGTGCTCCGGTTGTAATACATCATGAGCGGGTCGACATACAGAGGGAAGGCCATGATCCCTCCAGCGGTCAGGAATACTTCAGCCGGACCTGCAAAGACATTCTTAAAAGAAGCAAGCGGCACGCTCGTGTAGGGGATCGGGAAAATTTTCTTGGAATAGTGATACGCTAAATTATCCGGCAATAAAAACATATCCGGCCCCTCGCCTTCCGCCAGCGCCTCAAGCAAGTCGCGGTCGAAAGTTTTCGGAGACTTCTCCATATACTTTACGATATAAGCCGGGTTGGCAAGGTTGAAGTCCTCTACGAGCTTGGACATAATTGTATTGGGCACCGTGCCCCAGAGGACCACCGTGCCCAGGCCCCCTGGAGCATTCTTCTCGTTGCCGAGCGAAATGAGTCCGGAGAATACCAAAACGCCGAACACGGCAAAAGCCACGAAGACGATTATGAGGACAAGTTGGAAATTGGGTTTCATTATCTGACTTTATGAACTTTATAACTTTCTACTTTATGACTTTATAAATATCATACCATAATGATGGTGGTGCGCATCAATGTCGCGATCATGGATGAAGCCCTTGGCCTCGAACATCTCTCGGGCTTTACTTTTCGGCACGAAGTGGGCAATGCCGAAGGTCGGCGAGTCAGACCAGTCGACTAGGAGCACTCGGCCACTCGGCTTCAAAATTCTTTTTACTTCGTCTAAAAATTTATCCTTGTCTTCAAGCTGGGAGAGCACGTTTGAGGCTATGACCGCATCGACTATGCCGTTACCAAGCTTGGTGCCGCCGACCTTTTCTATGTCGGCCCACAGGCATTCCAGGTTCTTTACTTTGGCCGTACGCGCCTTGTCCTTGATAGTCTCTATATATTCCCTATGAAGCTCAATGGCATATACCTTGCCCTGTGGCACCATCTTGGCCGCTTCCACGGCATAGAACCCGGTGCCTGCGCCCAGGTCCGCTACGATATCACTTTCCCGCAACCCGAAAGCCTTCAAATTTTTTACCGGATCAGTGAACATTGATTAATTATAGTATGAAAAACCTTTATCCACTAGCATAATGTCAAGGGGCATCCTTGACATGTTATAATTAGAGCATGAAAAATAGGGACTATAAAAATTTTCTGCCAGGGGCTATTGTGCATGTATACAACAGAGGAAACAATCGTGAGAAAATATTTTTTGATGAGCAAGATTATAAAGGATTTTTATTTAGAATTGGGTTAGCTTTGGGTATAGAAATCGAAATTCTTCAAGGGGAAAGTTTGCTTTCAGTCCCCTATTCAAGAATAAGGATAAATGGAAATAAAGACCTTTTTAAACTACATGCTTTCTGCCTAATTCCAAATCACTTTCATTTACTAATTGAGCAATGTGGAGACATTTCAATTTCAAAATTAATTTCTCAATTATGTACGAGTTATTCTATGTACATCAATAAGAAATACAAGCGAGTCGGGCATGTAGTTCAGGACCAATTTAAATCTGTACTGATAGAAAATAATCCCCAACTAATGTGGATCTCTTCGTACATCCATACTAATGCGGTCAAAGATAAACTAGTAAAACATCCTAAAGATTATAAATGGAGCAGCTATAACGACTACGCTTACGACAGAAATCTGCCGATAATAAACAAAGATTTATTATTATCAACTTTCGGCGATAAAAAAAATTTTATAGAGCAAAATTCCTATGTCAAGGATGCCCCTTGACACTTATACTTTTCTATAAACTTGGACTGAGGACCTTTTATCTGAAATTTTTTTTAGTCCTTGGGCTCCCCCTTCAATGTCTTCTTGAATTGCTCCAATATACACTCCTCCGGGTTTTAACACCCTAGAAATTTCTCTCATCATTAAATTCTGATCTTGATCATACTGTATGGAATCAAAAACATTCCCACTAGAAATAACCACATTGAACGCTTCGTTTAAAAAAGGAAGTCTTTCAACTCGGCTCAAGACTCGAGGGGTTTTATTTCCCCCTCTATGGTCAACATCTACACCTACAGCTTTAATCCCCTTTTCTTTCAACAGGTCTAGAAGCAATCCATTACCACTTCCTACTTCCAGAATGAAAGAATTTTTAATATCTATTCCTAAAGGCTGAAGGGTTTCTTTTAAAATCGCATATGCTATTTCGGCATTATCGAAACCAGTATTTTCCCAGCCTGATCCTGAGAAAAAAGTTTTTCTAACTCTTCTTGTAAATTTTGGTGTTTTTCCTTCCATATTAGATACACGCGAGTGAGGCGATGCCGTCGCCGGCGCGGAGGCGCATGATGGTGACCCCTTGGGTCTGCCGTCCGAGCGCAGAGATGTCTTTGAGCGCGGTGCGGATGACCTGGCCTTTCTTGGACATTGCGATTAATTCCTCTTCCGCCCCGGTCAGGACTTTCGCGACGATGAGTTTTCCTGTCCTTGAAGTCACCTTCGCAGTCTTGATGCCGGAGCCGGCGCGCTTCTGGACTTTGTATTCTTTCAGGCTGGTCTTCTTGCCGAAGCCATTGCCGCTCATGGTGAGGAAAAATCCTTCTTTGGTATCCTTGCTGATCACATCCACCCCGATCACTTCGTCGCCTTTACCCAATTTGATAGCGGTCACTCCGCCGGCGGTGCGGCCCATTTCGCGGACATCGGACTCTTTGAACCTGATCGACTGGCCTTCGGCTGTGGCAATAATCACCTCGTCGCCTTTCGAGGTCAGGAGAGCGGAAATAAGCTGATCATCTTTGTCGAGTCTTATCGCGATAATCCCGCTCCGGCGGACGTCCTTGAAGGAAACACTCGTCATTTTCTTGGCTACGCCATGCTTAGTGACCAGCATGAGCGAAGTCGTGTCCGCACTACCCTTCTTCATCGGGAGAATTGAAGTCACCTTTTCATCACCCGCGAGCGAGAGGAAGTTCATGATCGATTTGCCCTTGGTTGCCCGGCGGCCTTCCGGAATGTCGTACATTTTCATTTGGTAGACTTTTCCCAAATTGGTGAAGAAGAAGAGATCATCGTGGGTAGAGCCGGATACCAGCTTGGTGACAAAGTCTTCTTCCTTGGTTTCCAGGTCCACCACGCCCACCCCGCCGCGCTTCTGCGCGTGGTATTCGTTCGGGTCCGTACACTTCACATAGCCGCCGGCGGTGAGCACCAGCACCGTTTCCTTCTCCGGCACCAGGTCCTCGTCGGAAATTTCCTTGACCCCGCCCTTGACTATTTTTGTCCGCCGCTCATCGGCATATTTTTCACGGATTTCTTTAAGCTCTAGGGATATAGCGGCCAGGATTTTCTTCGGGCTTGCCAGAAGCTCCTGTATCGCTTTGATGAATTCCTGCCGCTCTCCAAGCTCGTCGAGCACTGCCTGTCGCTCGAGGCCGGCGAGCTTGGAGAGCTTCATTTCCAGGATAGCGGTGGCCTGCAAATCGGAGAATTTAAATTCTTTTATTAAATTAACTTTGGCAAGCTGTGAATTTTTCGATCCGCGGATAATGGTGATCACCCGGTCGATCTTGTCGAGGGCTTTCTTTAATCCGAGCAGGATGTGCTCGCGTTCCTCGGCACGACGCAGATCATAGATGCTGCGGCGCTTGACTATCTCCTTTCTGTGGGAGACAAATTGGTCGAGAATGGACTTTAGAGAAAGAGTTTGCGGCACTCCGTCCACCAGCGCCACCATATTGAAATTGAAATTTTGTTCGAGCTGGGTATTTTTGTAAATGTAATTGAGAACTTTCTCCGGATGAGCGCTCGATTTGAGGTCAATCACTATCCTGATGTCATTGGTCGACTCGTCGCGCAAACCCTTGATACCCTCGAGCTTCTTTGCCTGCACAAGCTCGGCTATCGCCATGATGAGGTTGGCCTTGTTCACGCGGAAAGGGATGGAAGTGATGACGATCGAGAAATTTCCACCCTTCTCCTCCACTATTTCTGCCTCACCACGGCAGACCACCCCCCCGCGCCCAGAGGAGTACGCATGAAGCATGTCCTTGGCGCCATATGCAATCCCGCCTGTCGGAAAGTCCGGACCCTTGATGAACTGCATCAGGTCCTCAGTCGTGGCATCTTCATTATCTATCAAGTGCTCTGTAGCATCGATCACTTCGGCCAAGTTGTGTGAAGGAATATTGGTCGCCATGCCGACAGCGATGCCGAGTGTGCCGTTCAATAATAGTGATGGCACAGCTGAAGGAAAGACCGTCGGCTCTTTGCGGGTCTGGTCGTAGTTCGGCCGGAAGTCTACCGTTTCTTTTTCCAGGTCGCGCAAGAGCTCGGCGGAAATTTTGGCCATTTTTGCCTCGGTATAGCGCATAGCCGCGGCGTTGTCGCCGTCGATCGAGCCGAAATTCCCCTGCCCCAGGATAAACGGATACCGGTAGGAAAATTCTTGGGCCATGCCTACCATCGAGTCATACACCGCCACATCGCCGTGCGGATGGTATTTACCGAGCACGTCTCCGACAACTGCCGCTGATTTGCGGAAACGCGCCGAGGCAGTTAGCCCCATCTCATGCATGGCAAAAAGTATCCTTCTGTGCACCGGCTTGAGCCCATCACGCACATCCGGAAGCGCACGTGAAGTGATCACCGACATGGCGTATGCCAAGTACGATTCTTTCATCTCCGTCACCACATCAACCGGAGAAATTTTGTCTCTCTTGCTGTCTCCCTTGCCTTCCATCGGCGCTTCTTCTTTTACTGACTTCTTTGCCATATTGCTTTTTCTAATGTTTTATTGGCCCAGTGAAACGACCCACAGTAAAACTAAAACTATGCCCAGAACTGCAGTGATAATGTAGGCGACTTGCCTGCGCACATCTTCGGGTTGGTTTCTTAAATGTCGAATAATCTTTTTCATCTTTTTTATAAACTTGATTACTTTATAACTTTACACTTTTAACTGGCTTTCAGCACTATCACTTCTCCCTCCTTGCCTTCTATGTCTTTCCTCTTGAGAGTCAATTTGTCCACCACTTCGGCCTTCTCTTCACCCATTTCTTTGAGGAATGTTTTGAGCGACGCACTGTCGTAATCCATCGGGATGACCAGCTTGGGTTCGAGGGTGGAGGCAAGCTTGGCTGCAGATTTGGCATCGAGAAGGCCATTTCCGCCGACGGGTATGAAAAGAATGTCCGGCCCATCCACTGCCTCCTTGGCCTCTTTGGAGAGTTCAGCGTCCCCTAATGTTCCCAGGAATACGATGTTGATATTGTCCACCGCTAGGGAATAGATCGTATTGATATATTTTTTCCCGCCGAGCGTGGCTGGCGACTGCACGCCTTTGATAAAAATTTCTTTCACTTCGTAATCACCGGGGCCGGTAATGGCGAACGGCACGCGGTCGCCGTGGGAGAGCTGATCCAGGCCGTTGTAATCCGGGTGGTTGGTAGTAGTGAGCGCGATGTCAGCGCCGAACTTTGCAGATACACCTGATTTAGAGGATTTACTGACGGGATTGAATGCAAGCACCATCTCCCCCTGCCCAATTTTGAAAAATTGTTTGCCGAAATACGTGATAATCATTCTTCACATTATAGCATAAAAAGGGCCAAAAAGAAACCGAAAATGGCGCTCTAAAAATGAAACTGGCCGTCGTCCCGGATGGGCGGCGGCCGTTTCGAGTGAGCCATTGGCCCCCTCCTTTTCTTTTGTAAAGCCGGGTGCCGGCCGGCGCGGGCTACCTAAAGATTAACCCAGAGCCACAGGAACAATCCCGGCCAAATGGCGATTGCCGTCGCCAGCAGGATGAAGATGCTCCCGACCTGGACCGACAGTGGCCACTGCGACGGCCACCACCTCGATGTTGGCATCGGCAACGCCGGGTCGTTGGCATTCTCCAGCTCCGGCCAATCAAACTCACTGAATCCGTCGTGATCCATGCTGTTTCTGTGCGACATGCGCACCTCCACCAAAATCCTATTCCTCCTTGCCTTTTTTGTAAAGGTGTAGTAAGGTACACTCAATCGAATATTTATTACAAGTCGGATTAGGATAACCTCTCAATTACTGAGAACCCTAAACCTTTATCCGCCTTTTGTTTGGCGGATTTTTTGTTAAATAATCAATAATATGAAAAAGAAAGAAATCGTTGAGGAAGTAATTAAAGAAGAAAATTTAGTATTAAAGTCTATTACTGACAGAAGCGGCCAGAGACCAGAAGTAGATGCCCTGGTGGAAGGCCCGGTGATCTTGATCCAGAAGTCATCCGTATTCGTTGACCTCTCGCCATACGGTACGGGTATTATTTATGGCCGGGAATTCATAAATGCCAAAGATATTATCAAGAAGATCTCGCTCGGCGACACTATCAAGGCGAAAGTCGTTGATGCGGAAAATGAAGACGGCTATGTAGAGCTGTCGCTGAAAGAAGCTAAGCAAGCCCTCACCTGGAGCGAAGCGGAGAAAGCGATCAAGACGAAAACCGTGCTCAATCTCGAAATCAAGGATGCCAATAAGGGCGGACTTATTTTGGAGTGGCAGGGTATCATGGGCTTCCTGCCCGCTTCCCAGCTCAAGGCCGAGCATTATCCGCGCGTACTTGATTCCGACAAGGATAAAATTTTGAAAGAATTGAAGAAGCTCGTGGGTGAAAAGATCAACGTCATGATCATCTCCACCCTGCCCAAGGAAGGCAAGCTGATCTTCTCGGAAAAAGATAACAACCCGGAAGAAAAGAAAGAAATATTAAGCAAATACACTGTGGGTGATGACCTCGAATGCATAGTGGCCGGCATCGTAGACTTCGGAGTCTTCCTCAAACTCGAGGATGGCTTGGAGGGCCTAGTGCACATCTCCGAGCTCGATTGGGGCCTGGTGGAGGACCCGCGCGCGATGTTTAAAGTAGGCGACAAGGTCAAAGCCCGGGTGATCGAAATCAAGGACGGCAAAGTCTCGCTCTCGATAAAGGCGCTCAAGGAAAATCCTTGGAATGAGTACGAGGGTAAGCTCAAAAAGGGCGACATCGTCCAGGGTGTAGTCATCAAGTACAACAAGCATGGGGCGCTCGTGTCCATCAAGGAAGGCGTAGCCGGCCTGGTACACAACTCCACCTTCGGCTCCGAATCCAAACTCCGCGAGAAGCTGGAGCTCGGCAAGAATTACAATTTCCAGATCACCCTCTTTGAACCCAAAGACCACAAGATGACCCTGATGCATTTGGAATAAATTATTTCCTCGTCGCTTCCACCCACTTCTTTACCAATGCGTAATCAGCAGGATTCGTTTTTTCTAGTTCAACAGGTTTCTGAAAATAAGCTTTGTGTATTTCTGCCCAATATTCATTTGTTCGAATATAGGCAAGGTATTGTTTCTGTGCACCTTCACTCTGTGCCGTGCTGGTATTTTTGAAATAGATGGCTAGCTCATTTAAAGTAATGGACTCCACATATGGGGAGATAAACCTATCGGGCGCAATACTCCTGGAGTAAATTTCCAGCAACATTGAAACTCGCTCGGCTGAGTTTAGAACCGAATTATTTTCTGGATCAAAACCATGTGAAATTTCATGTTCCAAAACATCTAAAAATTCTGCCTTATTTATTCCCGCCTGTGGCATATTTACTTTTACCGGCAAACGAAAATCACCATCAGTTTTGCTTCGAAGTATCGTTCCGAGCCCAAATGATTCTACTTGACCTAAAACTTCGGCGTTTTCATTTGACCTTATATCGGACTTTCCGGTAAATTCGATTGACAATATGGAGCTCGATACATAGCCCTTGGGATAAGTAGTGTTAATAAAAATTTCCAGTTCTGCTATCGAGAGTCCTGGTACGGAATCAATATTATTAAACGCGACTGGCCGCTCCGGCTGCTTGTGGTACTGCCATCTTTCTTTATATGCATTGGCAACTATGTTCCCCAGGGTTAAAAATTGGGGACCATCTGGGTGCGTAAAGCTGGATGGGTTATCTTTTTTGGCGTAAAGTTCCACCATGTTCTTTACATCACCATAAGCTCTCCGTGTAATCAACAAATCACTGGCTGCCAGCCCGAAGACCTTCACTATTTCAGCAATTTTTTCTTCTATTTTTTCCTGGTCAACTAACTTTTTAAAATCTTCAAGGGCTTGTCGACGTTCAGCTTCTACAGTTCCGCGTTCTCTGTCCGCAGATGTTGCAGTTTGTTGTTCCCTTGCCTCTAAACCTTTTTGGGGCACACCAAAAGAAGCCAGTAAGGATAGCAAGACTGCCGCCACATGGCGTTTGAAATAATTTTTAAAGTATTTCTGTTGTTCTGCGCCGGAGCTCTCAAGCGGTTTTGATTTTAAATTTTCCACGGTTTTATTGTATCACAAAATGACCCTAGCACACCTCGAGTAAGCAGATAGCGCCTAAAGCGCTATCTGAACACCTTCTTGTAATCTAACCTTCATTTATATACAATTTAGCCATGCCCTCTGACGCATGGCCGCCTAAAGATCAAAATTCGGCAAAAACGGAACGCTATATTTATATACCTTATGATCAATTCCAAACACAAGTTACTAATGCTTACCCAGGCACGGGTGATGCCCAAAGGTGGTACAAACCAGAACAAAAAAGAAAAAACCCTGATGGCACTAAATTACATCCAAATTGGCCTTCTAATCCAGATCGAACTTATAAAAATAAAGGTTGGATAGATTGGTCGGAGCTGGTAGATAAAGAAAACAGATTAAAAATTGAAAGATTATCATTTCTGGATTTCCAACAAGAGGTTATTAACGCATATCCAGGTGAAGACAAAGCCGGAGATGTTATGACGTGGTACAGAGAATACAGAAAAGACAATAAAAAATATTATTGGCCATATGATCCCGATGTATATTATGCCAGCAAAGGTTGGATTAGTTGGTCAGATCTGGTAAGTAAAGAAAATTTCTTAAAAAAATGGAAGCCTTTTGTAACCTTTCAGGTCGAAGTTCAAACACGTTACCAAATAGATAATCCAGAAAAAGATGTTGATGCAGAAAGATGGTACCATCAAGTCCGCGAAGAAAATGGATGGCCATCTGACCCAGCTTCAGTCTACAAAGACAGAGGCTGGAACGGGTTTCCGGAATTGATTGGAAGAAAACAAATTGAGAAAAATAGAGATTGGCATGGCCGATGGCAACCTGAATAAAAAATCCCGCATGATGCGGGATTTTTCGTTTATTAGGAGTTAGCAGTTGCGCCGAGTTCGGCTGAGCCGAAGGCGTTCATAATGGATAGCACTTGCTCGGCATAGCGAGGCACGATGGACGGAGGGTTGTAGGCTCGCAAGATCTGGAGCGTGGTTTTGTTATCGTAGTGTCGGGCAGTCTTCGGATTGTTACCCCCCAAGTTCTTCGCAATTATCTCAATAGCATGATTAATAGAATCGAAGTCTATTTTACACGAGCCCCATCCGAAAGGGTTAAAGTCCGCCTTTTTACATTCAAACTTTCCTCCGGTAGACTCGCGCACTGCGATCGCCGGGATCAAGCGCCAGTCTAGGCCGTTCTCTAGAGCAGCCTCGGCCATGGCCATACCAGTACCGGCCAGAGGCATCCCGCGCTCCTTGAAGTAGGCATCAATAGCTTGCGCTTGCTCTTTAAGGGTATTTAATTTTGCTTCTATCACGACCTGCCCGGCATCAGCCACGCGAATATACTTCGGAAGGTCTCCGAAGGGGGCTGACATTGTTAGGGTTGGTAATAGGACGAGCGATTGAACAAAGCGTATAATTTTGTTGTTTTTCATAGTTCGG
This sequence comes from Minisyncoccota bacterium, assembly GCA_036517535.1. Lineage (GTDB taxonomy): Bacteria > Patescibacteriota > Minisyncoccia > Phycocordibacterales > UBA9973 > UBA9973. Next base: position 17,133 of record DATDVS010000043.1, read on the forward strand.
CCTTACTCACCATGACCTCTTCGAGCCTGAGCCTCAGAACCGAAGGCCTGAGAATTTCTCGAATGGGTCATAATTAGCGGTGCACTTTTTCTAGTTCAAAGCCGGTAAAAACTAAAAAACCCTTATTTATATAGGCAACTAACGAATCAGTGCCTTATAAAAAGGATATACTCACATACTAGCATATTCCGTTCCAAATGTCAATAGTTATACAACATTCCCCGGGTATGTCAAATCCCTAAAAACCCAGTATTTTCAAGCCTATTTTGTGCGCCAGCCCTGCTCCCATGGTGACAAAAATATCGCCTTTTCCCAACTTCAAGCCCTCTAAATAGCGTTCCGCAGATGTAAAGTCAGGAAAAGCGTTCGCTTCCCCACCCTCCCGGACTATTGCCGTAGCCAATCTGTCGCTAGACACCTCCAGATCTGCCTCCTCCCGGGCGAAATAGATAGGGAGAAGTAGCACCCGGTCCGCATCCGTCCAACTCTTGGCAAAATCACTGAAAAGCGCTTTCGTCCGGCTGTATAGATGCGGCTGGAAGAGTACAGTAATCCTTTTTGTATCTTTGGGGTAAATTTCGCGCAGAGCCTCCAGGCTCGCCTTGATCTCCGTCGGGTGATGGGCATAATCGTCGTAGACTATTACGCCTTCCTTCGTCTCCCCTTTCTTCTCCAGCCGGCGCCAAGTGCCCTCGAACTCTTTAAGTGGGCCCACCGCTTCCTCCTCTGGTACTTTTAATAAATCCGCCACGGCCGTGGCCGCCGCCGCATTCATCCGGTTGTGTTTTCCTGGCACAGAAAGCTCCGGTAATTTGTCTAAATACTTTGTGTAATCCACCACTTTCGCTCCATACTCGCGTGCTAGCATGCGAAAAGTTGCGAGGTCTTCCGGATTGCAGACGATATACTCTGCGGTTTGAGCCGCCATTTCCGAAAATGCCGATTCGATATCGGAAATATCTTTGTAATAATCCAAGTGGTCCGCATCAATGTTCGTAATGACTAAAATTTTAGGTTTTAGATTTAAAAACGACCTTTCGTATTCACAAGCCTCCACCACGAATACATCGCCGAAGCCCATGACAAAGTTAGATTTGTATTCCTTCAACATGCTTCCGACGATAACGGAGGGGTCTACTCCCGTGTCGATTAAGATTTTTGCGATCATGGCCGTGGTCGTGGTCTTCCCATGTGTGCCGGACACCGCGATGGTGTACTTCCCCTCCGTCACCGCCCCGAGCATTTCCGGATAGCTTGCGATTGGAATGCCCGATTTTTGCAGTTTCTGGAAAAATTCTTTGTCGTATTTCGGAATAGCAATAGAATAAACGATGAGGTCTGCGTCCTTCGGAATTAGCTCAATCCCCTGCCCGATTTTAATTTCCACGCCAAGTGTCCTTAGCTCTTCCGTAATTTCATTCTCCGATATATCCGAGCCCGACACCTCCTTGCCAGCCTCCAGCATCATCCGGGCAATGGCGGATATGCCGATGCCGCCAATACCGACAAAAAATATTTTATTTGTTTTTGACAAATCAACTTGGGTTTTTCTTGTCATTTCAGTTTCTTAAGAATCGTTATAAATTTATCCCCCCTGTCGTATTCATTTTGGAACATTCCGAAAGAAGTGAATGCCGGACTGAATAGCACGATGTCGCCCGCTCCTGCCAGGCTCTTTGCTTTATGCACTATGTCTTTTAAATTCTTGCCTTTATAACTTCTGACTTTCAACTTTTGAACTAGTCTATCCGTGCCGTCCCCTGGAATCAGCACCACTTCTTTGGCATATTTTTTGATATCTTTAGCGAGATTACCTAATTGCAGGTTCTTGTCCGAGCCCCCGGCAATCAAAATTATGCGCTTCCGGCTTTGGTCACCAAGTGCGCGGAGTGCAGCCGAAGTGGCTTCGGGGGTGGTGGCGGTGGTGTCGTTATAATATTTTACTCCCCTTACCTCCTTCACAAATTCGAGCCGTCCAGGCACACCTTGGAAATTATTCAGGGCTTTTTCAATGACCAACTCCTTCACCCCTACCCTCCGAGCCGCTTCTGCCGCCAAGTTTGCATTATAGAGGTTATGCTCTCCAGGAATGGACAAATTAAATATTTTTTGTTTTGGAGTGATCAATTTACCGTGATGCTTGCCGCCCCACTTCTTAATAAACGGCAGGACTTGCTTGCCGGCTATCAATATGTCGCCCTTCTTCTGATATTTGAAAATGTTCGCCTTGTCGAGAAAATATTTTTTAACGTCGCTGTTGTAATAATTTAGGTGGTCTTCGTAGAAAGTCGTGAATACGGCAACATTCGGCGAGAGTTTGAGGTCGCCGAAGCCTTGGAGCTTCCAGGAATCAAGCTCGAGCAATACAATAGTGTCCCGAGTAAGTTTCGACAGATTGGCGAGCACAGAAGTACCCTGCACGTTCCCCCCCACTACCACTTTCTTTTTCGCCGCAACCAAAATCGCATTTATCATTTCTGTAGTCGTGGTTTTACCCCTGGTGCCAGTAACCCCCACAATCTTCGCCCCCACCTGGCGCGCGAATTTAGAGAAAAGCGCCGCCCACATAGTAACCGGAATTTTCCTTTTTTCGGCAAGAGCTATATACGGCGAGTCGAGCGGAGTGCTCGGTGCTTTTATAATCAAGTCACGATTTCTGAAATCCGCTACACTATGAATGCCCAGGGTGTATTTAATATTCTTGAACTTTTTGAGCCTATCAAGCGAGGGCTTAAGCTCCTTTTTGCTCTTCAAATCCGTCACAATCAAATCCGCCCCGGCACGCGCTAGGTACTCGATATCCCCCACCCCGCCAAGCAGGCCCAGGCCTATGACAGTAATCTTTTTCCCCTTAAAATATGACCGGAAATCCATATTTCTCATACTATCAAAATAAGAGCGAAAATAGAAATAGTTCTTAAGAAAAGCCTTGCACAGGAGCTTAGAAAATAACGAGGTAATCCGAGATTATTTTCTTGAGCGACGAGCAGTTCGCTGGCAAAGCTTTGCCAGACAGATTGCTTTTCGAGAGAAGCTATTTCTGTTTTCGCTTAGAAAGCCTTTTTATACTCCTCCAGGTCGTTGAAATGATGGCGCACGCCTTTGATCTCCTGGTAGTCCTCGTGCCCCTTGCCAGCGCAGAGGATTATGTCGCCCTTTTGGGCAATTTTTACGGATTCGAGTATCGCCTGCCTCCTGTCGGCAATGGTTATAACTTTTTTAAGAGTCGCCATAGATAGATCCGTCTTCATCTCGGCAATGATTTTATTCGGGTCTTCGCTGCGCGGATTATCCGAAGTGAAAATTGCGATGTCAGACTGCTCCGCGCCGATTTTCCCCATGATTCGTCTCTTTAGTGGATCGCGGTCGCCCCCGCAGCCGAAGACTGAAATAATTTTCGTGTTTTCTTTTCTCAAATCTTTTGCTGTTTTTAAAACATTTTCGAGCGCATCGGGGGTATGGGCATAATCCACTACAACCAAAACACCGTTTGGCGAAGTGTAGTGTTCAAATCTGCCTCTTGGGGGTGTAATATTTTTTAAAATTTCTTTAACTTTACCAACGTCAAAACCGAGTAATTTACAGGTAGCATAAACTGCCAGAGTATTATAAGCATTAAAATCTCCTAGCAATTTGGTCTCAATTTTTTCACTAAAATCAGCTTTGTTCTTAAACCCATAAGTATATTTTTGTGCTTTTATACCGCTTACCATATCAAACCCATGTTCATCATCCGCATTTGAAAGCGCAAAGGCTTTCTCCGGCAGAGCCCGGAAGAACTTTTTCTTCGCATTGAAATAATTTTCGATGCTTTTGTGGTAATCCAAGTGGTCGTGCGTGAGGTTGGTGAACACTCCGCCGACAAAGTTTACCCCGGCGATCCTCTTCTGGTCCATCGCATGCGAGCTCACCTCCATGAATACATATTCGCACCCAGCATCCGCCATCTGCGAGAGAAGTTTACCCAACTCTAACGGATCTGGGGTAGTCATTTTAGTCGGCACCACCTTGCCGGCCACGATATTCTCCACCGTACCAATCAAGCCTGCCTTATATCCAAGCGCAGTGGCCACCTTATATAGGAGCGTAGTGGTAGTGGTCTTTCCGTTCGTACCGGTGACC
>DATDVS010000044.1:0-18460 GCA_036517535.1 Minisyncoccota bacterium
GACTTCGCCGCGGTCTTTCGTATCGGCAGTGCCGGCGCGCTTGTTGGAGCGCATGCCCTCCACCACCTGGTGGACCAAGTCCGCGCGCCACTTGGCTCCAAAAACCTTCTCCGGTAGGATTATATTGCCTGCTTCCCCGCCTTTTTGATTGTATATTTTTGCTTCCATTTTTAAATCTTTAAATACTTCAATCTTTAAATTTTCGTCGAGGTAATCTCGACGAGGCTTCCGCGCCTTCCGGCGATCGCCCCTTTGATTAATATCAGATTATTTTCTTTGTCGACGAATATAACTTTCAAATTTTTCTGGGTAATTCTGTCGGACCCCATGCGGCCGGCCATGCGCATGCCCTTCGGCACGTGAGTGCGGAGGCCTCCGCCGATCGAGCCCGGCTCGCGCTCCGAATGTTTCTGCCCGTGAGTGCGGGGTCCGCCGTGGAACCCATGGCGCTTGACCACGCCCTGGAAACCTTTACCTTTGGAGATGCTGGAGACACGGACCTTGTCTCCCGGAGCGAAAATACCGACATCTATTTTATCACCCGGCTTCGCTTCCGCCTTGCCGGATTTCAGCCTGAATTCTTTGAGCTTCTTTCCGTATTCGACTTGCACGGAATCATATCCGTCCTTGCCTTCTTCGAATACCCTAGTGACATTGATCGGCCCGGCCGAAACTATCGTCACCGGTATGACTTTGCCTTCTTCGGAGAAATACTCCGTCATTTGTTCTTTTGTTCCCAGAATGAATTTCATAATTTTACTTACCGCCCCGCCTTTGGCGGGATTTTGAAAATATAGTCGCTTTGCTCCTTATTTTCTACAACATTTTAACATCAATATCCACTCCCGAGGGAAGAGATAAATTGGTAAGCGCTTCGATCGTCTTGCCGGAAGGATTTATGATATCAATCAGTCTCTTGTGCACTCGTATCTCAAATTGTTCTCGTGTGTTTTTGTAGATAAAAGCGCTGCGGTTGACCGTGTATTTCTTGATCTCGGTCGGCAAGGGTACTGGCCCGACTATTTCCGCATCGTAACGGACAGCCGTGTCCATAATCTGTTTGACTGACGCATCTAGAATCTTGCTCTCGTAAGCACGAACCCGGATGCGGAGCACCACCTTCTCTGCTTTTTTGTCTTTCGCAGTTTTTACGGCCTTGGTCCCGGATTTCTTCGGAGTCCCGACTTTGGCCGGGGGTTTTTTTGTTTTTATCTCTGTATTTGGCATTTTACTAGTTTATAAAGTTATAAAGTTGAAAGTTATAAAGTTTAATTTCAATAGAGTGCATTTACTTTATGAACTTTATAGACTTTATGAACTTTTCACTATCCTAAGATTTTGGTGACGACTCCTGCGCCTACCGTCTTGCCTCCTTCGCGGATGGCGAATCTTTGCTGCTCCTCGAGGGCAACCGGGGTGACAAGCTTGACCGTGATCTTGACTGTGTCTCCCGGCATCACCATTTCCGTACCTTCAGCAAGGGTAACATCACCGGTCACATCCGTAGTGCGGATGTAGAATTGCGGCTTGTAGCCCTTGAAGAATGGGGTGTGTCGGCCACCTTCTTCCTTTTTCAGGACGTAAATTTCACAAGTGAAATTGTCATGAGGAGTAACAGTGCCTATCTTTGCCAGGACCTGTCCGCGAGTGATGTCTTCTTTCTTGAGTCCTCGGAGCAGGATCCCGGCGTTGTCGCCAGCCATACCTTCCTGGAGATTCTTGTTGAACATTTCAATACCTGTAACAGTCGTCTTCTGGGTAGGCTTGATTCCGACGATTTCCACGTCTTCACCGACTTTCACTATGCCTCTTTCGATCTTACCGGTGACCACTGTACCGCGGCCTTCGATAGAGAATATGTCTTCCACCGGCATAAGAAAAGGCTTCGCTGTGTCGCGGACCGGGATAGGAATGTAAGTATCGAGAGCGTTTACAAGCTCCAGAACTTTCTTAGCCCACTCATCATCCACTGACTTTGCCTCAAGAGCCTTAAGGCCGGAACCTCGAATAACCGGGCAGTCCTTGTCAAAGCCCTGTTTCGCCAGAAGTTCGCGGATCTCTTCCTCTACGAGGTCGATCATGTCTTTGTCGTCCACCATGTCGCACTTGTTTAGGAAGACGATTATCTTCGGCACACCCACTTGTTTTGCAAGGAGAACATGTTCACGAGTCTGGGGCATTGCGCCGTCCGTAGCCGCAACCACTAGGATAGCGCCGTCCATTTGAGCGGCACCGGTAATCATGTTCTTGATGTAGTCGGCGTGTCCGGGAGCATCGATGTGCGCGTAGTGACGAGTGTCCGTAGCGTACTCGTTGTGGGAAATGTTAATGGTAATTCCACGTGCCTTTTCCTCGGGAGCGTTGTCGATTTGGTCGACACCCCTTAGGCGAACTGTCTTGCCTGCCATGTTTAGCACATGGAGGATTGCCGCGGTCAACGTGGTCTTACCATGGTCGACGTGACCGATAGTACCTACGTTAACGTGTGGTTTGTCTCTTTTAAATTCTTCTGCCATATATACTTTTGAGCTAATAACTAAAACTTAACGTACGAGAACCAGTCGCTAAGGCCTAATTACTAACTGGTGCCCAATTTTTGGGCATAATTGCTAATAATAATTGGATTTTTGCTTATTTTTTCGCGAAAAACCAATACAAAAGACCCGAAAGGGCCTTTCCACCATCCTAGCAGATTAAAAAAACGTTGTCAAACCCATATTAAAAGGGCCGGCTAGAAATCAGCCGACCCTCTAGGGTTTTTGAGGTCAGCCGCTAGGAAAGCGCTAAATCTTGATAATTAGAGTGCCGTGAAACGGACTGCTGGGCAAAGCCATATCCTCGCTGGGAGGAGGGGGCATTTGCGGCATTTGTATGTCCAGGCCACGGCACCACCCTAATTTTAATATTTACACAGGTCCTGTCAAATTAGCGTCGGGAATACTTTTTAAAAGAAAACTTATTAAATTATTCGCTTCTCTTATATCGGCTTCAGTCGTGGGCCTATTATCCCATTCAACAGTACTATGAGCCAACCGAAATTCTTGAATCTTACGAACCACAGTATCCCCTAGGTCAATATCTTCTAATAATATGACGAGATGGAAATTTAAGGAATTAAACCAATTTTTATCAGCCTTAAATTGGTGGTCTGGCATATTGCCATGAATCATACCAGTGGGAATTTCGTCTTTATATAGATCTTTTAATTTCCTTAGATTTTCACCTAGGGGCTGGCGTCCAAAAAATATTCTGTCTTTCCGATCTTTTATCTGAGGAATTTGAGAAAGCCAAAACTTTTTCACTTCATTTATTTTTTTAGTAGATTCAGGAAACGCTAACTTTTTGTCGCTTTTAATTTCAGAGATTTCCCTAAAAAGTACGTCCAGGACTCTTTTAAATCTTTGGTCGTAATTAGGGTCCGAAGTGGGTGAAAAATTTCCAGTACCAACATCAACCATGTAAAAACTATTTTTTATTTGCTCTGTTGTTTTTCCATATATAAATTGAAAATCTGCAATATCGGTAAAGATAGGAAGTCCTCTCCTGTAAGTATCCAGATAGTAACCCAGTAGTCTTGCATAAAATTCATCTACTTCTGCCACCATCTTAGAATCTGATAACTCAATCTTGTGTAGATGCACTCCCTCAACCTTATCAGCGATTATAAATATTTTTTTCTTTTCTTCTATTTGCCCTATGACTACGCTTATTTTGGGAACCGATATTCCAAATTCTCTGAGACGATTAAATTGTTTTTCTTGGTCTTTGTAAAATAATGCTTCTTCTGTAGTGTCTGTAAAATGCGGATCTTCAAGACGCACCACCTTATCTTCCCGATCTTCTAACATCTTCAACCTTTCTCGTTTTATCTGAGTGTCCTCGGAGTCTTCTTCTGCTACGGCCACAACAACTTCACCTTCTTTAAAAAGATCAGCTAGGGGTTTCTCAAAAGGGGTTTTAGAAAAAGGATTTTGTTCCATTTTATTTATATTTTCTAATTTCTTCGCAAAGCTTTAGAGCCTCTTCTTTGGGATTCTCTGCAAAAATTATTCCGCGGGAGGAATTGATGATGAGGCCGAGGCCTTTGGGGTTGAGGCCGGCTTTCATGACCTCCTCCAGGCTTCCGCCCTGAACACCGATACCGGGCACGAGGAAGGTCATGTCCCCTGTCAGAGCCCGGATCATTTTCATCTCGGCCGGATAAGTGGCGCCCACCACCAGCATGCAATTTTTATTTTTGTTCCATTCTTTAAAAACTTTTTCGGCAACGACTTGCCAAAGTTTCTTCCCGGACGTTGGACGTCCGTTATCCGGACGTCCAACGTCCGGAATTTCTAGGTCTTGAAGTTCACCGGAGCCAGGATTTGAAGTTCGGCAAAGTATTATTGAGCCTTTATCTTTCCGTTCTAAAAATGGCTGGAGCGCTTCCCCGCCCAAATATGGGTGCAGAGTAATTGCATCAAAGCCAAACCAGTCGAAAAACTCCTCCACATAACCATTATTTGTGTTGCCTATATCCGCTCGCTTACAGTCGCAAATGGTAAAAATATCGGGATAATTCTTTTGCAAGAATTCCATCGTCATTTTAAGCTCCCGAATCCCCTGGTCGCCCCGCGCTTCATAGAAAGCAATATTGGGCTTGTACGCTGAGGTGTATTCATGCGTTTCTTCGATGATGTATTTATTGAATTCAAATTGCGGATTTGCTGTTTGTTTGAATCTTTGCGGAATTTTCTCGAAATCCGCATCCAGCCCCACGCACAAAAGTGAATTTATTTTCTTGGCTCTTTTGTCGTATTTATAGCTGATTGTTTTATTTGTCATTTGGTGTGCTCCATAAGCCAGCTCTCCACTTTTTTTAGCTTATCGCCTTTGATCATCCCGAGCTTCTTGGCTTCATCCAAGATAATGGGAAAAGAAGTAATGGCATGCAACTTAACTTTTGCTTTATTGAAAGAGTCTTTCGCTTTTGGAAAATTGTAACTGACAATAACCAAGCAGTTGTTTACCTTTGCGCCTTCTTTGCGTAAATTTTGAACTGCGTTTAGACTACTCCCTCCCGTTGTTACCAAGTCTTCAATCAATAAAACATTTCTGTTTAAAACACTTCCCCCCTCTACCATTCGCTTGGTCCCGTGATCTTTCACTTCTTTCCTTACAAACACGGAAGGCTTCTTCGTGAAAAATCCCAGCGCTGCACTGTGGGGAATTCCTGCCGCTTCCACTCCAGCCACAACATCGAATCTTATTTTTTCTTTTTTAACTATCTCGGCGAAACTCTCTATAATAATTTTCCATTCATTGGGATAAAAAGGTAGTTTTCTATTGTCTACGTATACCGGAGATACTATTCCGGATTTGAATGTAATTGGATTATCCGGCACAAAGCCAACAGCCCCTATTTTAAGAAGTGCCTGCGCTACTTTTTGCTCCATAATCATTCTTTTATCTTAGCCTTTCTTTAATCTCCTTGGCAAGGTAAGGGTTCCACATGGCGCCGGTGGCGGACATGACGAAGTCCGCTCCGGCGGCGCGATATTCGAAGAAGTCATCCACGTTCATCACGCCCCCCACCCCGATTATTTTGAAGTCCGCTTTCACCTCCCCTCTCGCCTTCACTAATTTTTTGACCATCTCGAGCCCGGCCCACTTAATGGAGGCTCCGCACACTCCAGACTTTATTCTATTTGGTCCCGGCAGAGCTTGATTGCCCATAGGGTCGAGAATGGTGGCCTGAATAGTATTGATGGCCGCTATTCCCTGCGCGTACTTTTCGGCAATTTCCACCAGCCGCCTTATATCACTTTCATTTTTATAGAAACCCACTTTCAGTATTAGCGGCGTGTCGCCAATGTCATGCCTGACCGCCTCACAAATTTTTTCCGTCGTGTTTAAGTTGTAGCAGACGAGGCCCTCATCGCCGATATTCGGACAGGATAAATTCATTTCAAGAACTCGGGCTCCCGAATCTTTGGCAAGCCTCGCTGCCCGCGCGTAATCGCCGATGAACCCTTCAAGTGTTTCGTGCTCGTACACGGTGCCCATAAAGGAGAGCACTAGGACCTGCCCTTCTTTGGCATATGACACCGCCTTCCTCACATCTTCCTGCCAGAGTCGCGGCTCCTTGGACGGCACGCCAAATGAATTGGTGATGGAGAGCGGCTCTCCGTAATTATGGTCGGCCGTCAGAGAGCCTTGCGCCTTTTCAAGCGTGAGGTCGCCATCCACCGAGATCCTCAGGATATTCGGGTGCGGGTGACAGGGGAAAATCCCTGAGCGCACGGTCTTGTAAACGCAGAGATCGAAGCCTTTCCCGAAAGCGCCTTTGCAAAAATCGCTATTGATGAGCGGCCCGGCGGGTATCCCGAAAGGTGAAAAAACCTTGTACCCGAAAAAATCATACCTGGGCTTTCCTTGGTCCCCAAAGACAATTTCATCAGCAAAAGCGCCAAACGGCCCCTGTTCGAAATTCTCTTCGTAGGACTTCTCCGGATTATAGAATGGAGTGTATAGCATAACCTTTAAATTATGCATCAACTATACAAAATGGCAAGAGCTCTACTTACGAGCGGCTATGATTGTTTCGGCTACGTTATTCGGCACGATGTCGTAGCGGACGAATTCCATATTAAATCCGGCCCGGCCTTCGGTCATTGAGCGGAGCGAGGTCATGTAGCCGAACATTTCGGAGAGCGGCACGATCGCTTTGATTACTTTGTTGAGTCCCCGGTCTTCCATACCTTCGATGAGTCCTCGCTTTGAAGAGAGGTTGCCGGTTACATCACCCATGAATTTCTCCGGCGTAATAACTTCCACTTTCATCATAGGTTCGAGAATTACCGGATTCGCGCGGCGGCAAGCGTCTTGGATGGCCATAGATGCAGCGATTTTGAAAGCCATTTCGTTGGAGTCCACTTCGTGGTAGGAACCGTCCCAGAGCTCTACAGAAACGTTGACCATCTTGAAACCAGCGAGTATTCCGCGGTCGAGCCCCTCTTTAAATCCTTTCTCACATGGAGCAATGTATTCCTGAGGAATGACACCTCCTTTGATGCTGTTGATGAATTCGAATCCTGGAGAGCGCTTGGTGTTCTTTGGCAAGTCTTCTATTTCTTCTTTTGAAAGAGCCTCCATTCGCTTTACTTTGATCTTCACGTGTCCATAGTTACCGCGGCCTCCAGACTGCTTGATGTATTTACCTTCAGCCTCCGAAGAACCGTTGATAGTTTCTCGGTAGGCCACCTGTGGCTTGCCGACATTTGCCTCGACGGAAAATTCTCGCTTCATACGGTCCACGATGATCTCCAGGTGAAGCTCGCCCATGCCCGCGATAATAGTCTCCCCCGTTTCCTGATCGGTTGATACTTTGAATGTTGGGTCTTCCTGCGCCAGGCGGTTTAGAGCCATGCCCATTTTTTCTTGGTCAGCTTTTGTCTTCGGCTCAATGCGGAGTGAGATGACGGGCTCCGGAAAGACGATTCGGTTGAGTTCAATCGGCGAATCTTCATCACAAATAGTGTCGGAAGTAATAGTGTCCTTGAGGCCCACCGCCGCCGCGATCTCTCCGGCGAAAACTTTCTTCACTTCCTCGCGGTCATTGGCGTGCATTCTTAAAATTCGGCCGATGCGCTCTTTGTTACGGGTTCTCGGATTGTACACATAGCTTCCGGCCGCAAGCGTGCCGGAGTAAACTCGGAAGAAAATGAGCTGGCCCACGAACGGGTCGGTGGCCACCTTGAAGGCAAGCGCGGCGAAAGGCTCGGCGTCGGAAGCATGGCGGACCATGTGCTCATCGTTGTCCGGATTAATGCCCGGGATAGGCGGGATGTCGGTCGGCGCCGGCAGGTAATCCACCACCGCGTCGAGCACGAGCTGTACGCCCTTGTTCTTGAGAGCGGAACCGGCGAAAACGGGGAAAATTATGTTCCCGATCACCGCTTTGCGGAGAGTTTTTTTGAGAGTTTCGGTATTTGGCACCATGCCGTCGAGGTACTCGGTCATGAGCACATCATCCGTCTCAACTATTTTTTCAACAAGCTCATGATGGTACTTTTCCGCTTCCGCTTTCAGATTCTCCGGAATATCTTTTTCCACGACAGTGTTGCCCATCTCCCCTTCGAAGTAATAGGCCTTCATGCGGAGCAGGTCTATGACTCCCTCGAATTTATCTTCCAGCCCAATCGGGGTCTGCATGCGAACCGCATTCCTGTTCAACCGCTCGAGAATCGTCGCATAGGAGCGCTCGAATGATGCGCCGGTGCGATCCAGTTTATTTATGAAGCAAATGCGCGGCACTTTTGCCTCGTCGGCATAGCGCCAGTTGGTTTCAGATTGCGGTTCTACGCCGGCTACGCCGTCAAAAACGACTACGGCGCCGTCGAGTACGCGAAGCGAACGCTTCACCTCTACGGTGAAGTCGATGTGTCCCGGGGTATCGATAATATTAAAACGATGCTTGAGATTCTTATTCTTTAGATCGTAAGTCGGAGTCCAAAAACAAGTGACCGCCGCAGAAGTAATGGTGATCCCGCGCTCGCGCTCCTGCTCCATCCAGTCGGTAACCGTCTCGCCTTCATGCACTTCGCCGATTTTATGGGAAACCCCGGTATAAAAAAGCACACGCTCAGTCGTGGTCGTCTTGCCCGCATCAATGTGAGCGATAATTCCAAAGTTTCTAACTTTTTCTAGTGGGTAATCCCGTTCCATGGCAATAAAAAAGCGCCAAATGCGCTACGCATAATATAGCGTATTGCAGTGTTTTTTGCAAACCTCAAAGTTTAAATAAAAGTTGCCTATTTTTTGCGATTATTATAAACTTCGCGTACTAAACTATCTACCAAGTCACAAAACGTGACCCATTTTCTTTGTTCTTGATCAAATTCCTCTTGCTTTGTACCTGGATTCTCCGGCCGAAATAATCCCCTATCTATTTTTACTTCAATAGCTTCGTAAAAATTTTCTAGCTCTTCGTCACTACAACTTTCAATAGCCGCTCTTAACTGTTCTCGGTCTTCTAACCCTCGGCGGTAGTAGTTATTAAACAACGTACCCAGTAAATCGTATGCTCGTTGTAAATCTTCTCTTGGTTTTAACAAAGAGTAAGGGTTTTCTTCCGCTTGGTGGAAAGTGTTTTCTGTTGGGTTAGACCTCTTGGGCTGTATCTTTTTTATAAAACCTTCGAAGGGATTTTTCATTAAATTACCAGGCAAAATGGGCAAAAGCCTTGTTGGCCTCGGCCATTTTGTGGGTGTCTTCTTTCTTTTTAATTGCGGAGCCTTCGTTCTTGGAAGCGGCAATTATTTCATCAGCGAGTTTCAAATGCATTGGTTTGCCCTTGCCGCCGCGAGCCGCGTCGCGAATCCAGCGCATAGCCAGCGCCAGCCGGCGCTCTGGGCGCACTTCACGAGGAACCTGATAGTTGGCGCCTCCGATCCTCTTGGAGCGGACCTCGGTCATCGGGCCCGCGTTCCTCATAGCCAGATCAAAAATCTCCAGCGGGTTGGGGTTGCCGGTCTTTTCCTTGATAACGTCAAAAGCCGCGTACATTACTTTACGCGCTGTTTCCTTCTTGCCGGACCACATGATGTAGTTAATGAACTTCTCCAACTTTTGGGAGTTGTAAATGAAATCCGGCTCTACGATATTTCTATTTTTTACTTTGCGTCTCATTTTTACTTTATGACTTTATGAACTTTATAACTTTCTACTTTTTTGCCTCTTTCTTTGGCTTCTTGTTGCCGTATAGGGATCGTCCTTGTCGGCGCTTCTCTACCCCCTGGGTGTCGAGCACTCCGCGCACGATGTGATATCGCACTCCGATCAAGTCCTTCACGCGGCCTCCACGGAGCATGACCACCGAGTGTTCCTGGAGATTGTGGCCCTCGCCCGGGATGTAGGCGGTGACTTCCATACCGTTGGTTAGGCGTACGCGGGCGATCTTGCGGAGGGCCGAGTTCGGCTTCTTTGGAGTAGTGGTGGAGACTTTAGTACATACTCCCCGTTTGAAAGGCGAAGAGAAAAATACCGGGCGGTTCTTAAGCACATTGAACCCGCGCGTCAGCGCCACCGTCTTGTCATTGCGGCGGGTTTTGGTTCTGTTCTTCTTGATAAGCTGATTAATTGTAGGCATTTCCTAATTAAAAAGAGTCCGAAGACTCCGTTGAAAACTTATACAATTTACTACAAAGCCTATAAAAATGCAAACCTTAGATGGGTAGTCCCGTAATCAGTTGAAATAAATAGGCCATTATGGGGTATAAGGACCCGGGGAAGAAAATGATAAAAACCACGATCAAGAAAAACGAGTATTGCTCGAGAAATGCCAAAACTGGAGCCCAGGATGAGGGTAGGAATGAAAAAAGTATCTTGGAGCCATCGAGCGGCGGAATAGGTAGGAGGTTAAAGACGGCTAGCGCAATGTTCACCAATACAATCGCCGAGGTCATGAAATAAAACCCTTCGGAGAAATTTGACGCGGCAGTGAAACGCAAGACAAGACCGAAAAGGGTCGCGATGAAAAGGTTGGCGAGGATGCCGGCCGCGGCTACCGCGAGCGTGCCCCATCTCTTGTTGCTTAAATTATCCGGATTATAAGGCACCGGCTTGGCCCAGCCGAAAATTATCCCCGTGTTGGAAATTACCAGGAGTGCGGGCAAGAGTACCGAGCCGAAAAGGTCGAGGTGCCGGAGAGGATTTAAGGTGAGCCGCCCGGCGAAGCGCGCGGTTTTGTCGCCAAATTTCTCCGCCACGAAGCCGTGCGAGATCTCATGGATCACGACGGACATTATCAGTATTACTATGTAGAAAACTATATCTGTTGCACCCATATACTTTTTATGTTAGCATGGTGAGACTTATATGAGAATAGATGCAGTAACCAAAAAGACTTCAATTGTCGGCGGAGGCTACTCCAACCGCACTCGTGCGACCCAGTTTAACCCCACTGGCAAGAAGCGGAGGTTTTTAAATTTTCAAAAGAAAAAGGTTTTTATACCTGAACTTAATAAATCAATCACTGTCACCCTCTCTACTAAGGGCCTGCGCACCATGAAGAAAAACGGCGCCTACGCCACTCTCCTAAAAGCTGGACTAATAAAGTAAAGGCAAAATAAAAAATCCCCGATACGGGAATTTTTTATTTAAGCGGGCACGAAAGTCAATGCTGTGCCCTTTTTGCCGGAACGACCGGTCCGACCGATGCGATGCACATAGGTGTCGTAGGTCTGCGGCACATCGTAGTTGATGACATGGGTCACATCCGGGATGTCGAGACCGCGGGCGGCTACATCGGTCGCGATTAGAACGTTTATTTTATCTTGTTTAAAGGAATCAAGAATACGGATACGTTCCCGGCTACGCTTGTCGCCATGTATGCCTCCTACTTTAAATCCAGCATGTGCAAGCTCTTTGGCCAAGGTATCCACGCTATGCTTCATCTCGCGGAAGATAAGCACCTTGTCCGAGCCGTCCTTTTTCAAAACTTCATGTAGCTTTTCTATTTTCTCTTCTTTGCTTCGTACCCGAATGACATCTTGATCAATATTTTTCGCCGTCTCGCCGGAAACCACCGAAATGAAAACTGGGTCTTTTAAATATTGTTCCGTTATTTTTCTGATATCCGGCGAGAGCGTAGCCGAGAAGAAAAGTGTCTGTCTTTCTTTCGAGGTCTTGCCGATAATAAAAAGCATGTCGTCTTTGAAGCCCATGTCGAGCATGCGGTCCGCCTCATCGAGCACCACCGAATAGCAAGTCGACAGGTCTAGTACTTTTTTTTCAATCAGGTCGCGCAGTCTGCCCGGGGTACCGATTACGAACGACACTCCCATTTTTATCTCCCGGATTTGCTTCATTATAGGTAACCCACCTACACAAGCCACGGAGAACATGCCTAGCCCGAAAGCCAAAGTTTTAAAGTCAGCTTCAATCTGCAACGCCAGCTCCCGCGTCGGCGCCACGATCAGCACCGTTTCCCTTTTATTCTGTCCTTTCGTCTTTACGATCTTTTCAATCAAAGGGAGTAGGAAGGCGGCAGTCTTGCCTGTACCGGTATTGGCCATGCCGAAAACATCCCTCCCCTCTAGCATTGCTGGGATAGATTGGTCCTGAATAGGGCGCGGACTAACATACCCTGCTCGAACAATATTTTTTTGAATTTGAGCGTTGAACGGAAAGTCGGCAAAGGTGTGCTTGGACACATACGCCTTCTCTTCTACGTTTTCCCCTTTCTTGACGAAACGCGAAAAGTCTATCCGCTCGCCCCGAGACCTTTTATTTCTGGATACAGGAAAACGCCGACCACCTAAGCGGGGTTTTGAATGAAAAGACGATGTGGAACGGCCAAATTTCTTTGGCCCTCTACTAGGGTGTTGTGTGTACATAATGGGTCACTCCCAATATGTCAAAAGAAATAATAGACGATGAGAATGATGTATTAAGAGTAGCATTTTGAGGAAAATTTGTCAATGTTTCGCTAAATCGATAAGAAAAGTATACTAAGAAATATGCCGGCAATAAACGTTGAGGACCTCAAACACACAACCGTAGATATAAAGGGCGGAGGCAAGATCATCGTGCTCGATACCGGCTCTACCATAGGCCCGGAGGCGGCAGCCATGCTCCAAGCGCTCCATTCGCGCTCGATCGGGGGGCTCGAAAGCCATTTAAAGATCTTATCGGAAAAAGGAGCAGACAATTTCATGAAAAATTTCTATGTGGGCTACGGCCACAAGTCTATCGGCGACTGCGGCACCACCTCACTATTCATCGAAGGAATTTCTATGCTTACAGCTAAAGCTATTCAAGACTGGCCGCTTTATTCCGGGCAAGAATCTTCTACTAGGTACATTGACTACCAGGTTCAACCTTTTAAAAATCCCGCTGGTACAAAAGAAGGAGAAGAACTATTGGAATCATACAGAAAATTTTATATAGATGCCCTAGAAACTACAAAAGAATACTTAAAAACTCAATTTCCAATGAATGCAGGTGAGAAAGAAATTATATACAACAAAGCAATCGCTGCTCGAGCTTTTGACATACTAAGAGGTTTCCTGCCAGCTGGGTCAGCCACAAACATAGCTTGGCATACAAATTTACGCCAAGCAGCAGACAAGGTGGCCATTCTGCGCCATCATCCCCTACTCGAGGCGAGAAACACAGCAGAAGCGATCGAGTCAGCACTGCAAATAGCATTCCCTAATTCTTTCGGTCATAAACGCTATGAGGAAACAGAAAAATACAATGAGTATTGGATGAAGGAAGATTATTATTATCACAATAAAAATTCTCCAGAATTTAAAGTAATTAATAATTCTATAAATACTGGTTTACTGCCCAAGAAAATCCTGGAGGAGAGGCCGCCCAAGACCGAGCTGCCCAAACACCTGGCCGAAGCCGGAACAATTCAATTTGAATTCCTGCTCGACTTCGGATCCTTTCGCGACTTACAGAGACATCGCGCTGTTACCCAGAGGATGCCGCTGCTTACCACGGACTTGGGTTTTGAGACGTGGTATATTGAGGAGCTACCACCGGAGTTAAAAGATAAAGCCGAGTCCTTCCTGAAACAACAAGAAGATAGGCTAAAAAAGTTGAATGTTTCTCTGGAAGAAAAACAATATTACACGGCAATGGGCTATAAGATTTCTAATAGGCTGACGGGCAACCTCCCCGCTCTGGTTTACTTGGCCGAGCTCCGGGCCACCAGGTTCGTGCATAATACTTTGCGCTATAAAGCCAAAAAAATAGCCGACACCCTGATGGATTTATTCGGCAAGTTCGGCCTGGTCATGCATCTAGACGAAGAAATAGACCGCTTCGACATCAAACGCGGCGAGCATGATATTATTCTTAAGTAATGTTTACTATTCTGACGGCCGTCAGGATAGTAAACAAATTCTAAGGGTCTTCCTCCGTTTTTATTCGAATGAAAACATCCTTACCATCTGGCGATTTTTCTTTTTTATATTTACGGTTTTTATTCTTTTCTATCTTGGCAACCAGCTCTTTCTCTAGATCAAAGCCCATCTTCTCGCACATGCCCAGAATGAAGATCATGACATCGGCGAACTCCTCCGCCACGCCAGCCTGGTCTTTATTGTATTTAGAAAATGCTTCGGAGAGTTCTTCATGCGCTCGGCAGAATTCCAGAGCCGTATCGGTCATATTAAAACCTTTTTCTGCCTTATTGCGCACCACTTCTTTCTGCAATTCTTTTAAGTCGATCATAAAAAATTATTGGCGGGAGTATTTTTCTACTTTATTGTTCAGTATTTCTAATTTTACCCCTGTTTTTTTAAGTATATCTCTGCTTCTTTTTGAGGCATGATAATCCATCTCGGCCACTACCCTTTTTATGCCAGCCGTTATTGCCAATTTGGTACAGACATGACATAGCACCATCTTGCAGTATATTGTAGCGCCTTCCAGCGCCACACCGAAACGCGCGGCTTGGGCAATGGCGTTCGCTTCCGCATGAGCCGTACGGATACAATGCTCCGACTTTGACCCATCCTCGTTTATCACCATGTGCATGTCATGCCCGACATCATCACAATGCGGAAGTCCGGGAGACGAGCCCACATATCCTGTAGAAATAACCCTTTTATCGCGGACAATCACACAGCCGCTTCGGCCCCGATCGCAGGTAGCGCGAGTGCCCACATATTTAGCCATACCGATAAAATATTCGTCCCAGGAAGGCCTTTTGCTCTTTTTGGTGGGCTTTTTCATTTCTTAAATATACTAATATTAATCGCGCTTGCCAAGCGCCTTTAAAATCTTCAAATACATGGCTTCCACTATTTTTCGCTGAGCTGGGCCGGTAGTGACATAGTGGTCGAGCCCGGGAGCAGCATTTATTTCGATAATGAAGTATTTACATTTTTTCGGGTTCTTGGTTATATCGCCTTTGGTAATCATTATATCTACTCCGCAAATTCGCAACCCCATTTTTTTGGTTATATCTATGGAAATCTTCTTGAAGCCTGCATGCGTGGTCTTCGTCGCGTCAATTGAATCCCCGCCAGTAGAGAGGTTAGCGTTGTGTAACATAAATACCCTCTCTCCTTTTTTTAGAACACTTTTGAAGGTATGCCCTCTCCTACGCAATTTATCTTTTATTCGCGAGTCTTTAAAATTTATTCGTGTATCCCTGCCTTGTTTTATAAATAAATTATTTTTCCTTTTTAAAAGCTGAATTACTGAACTCTTGCCATCTCCCACTACCGACAGCGGTATGCGCTCATAGGCGGATATGACTTCATTATCTAACACAACTACCCTGTAATCATGCCCCGGCGAATAGCGCTCCACAAGTGCGATTCTATCGCTCTTGAATATTTTTATAAGAGCACTTTTTAGTTCCCTCTGATTGTAGGCAACGGATACGCCCGAACCCTGGCTGCTGCTATTTGGTTTTACTATTACGGGGAAGCCCAGCTTTTTTGCATACCGAAGTCCATGCGGAATTTTCCGATTGCTTTTTAACACCTGTGCCCAGCTATCTGAAAATACTGTCTGCCCTTCGGCCACAGGATAGCCATTTTTATTTAGAAAAAACTTCGCATAGTCCTTGTCCTTGGCTATGTCAGACGAGGCTATATGATTTAGGTCCAGGGAAAGGTATCGCAGCGATCGCACTACTCCATTTTTATAAACTATTTGCGCGGCAATACCCCACTCTGGCTCGACAATAACTTTCGCGCCGACTTTCGGAGCAAGTTTTTTAATTAGATTAGTTAAATACGGAGTTGGGGTTTTATTTAACATCGATACCTATGCTTCGTGCAGAGCCGGCGATGATTTTTACCGCGCCAGCCATGTCTTTGGCGTTGAGGTCCTTCATTTTTTTCTGGGCAATTTCTTCCGCCTGGGCGCGAGTGATCTTGCCCACTTTGTTAGTATTCGGATTGCCGGAACCCTTCTCGACTCCCGCGGCCTTAAGTATTAGCCCTGTAGCCGGAGAAGTGGTAACGGTAAAATCATAGCTTCGGTCTTCATATACAACGATATGCACGGTCACCGGCTCGCCCATCATGTCCTTGGTGGCGGCGTTGAATTTAGTGACGAAGTCCCCGATGTTTATGCCTGCCTGCCCGAGCGTAGGGCCGAGCGGCGGCGCCGGAGTTGCCTTTCCCCCCGTTGCCAGCACTTTTATGTTTTTTGTAACTTTCTTGGTTGCCATTTGAGTTTATAGATTATCTTAAATCTTCTTAACTTGCAAGAAATCGAGCTCGACCGGCGTTTCCCGGCCGAACATCGAAACGAGCACTTTCACCTTGCCCCGCTCACCATCGACGGAGTTTACCTTGCCTTCAAGGTCTTTGAACGGGCCGTCGGTGATGAGGACGCTCTCCCCGATGGCGAGATCGATCGAGTGCTTGGCAGTCCCCTGATCCATTTTCTTGAAAAGGTAATCCACTTCCTCCTTTTTCAAAGGAACTGGATTTACTCCCGCCCCGACGAACCCGGTAACCCGGGGGGTATTCCTCACCACATACCAGGAATCATCGGTCACGATCATATCGACAAGCACGTAGCCCGGATAGATCTTTTCTTCCACCTCCACCCTTTTGCCACCTTTGATCTTTACTTTCTTTTCTACCGGCACGATTACATTGAAAATTTTATCGTGCATACCGAGCGAATCTATGCGTTGACGCAAATTACGCAGAACGACGTTCTCGTATCCGGCATAGGTATGAATGGCATACCAGTTTCTTGCCCCTTCCGTTTCTTGTTTTGCCATGATTTTATTTCTTAAAGTTTATAATGTTATAAAGTTTTTAAAGTATTTCCTTTATAACTTTATGAACTCGATAACTTTTAACTACCTAAAATTTTTCCCAGCCCTTTTGAGAAAAGAAAGTCGAACACCCCTAGAAAGTAGGCTACGAGGACGGAGAGCACTATCACGATCAGCGTGTAGTAAATGGTCTGGCTCCTTGACGGCCAGATCACGTGCTTGAGCTCGCCTCTTGTTTCCTTTAAATACTCGATAATTTTTGACATTTCTTTAGAAATTAATATTGATTATTTTAAAAAAGCCCCTCGCAGGGCTCTTTTAAATATACTCCATAAAGGGTAAAAATGCAACCTCACCCTTTCTTTTCCCTCTCCTTGACAAGGAGAGGGTTAGGGAGAGGTCTATCTGATTTCGTAAGTGATGGTCACATCCGAGCTGATAGTATTCTCACCTTTAGGTAGTTCCGGGACCGGAGTGGCGGCGGAATCGAGGGTGGCTTTGCCCGCATACATCATAGGATAAATGCCGTTTCCGCTTTCGGTAAAGCTCGTAACTCGGCCGAGCCTGACGCCGAGGTCATCTGCCAGAATTTCCGCTTTCGTTTTGGCCTCGGCTATGGCTTTCTTTCTGGCTTCTGCTTTCAAGGCATCTTCATCATCGATGGTGAAGTTCGGACCGGACATATTGCTGACGCCAATTTTATTTATGCCGTCAATTATTTTTGAAGCATCATCCACCTTGCGGATTTTCACGCTTACGCTCTGCGACACGGTGTAGCCCACGATCTTGGACTCCGTCCGGCAAGGAGGCATCATGCCGCCTTCCACATAATAAAGAGGGCAGGGCTCGCCATTGGAATATTTCGGGTAGGAATTATAGCCCTCGGTCTTTATATCTTTCTCAGCCACTCCGTTCGACTTTAGAAAATCGAGGATTTTTTTGGTTTTAGTATTTACTTCGTCACTCGATGCGGCTTGCGTCGCCTTACTGGATTCAACTGTAAAATAAACACCAGCGATGTCCGGCACTGCCGAGACCTCGCCGTGGCCGGAGAGAGTGATCGTGTTGGCCTCTTTGTTCCCAGCCGTATTCAGAGTTTTGAGCTCCGCTAAAGCCCGAATGCCGAAATATGCCGAAAGTATGATGAGTAAAACAAATCCTGCCTTATATAATTTATTTTGTTCCATTTATTTTTATTTAATTGCCAGATTTAATTGATAAGAGTTCTACGTCGAAAAGGAGGGTGGAGTTCGGGGGGATAACTCCCGGGATGCCTCCCGCGCCATATGCATCCTCCGGCGATATCGTCAGGGTCTTTTTCTCGCCGACTTTCATTCCCACTATGCCCTTGTCCCAGCCCTTGATGACTTGCCCGGCGCCCAGTGTAAATTCAAACGGCTGTACATGATTGAATTTTGGATCCACATTTGAATCAAAAACAACTCCGCTTTCTAATTTTCCCGTGTAATTCATGGAAACTACATCTCCAGACTTGGCCACTTGTGCGTTATTATCCATATTGTTTTGCGTGTTTACAGGCTCTTCCCCGGCAGGGGTACCAGCCTTGTTAATGGTAAGGTAAACCAAACCGCCGACTACTAATAAGACGATCAAAAACCAAATTATTACATTGCCTTTTTGTTTATTCATGGCTCAATTATACACCATTACTGGTTAAATCAAATTGACTTCCGGCACCAATTTGATGCCGAATTT
>DATDVS010000045.1:0-4929 GCA_036517535.1 Minisyncoccota bacterium
AAGTTTTTAAATTTATTCGGCTACACTGGCGTGGCGAGCTTGTTTGCTCTCCGGGCTGGTGCGGAAGTGACGCACCTCGATGCCTCCAAGCAAATTCTGAAGTGGGCGAAAGAAAATCAGGATTTAAATCCTGATTTAAAAAATTTACCGATGCGGGTGATCGAAGACGACGCGATTAAATTCCTGGAGCGCGAAGCCAAGCGCGGCAACAAATACGATGCAATAATCATGGACCCGCCCAAGTTCGGCCGGGGGCCGAAGGGGGAGGTGTGGAAGATAGAGGAAGCCCTGCCGAAGCTTCTGGCGCATATGAAAAAAGTTCTAAGCGACAAACCGCTCTTCGTGATCCTCACTTCCTATGCCACTGAGTCGGCCGCATCCTCGCTCGGCTATGCACTCCTAGAGGCGATGTCAGGTATGGGTGGGGAAGTGGAGGCCGGAGAGCTTGCCATACCCGAAAAATTGAGTGGCCGGCTTATTTCACTGGCCCATACGGCGGTGTGGTATAATAAGGGTATTAATAATAATAACTAACATATATTTATGGAACCACAAACAAAAATCGGTTTTAGCGCGAAAGATTTCTTCTTGAATTTGGGGGCGATGGCCGCTCTCTACACGCTGGTGGTGAGCCTCGTAAACTTGCTCTTCACTATCATCAACACTATCTACCCGCAGGTGACCGGCAGCTACTTTACCAGTCAGTCCATTTCCTGGCCGGTAGCGGTGCTTATAATTTTTTCCCCAATCTTTATTTTACTGATGTGGTTCCTCGAGCGGGACTACAAAGTAAATCCGGAAAAGCAAAGCGCGGGCTTTCACCGCTGGGTGACATATGTGACCCTGTTCCTTTCCGGCCTCGCCATTGCCGTAGATCTGATCACCGTCATTTATTATTTTATCGACGGCCAGGAGTTAAATGCCGGGTTTGTTTTGAAAGTTCTGGTGCTTCTGGTAATCGCGGGACTGGTGTTTACTTACTACATACAAGATCTTTTAGGCAGGCTGACTGCACGATCGCGCAATATCTGGAGGGTAGTGGCGGGCATCGTAGCGCTTGCCTCTATCCTTTGGGGTTTTGCCGTACTTGGCTCGCCGCGCACCCAGAGAATGTACAAATATGATGATCAGAAAGTGAGCGACCTTATGAGCATTAATAATCAGATTAATTATTACTACTCCGTAAAAGGCGCCTTGCCGGTATCATTAGAAGACAGCATCGGCACAGACAATTATTTTGTCCTGCCGATTGATGAACAGAACAAAAAAGCCTATGAGTATAAAAAGTTAAGCAGCACAAGTTATGAACTTTGCGCCGACTTCAACAAGGAATCAAGTAAAAATGCCGAGCTCTCGCAAGCCAAGCCTTATCCATATGAAGGCGGGTCCTGGGTTCACCAAGCGGGCAGATTTTGCTTTGAGCGAGACATAAATCCTAATCTATATTCCAAGCCCCTCCCCGTAAGATAACTTTTGCGCTGATATTTTTCTTTTTGCAAAAGAGCCTCTTTTTAGGTAGTATGGAGGTTATATGGCGAGCGCCTATGACCACAAGAAAATCGAAAAGAAATGGCAGAAAGAGTGGGAAAAAAAGAAAATTTATCGTTCCATAGACCCAACTCCGACCAAAGTCGGAGTCCGACACAAGGTCGGACCAAAATATTATATCCTCGACATGTTTCCATATCCTTCGGGAGAGGGGCTACATGTGGGGCATCCGAAGGGCTATATTGCCACCGACGTCATCTCCCGCATGAAGCGCATGCAGGGCTACAATGTCCTCCACCCGATGGGTTTCGACGCTTTCGGGCTCCCGGCGGAGAATTATGCGATAAAGACCAAAACCAATCCTAAGATCGCAGTGGCCAAAAATGTAGCTCGATACAAGGAACAATTGAAGCTGATCGGCCTCGACTATGACTGGTCGAGGGAAGTGAATACGACCGACCCAAAATTTTATAAATGGACTCAGTGGATTTTCCTCAAACTTTTGGAAAAGGGGCTTGCCTATGAATCGAATGAGCCGGTAAACTGGTGCCCGGTGGACAAAACAGTGCTGGCCAATGAGGATGTCGAGGGCGGGAAATGCGAACGGTGTGGAGCAGTAGTGGAGAAAAAGCCGATGCGCCAATGGGTCCTAAAAATTACGGACTATGCGGACCGGATGCTGGAGGATTTAAAGCTGGTGGAGTGGCCGGAATCCATAAAAGAGATGCAGAAGAATTGGATCGGCCGCTCTGAGGGCGTTAATATTAAATGTCAAGTCAAAGGCGCCGACATTATTTATGAGGCGTATGATTCCGTGCCCCAGACCTACATGGCCCAGACGTTTGCCGTTATTGCCCCGGACCATCCTTTACTTCCAAAATTAGTAAAAGACTTACCGGATGAAAAGAAGATACTTCTATATGCTAAAAAAATGCTCTCCGAGCGGGCCAAGCTGGGAGTGGAGTATGTGAAAAAAATAGACGGCATTTTTACCGGCCGATACGCAATGTATGAACCGGCTAAGAGGGAACTGCCGATATGGGTTGCCTCATACGCAATCATGGATTATGGCAGTGGCATCGTAAACTGCAGTGCGCACGACGAGCGCGACTGGGCTTTTGCAAAAAAATTCAACATACCACTTCATCCAGTGGTGGAGCGCCTAGATATCGGCGAGAGAGAATCAGTAATAAAACCGGAGTTGCCGATGGTAGAACGAAGCGCAATATCAGCGATTGTGAAGCATTGGTCGGAAGAAAAATATCTTTGTCTCAAGTGGAAAGCTGTTCTCTGGACAACTTTTATCACCGGAGGTATAGAACCTGGACAGACTGCTCTTGATGCAGCTCGCGCCGAAATCAAAGAAGAAACGGGTTATTTGAATCTTAAATTAATAAGAACCTTGCCGAATACCCACAGCAAATTTTATCACGGCCAGAAAAAAGAAAATCGTTTTGCGCACTTTTCCAATTTTTATTTTCAACTTGAAAATGATGAACATGTAGAGCAGGATGAAGTGGAAGGTAAGATGAAGCATGACGCGCTTTGGCTTACCGCGGAAGAGATACAAAAACAACTAACTCCCGCTGGGCAGTTGCGCGACTTTGAAATTCTGCAGGGTAAAGAAAAACCCATCATAAAAAACGGCATTCTCACTGAACCGAAGGAATTCGCAGGACGGGAATGGGGCGAGGTGAGGGAGGACATCATAAATTTCATGGTAAAAAAAGGCTGGGTAGAGCGGAAAGTAAATTATAAACTTCGCGACTGGGTATTCTCTCGCCAGAGGTACTGGGGCGAGCCGATACCAGTGCTACATCATAACGGCAAGGTGATTTCGATCCCCGAAAAGGATTTGCCAGTCATCCTGCCGGCAGTCAAATCCTACGAGCCCACCGGCACGGGGGAGTCGCCGCTTGCCGCTATTTCAAAATGGATAAATGTAAAAATTAAAGGGAAAACTTACAGGCGCGAGTCCAACACGATGCCGCAGTGGGCCGGGTCTTCTTGGTATTATCTCCGCTATATGGACCCGAACAATAAAAAAGCTCTTGTCGACAAGGACAAGCAGAAATATTGGAATTCCGTTGATTTATACGTCGGCGGGGCCGAACACGCCACTCGGCACCTCATATATGCCCGTTTTTGGCACAAGTTTTTATATGACATTGGGGTTGTTTCCTATCCGGAGCCTTTTCACCGGCTCCAGAGCGTGGGTCTAATCGGCGGGGCGGATGGACGTAAAATGTCCAAGCGTTTCGGCAATGTCATAAATCCGGATGACATAGTGAAAACTTACGGGGCCGACACATTGCGACTTTACGAGATGTTTATGGGCCCCTTTGACCAGGCCATCGCCTGGAGCGAGGAGGCCATCATCGGCCCGCGGAGATTTTTGGAGCGAGTATGGAAAATCGGAATACGTCTTACCGACCTCACCCCCAGCCCCTCTCCTTGGCAAGGAGAGGGTGGCCGAAGGCCGGGTGAGGTGAATTTAAGAAAATTCCTCAATAAAACAATTAAGAAGGTTTCAGAAGATATAGAAGAAATGAGATTCAATACCGCAATATCATCTCTCATGATTTTTGTAAACGAAGTAGAAAAAAATAACTTTCAACTTTCAATTTTCAACTTTAAAACTTTACTCAAACTTCTCGCGCCTTTTGCACCTCATATAACAGAAGAGTTGTGGCACAACCTGGGAGAGAAGAAAACAATACATTTATCAGAATGGCCGAAGTGGGACTCTACTATGATTGTAGATGATGAGGTAAAAATTGCCGTCCAGGTGAATGGCCGGGTCCGGGCGGAGATAATGATAGGCGTAAATGAACCGGAGGAAGAGATAAAAAACAAAGCCCTGAAAAACCCGGCAGTTTTTAAGTATCTATCCGGGGAGCCGAAAAAGGTAATTTACGTCAAAAATCGACTTATCAACATTGTGATTTAATACTCGAGTAGTATAATCTACGTATGTTATCAAAAGCGCTGGACAGAATTTCTTTCTTGTCATTATTGTTGGTCGTTACGCTTTTACCGCTTTTCTTTCTGCCTTTTACCGGCTTTCCGGTGGAGATTTCCAAGGGACTGCTCCTGGTGGTGGGGCTCGTGGTTTCAATCGTTTTCTGGACGGTGGCTCGTTTCTCCGACGGCAAGATAGTTCTGCCGAAGTCTCCGCTCCTGGTTGCCGGATTTATAGTGGTTCTGGTCGTGCTGCTTTCAGCTTTCTTTTCTTCCGCCCAGCAGCTGTCGTTTTTTGGGACGATGTTTGATGTGGGCAGCTTCTGGTTCATTTTTTCCTGCTTCCTCTTGATGCTGGCGTCATCAATTATTTTTAGGAAAATGGTAAGCGCCCGGATAGTTTTATTTGGAATAATCTTGTCTTCCGCCCTGGCCCTGATCTTTCAAGCTGTTCATTTGTTTTTTCCGGCGACGCTATCC